>CALCCE010000064.1 GCA_937899835.1 uncultured Flavobacteriales bacterium | reverse complement strand
TCGTTGTCAATTATTTGCCACACCTGCACATAGTTGAGCTTGGTTTGGGTGGCCGAACAACCTTGATTGTCGGTTACCGTAAGGCTAAGGTCATAGATTCCGGTTTGATTGGGATAGTCATGACTCGGAGCAGCTGCATTGGAAGTAGTTCCGTCCCCAAAGTCCCAGGCGTAGGTGCTGATCGTACCGTTGGTACTTGCGTTGAAAGCTACCGTGCGATCCGGTAAAAAGTTGATGCGGTTGTCGGCGGTAAAGCCATTGAGTGGGTTGGAAAACGAAATGTTGAGTGGAGCAGAACTAACTGCTGCGCATTGGTTGAACACCGTTACCACGTAGTTGCCACCTAAGGTTGCTACAATGGATTGTGTAGTATCGCCGGTATTCCACAAATAGTTGTCGGCCGCGCTGGCGGTCAACACCACGCTATCGCCGGGGCACAAGGTGGTTGAACCGCTAGCGGTAATGGTTGGCGTTGGTAAACTGCTGGTATCGGTGAAGGCATATACCCCTCCGTCGTCTCCAACCAGGTAGCCGTTGCAACCAACGATGTCTAAACCATTGAGGTCATCAGCATTGCCCACCGAGTAAACGATCCAGGTAACTCCACCGTCGTTGGTATAAAGGACGCAACCGTTCTCGCCGGTTACGTAGCAAACCTGAGGGCTAACGCAATACACACCGGTGAGATTGAAGGGCACGCCACTGTTGAGCGGAGACCAGGTGCCGCCACCGTTGGTGGTGCCCAAAATGGTTCCACCACTGCCTACTGCAAAACCTACAGCGCCATTGGCAAAGCCAATGCCGTTGAGGCTGCCACCAAAGCCCGACGACTGGCTACCCCAACTGCCTCCGCCTCCACCAGCTCCACCATTGTAGAGGATGGTGCCGCCAGAGCCTACTGCCCAGGCACCGCCTCCACGGCTAAAGAAGCCGCGAAGGGTGCTGCCACTACCCGAAGTTTGCGGTATCCAAGAACTGCCGTTGTAATAGCAAATAATACCTCCACTGCCCACGGCCCAGCCGGAATTCGGTGAGGTGAAATACAACCGGTAGAAATCTGCAGTGGTGCCCGTTGTGAAAGGCACCCAAGTTTGGCCGCCATTGGTCGAGCGGCAAATCAACCCGTTGGTGCCAGAGATAAAGGCCGATGAACCGATCAATTTAATATCGAGCAAACGACTGGGTGTATTGGTGGGTGAAACCGACCAGCTTTGTCCACCATCGGTAGTTACCAACACATCACCACCACCGAGGGAGTTGCTGCTGTCGAGGGCAGCGCATCCGTTGAGTGAATCGAGAAAAGACACGCTCACCACCGAACCGTTGGTACCGGTAGGCAATGCAGTATTGGCAAACAAATCCCATACCTGCACGTAGTTGTTTCGCGTAATCGAATCTACGCAACCCGTACTATCGGTTACGGTGAGGGAAACGGTGTAAAACCCACTTTGCGCATAGTTGTGGGTTGGGTTGGCTTGCGTTGCAGTATTACCATCTCCAAAGTTCCACAGATAGCTAACAATGGTGCCGTTGGTAACCGCGCTCAAGCTTACCGTGGAATCGGGCAGGTAGTTGACTGGATTGTCGGCCGAGAAACTGACCAAAGGATTGGTAAGGCTCACCGTCGTATTCGATGTGCTGCTGGAGCAGCCGTTGCCATCGGTGACCGTAACCCGGTAAAAACCGGCATTCGACACGGTAATAGAAGCACTTGTTGCCCCGGTATTCCACTGGTAGGCATTGAACGCTCCGGTGCTCAGAAGGAGGCTATCGCCACTGCAAAGGCTGAGGTTGCCCGAAGGGCTGATACTTGGATTGGGTACTGGAAGAACCGTAACTGTAGTGGCAACAGAAGTATCCACTCCACAGGTGTTGCTCACGATCACCGAGTAAGTTCCACTGGAAGTAACGGTTAAAGACGGAGTGGTAGCTCCATTGCTCCACAGGTAACTGCCACCATTGGGCACACTCAAAACAACACTTCCCCCCGCACAAAATGTGGTGGGGCCGCTGGCCGTCACAGTGGTATTGGGCAAACTCCGAAGACCGATATTTACTGAATTGGAGGTGCTGGTACCACAAGAATCAATGGAGGCCACCGTGTAGACACCAGGAGCAGCAACAAAAATACTATTGGATGTAGCTCCGGTGCTCCAAAGGTAATTGCTGGCACCACTGGCAGTAAGCTGTAAGGAATCACCCGGGCAAATAAAGTTGAAACCACTTGGATTTACGATCGGTGCTGTTGGTAGTGGCGCCACACTGACCTGTGTAGGTGCTGAAGTTGCAGTACAACCATTGGCATCACTTATGGTCACCTGGTATTGATTGGTAGTACTTACGGTGATTGAACGTGCGGTAGAACCGGTGTTCCAAACATAACTGGTCGAACTATCAGCAGTCAAAGTAACTGAATTGCCGGTGCAGAAAGACAAACCACCGTTGGCCGAAATAACCGGAGTTGTAGGAATGGGATGCACTGTAACACTTACCGAATCGGTATCGCTACCACATACATTAGAGCTTACAACACTATAGGTGCCGCTGTTGACGGCAGTGATTGCATTGGCAGTCGCTCCCGTGTTCCAAAGGATGTTGGCTGCATTGGCAACTGATAGTTGCACACCGCCACCAGCACAAAAAGTCACCGGTCCATTGGTCGAAATACTGGCATTGGGCAAATTGAGCCCGTTGATTACAAAATTGGCCGAAGCGCGCGCGCATTGGTTGGTATCGGTCACCGTGACCTGATAAGTACCAGCAGTGGTTACCTGAATGGAAGCCGTGGTATCTCCATTCGACCACGCGTATTGCGCGGCAGGCGATGAAGTAAGCAAAATGCTATCGCCGGGGCAAAGTTGGTTGCCGTTGTTAGAAGCAACAGTGGGCACAGCCGGCAACGGCAATACATTGACGGGAATGGTATCTGAAACTACCACACATCCTCCGGGGGTAGTAACTGTTACCGAATATAAATCAGAAGTATTGATAGAAATCGCATTGCCGGTAGCCCCGGTGGACCATAAGTAATTGGCGAAGGTGGTTCCCGCATTGAGTACCACCGCACCTCCACTGCAAAAGGTGGTGGGTCCGTTGGCCGTAATGTTGACGGTATCGTTGGGTTCGAAAGTTGCACTGATCGTGTGCGAAGTATCGACCGCGAAAAAGGTAAATTGATTGATCGCCCCTTGTGATACACCGTCTACCACCACATCGGCAATCACAAAACAACTGTCGGGGGTGATGGTGTACGTTTGGTTGGAACCAAAAGTAACTATGCTGGCACCATAGGGTGCAATACTACCGTTGGCATCAGCACTCGCCACAATGCTAAAGGTATCGAGGGCAAAAGTGACGGCAATGCTGCGGTTGCTCTGTACGTTGGTAAACTTAAACGTATCGGTTGGTGCTACCCCTACCCCATCGATCAACAAACTGTCGATGTGATATCCGGTATTGGGGGTAATGATAAAAGTTTGATCGTCTCCGCGTGGCAGCTCAATCGCCCCAGCAGGAGAAATGGTGCCGTTGGGACCTGCGGAAGCAAAAATGGTATCGGTTGGCAATACCGGAGGGAAACCACAACGCACCGTCACCCGGTTGGGCCGGTACAACACGTGTAGGTAACGTGTGGAATCTATGCCTTGCCCGGTAATGTTGGCGAACGAATCTACTACAGCGGAGGCAGTAAGAATGACAAAACTATCGCCGATGGCCGGCTGAAAGAGGTTGGTATCCAAACTCAGATTGAGGATGCCATTCAACTGAGCCGAGTCAGAAAATTGCAACCGGTCGAATTGCGATCCGGCAGTGAGCCCTTGAATGGTGGTGTTGACAACGGCATTGGCTTGCATGTTTACTTTCCCACTGATTGGGAAATTGGCCACATTGTTACCCGCTTCTATGGATCCATTGTTGATAAACCGCGTGTTCCCTAAGTTGAGGGATTGCCGCCCGACAATGCTACCGGAAGGTTCGTTGATCAGCGAGTCGCCCAATATGGAGGCGGGACGGGTTTGCAAGGTAATAAGGCCTTGGTTCCGGACACCAGCACGAAGAATGCGAATACCAAATGTTGGGTCAAAGGAAATGACACCATTCGGACCGTTGGTGATTTTACCAGTATTCAGGATCAACTCCGAACGGTAGTTGTTGTTGCCTACGCTTCCTTGGAAGGAAATTGTGCCTTCATTTAGAAAAGCGCTGTCTACCGTAAGCACCGCATTGCAGCAGCTGGAAGTGTGCCGTATCTGAAGGTTGGCTCCTGATTGGTTT
>CALCCE010000063.1 GCA_937899835.1 uncultured Flavobacteriales bacterium | reverse complement strand
GTTGCCACCCGATACCAGGGAGGCCGAGCTGAATTGCAGGTAGGGCGCAGTAGCACAACCCCAGGCGCAGTTCGACGAAGGGTCGGGCAGGTCTACCGGCATCACATGGGTAGGCCGCCAAAGCAGCTTGCCGCTGGAAACCGGGCTGCCCTCCTGTTCCACGGTGTAGTGGTAACGCTTCACCATGGCCTGGCTCGAACCGGCATGGTCGTAAGTTGAGGTGCGCTTGATGCGCACGCCACCGCCTTGCTGGCTACCTGCATAGGCAGCATTGTTGAAGGTGTGGGGCTCGTAATCAAAAAGGGTGAAACCGCCGGTCGGATAATCGATGCGGGAGAGCAATCCGTACATCATTTTGTGGACATCTACGGAGCGGTCGCTGCCGTTGGCAAACAGGTATTCCTGCCCTTGGAAATAAGCTTTCGAAGGCACATGTCCGGAGGTTGCTCCCGGTGGAATGGCTTTGCCATTGTAGTAGCCCCAATAGTCTTGTTCGTAAGAGCGGTGATTGGGAAACGCCGAACGCTGCTGATAGCTGAAACTGTGCGGGGGCAGGCGGTCGCCACTGCTGCCGTTGCTTCCCAGCTCTTGTACCGCGGCCAGCCAAAGGCGGTTGCTCTCATTGTGGTAGCTCAGCACAAAGCTTTTCACCAGTTGGTCCGCATTGTGTACCAGGTCTTTGTGGAATACGTCCACTCGGTCCAGCTTCATGGCACCTGACACATCGTTGCGGCCACTGGTGTAGCTCAATTCGATGCGCTCCTCGCGGTAATTGTTGATCAGCCGGACTTTCGACAACAAGCGCCCCTGAATGGCCACAGTATTTTGGCTAATGGTGTTGGAACTATAAGTGGAATAGTTGTTAGGGTTGGGCGAATAAGTGCGGCTGTTGTAGTCCACGCCCGTGTAGTTGAGGGCATAGCTCTGGTATTCAAATACGATCCGCTCCCCATCGGGCGATTCCACTTCTTTTAAGTACCAGGCAGTAGCCTGATTGCGGGGGGAGGAATAAGGATTTCCGTACAGGTTGAGGTCGTATTCCGTCCATTCCACACAATTATCGGCCTGAGTGCCAAACGTGTAGGTAAAACCATCGGGTGTGATAAACGTCCAGCCATCACTGTCCATTACCGGGTGGACCATCGAAGTGAAGAAAGGGGTGTTGAAGAGGGCTTGCTTGTTGCGGTCGAACACAAAGCTGCCACTATAAGCGCCAAAGTTGTAATAGAAATGATCCGGCTCCATGTCGTACTCGTTTTTCAGGTACTTCAGTTCCAGATCCGCCACGCTTGAAGGGCTGATGCTACCGTCTTCCAGGCCGATGTTGCAATTGCCGGTATTTACAAAAACCGGTAACTGGTGATTGCCCGATACGAGGCCGTTGGTCATGCCGGTAATGCCAAAATCGGTCAGGTGCCGAATCTGCCGGCTGATGCTGCCCACGCCTTGCAACGACCAACCTGCCCCTACAGAAGAGGCAATTTGCTCCACCTTAAGTCCTGATGCATGATAGCTTAAGCCGATGGGCCAACTCAGGGTGCGGCCCTGCAAGGTGTGCAGCGGAATTTGAATTTGTGGGGTGCCGGTGTAATTGCTCACCGGGTGACTGCCGTATTGCCCCAAAGAGGCCGCATCCGGCGATTGGGGAATGTGGGTGGGTGCCAGGTTGAGGGCATGCACGTTGTCGGTGCTTTGCGCAAAGGAGCCTTGCAAAGCCAACAAGGTTAGGAGGCAAACTAATACTGCTTTCATGGGGATGAAAAATTAAGTGTACGACAGGGTATCGGTGCGGCAAAACCACTACCGTCGACCTCAGCAACTCCCAAGCAGGATGCGTTCATTCAAAAGGTTGGGAATAAAAACAGAACGCAGACCAGGACATGGGGCAATTCCTGAAGTCTTTAAGGTTAGTCCATCGAAACGCGGTTCGACAGGCAAGTCTTTATCTAACTATCGTTAAATAGGGTTAAAATTTATGGGGGGCTAATAACAACAGGAACTATATCCAGTCTGAAACCAAGATAAAATTTCTTTTCACAGAACAGCAACAGAATTTAAAACCGGTTGGGTTTCAGCCGCTACCGGTCGGTTTGAGTTGAGCAACGGTCTTTCGGCTAAGCCAGCTTTTGCTTGACGCTTACGATATCGGATCGTAGTTGGCTACAGCACCCTGCTATCCGCCGTTTCATGATGCACTTGCAAACCGTTTCATGTTAACCGACAACATCACTCCGCACGATTGCGGTTGACCCAGGGCTTCGAAGTCAAGACGCTCGGAGTGGGTCGGAACCAACGTTGCCCCACCTGGTGGCCCCGAAGCAACCGCAACATCTTTTTCTCACCATCTATTCCGTTAGGTGATTTTTGAGAAAATATGGCACCAGCGGTAAGTATGACCCGGAACCAGCCGTCACTGTTAAACGGCCCTGAGTAGTCCTTCCGTTTGACCCCGCCTTCGGCGGTTTTTGAAGCTGATACCTTGGAGAAATCATGGACTTTTTCGAAAAAAACCGAAGACAATACCCATTGTAGCCCGGAACCAACGCTGGTCGTTGAGGTGGCCCCGGCCTAAAGTGGAGGGTGGTCCCGCCCGATCCATTTTAAAACGGCTTTGAGTGATTGCATAGGCTGGCCCCGGCTTGTCGGGAAGCCGGGGCCACTTTGGCCGACACTGGCCCCGCGTAGTTCGGCGGCCGGGGCCAGTCGGTTCCCTGGGAGTGGCCCCGACCTCTCGAGCAGCCGGGGCCAAATTATATTTGGCACTGGCCCCGGCCTCTACCCCCCGGGACCAGCCTTCAGTCGCAATGGAGGGGGGTAGGGCAGGCGGTATTTACCTTTCTGCTAGGCAAAGGAAAGCTGATCGTAGTTGCGAACTACGCTCAGCTTTCCACATTATTCGGTGTTGTTTGCAACTTCACCTACTTACCAATTATTCTAAGGTGTGTTTTGGAACAGCGAATAGAGATAGGCGGCATTCGACTTTATGGCATGCAAAGGATACCGGATCGTTGTAGCCAACTACGCTCAACATCGAACTCTAATTTATCCTGCAGTATTGAATGTAGTTTGCTACGACACCCACCTATCAATGATCTTTGGCGCACGTTAAAACAAGCAATCGATTAATGAACCGTCCACCCATCAGATCTGCTGGTGGCACAAGGCATGAACAAAAAAGAGGGCAACCCACCGGCCGCCCTCTTTCACCCCGTTCAGGATCAAGGCATCATTGATCCAGAACCATTTTTCTGGTGGCCACGGGTACCCCGTTCACCAACAAGGAATACACGTAGGTACCATCCGACAGGCCGTCGGTGTTGAGCACCACAAAACCTTCACCTTCGGCTGCGGATAGCTCTACGACCTTCCAAACTTTTCCATTGAGGAAAGACACTTTTAGCGAAGCGTTTTGGGTGCCCTCGGGCAGGAAGTAGGCAATGGTAGTTTGCCGGTGGAAAGGATTGGGAACGTTTTGCTCCAAACGAGCACCTTGCAGGGCCGGGGCAGGACGCTCCAAGCCAGCGCAGCCGGAGGCACACATCTGGTTGAGCTCCACTTCCAAATCTGCCAATCGCTCCATGAGTGCCAGGTTTTGCGCTTGCAGGTTGGCAATGGCTTCTGCCTGGTTGCTTTGGCTTTCCTGCCGCTCGTCCAGCTCTTTCACCGCTTCTACCAGTACCGGAATCACCCCATCGTAATTCACCGCGAGGTAGCCATCTTCCTGTTCCAACACCAGTTCGGGCAAAACGGATTGCACGTCTTGTGCAATGAATCCCAATTGGCGGCCCGATTGAAAATGATAGCTGGGGAAGGCTTCAGAACGCATTTCATAGCTTACGCCGTTGAGTTTCCGGATCACTTCAAGGCTGCTCTCCAGGCCTTCCACACCGTCCTTCATCCGCCGATCGGAGTTGATGAACATGCTGGTGGCCAGGGCCGAACCAAATACTTCCATCACCACATTGGGGTTGCCGCCGATGCTGCGCGGGCTGTGCAGGCGCATCACCAAAGTGCCGCATCCTGGGCCGTTGTCGGCCAGGAATTCCAGGTCGTGGGTTTCGCCCCAGGAGATGGTGGGAGCTCCGGAAATCAGCCCCATGTTGATGAACTGATCGGCCGCAGTTTGTGCCCGGAAACCAAACAGGTTGCATTCTCCGGGATTGCCCGACTCGCCCATGGAGGCAAAGCGCGACACAAAGCCACTGGTGCCTGCACCACCCAGGAAGATATTATTTCCCCTAACATCCAGCTGCGCGATAGGGGGTGTGCTGGCACTGCCGGTACCAATGCCTACAAAGCCATTGTTGTCCAGCAGCAACCCGGTTTGGCCCACTTGGCTGGTGTTGCTGCCATCGGAACCAAACAGGAGGTTGACCCGGTCGCCGGCCAGACTCAGGGCTCCGTTGTTGCCCTGATCAAAACCGTTGAGCTCAATCCAGGAAGTACTGTTGTTGGCATCGGTGTTCAGGTGAAGGTTCAAGCGGGTATCCGAGCCGGTGAGAATCTTACGCCCAAAAGGCGGAGGGTTGGACAAGGCCAGGTCGCCCACGATGTCCACCTGGGCCTGCGGGGTTATGCCCGGGAAGCCTCCTGCCGGCCGATTGATCCAAACCCGGCCATCGTCGAGAATGCGCAAGCGGTCGGTGCCCCCGGTGCCAATCACCAGGTCGGTGGGGTTGTTGTTGCCCAAAAAGTTGGTGCCGTCGGTATTGTTGTTGCCGTTGATGGTCCAATAGCATTCCTCGGGGCAGTCGCCGGGCAGTGGTGTGCAATTCATAAAGCCTACATCTTCGGCCTGACAGCCTCCAAAATCCACCCGAGAAAACCAGCCGATGTTCACCGGATCGCTCCAACAAATGGTGCCTACCGGAACGGTGCTACCGGAGTTGAGGCCGGGGGCCAAACCTGTGTAGGTAAAAATGATGTCGGGCCCTACCTGAGTGGCCGACCAATCGGGCGGAGTGTTCACACTAAAATTGGTGGGTGGCCACCCTGGTAGCGGCAGGGTAGTAGTGCCCGGCGAAATGCGGATTTCATTGGGCCAGGGCAACTGGCAGCCGCTGGCTACGGTATTGGACAGGCGAAACTGCCAGCAACAACCACCCGGGTCGTTGGGTCCGGCTATAAGGTTGATGTCCAGGTCTGCGCCAACTACGGGGTTGCCGAGGTCGAAGCACGTGCATTGGGGTTGTCCTTGGGCATAGGAGGGGCTCCAAGAGCCCGCCAGCACGATGGCCAGCATTGTAAAAAAGAAGTGTATGCGTTTCATTTGGAATGTAATTTGGGTATCGCCTTCCGCGGCAGGCCATGGGATGTAATCGGGTTGCAACCCTGGCAATTTACCCGAATCTCAGTCCGCTTATTGCTCCTTTTTGAATACGGAGTCACCCCTTTGTTGAACGGCAGGGGTCTTTTTGAGAACGGTATTTCGCACGTTTGAAGCGACTCAGCAAGCCGATGTCGCCTTACCGGTTTCGCCACTCAAATAAACAGTTGGTTTCGCGCTTATACCAGCGGGTGGCTTTCTTCGCAAGCCATTGGTTTTTCTCATCGGTTGGATGGGCATACGTGCCTGACTGATTCCTATACCAATGTGGGCTTTGCCAGCATTTGCTACAGGGTCAAATACCGGATCGTATTTGCAAACTACGGTCAACCTCTTCCTTCGATTAACGACCTCTGGTGCATGCGTTGCGAAATTTGCAAGGACTTTATTATCTTAAAGAGCGCTCTGGCCCACGGGAGCCACTCCCGAATGCACATTCAGGTGCCCACCCAAAAAATGCACCCATGAAACTCAAAACCCTTGTGGTGGACGACGAACCGGCTGCCCGCCGACAACTGCTCCGCCTGCTCACTGCCCACACGACCCATTTGGAATTATTAACGCCTGCGCCCAGCGTGCAAGCCGCTCGCCAACGCTTGGAGGAAGAAAGACCAGACGTGGTGTTTCTTGACATTCAGTTGCCTGGCGAAGGAGGCTTCGATTTGCTCGACTCGCTGCCCGATCGGCAGTTTCAGGTGGTGTTCACCACCGGATTCAACCAATATGCGCTGCAGGCTTTTCGGGTGCGGGCCACCGACTACTTGCTCAAACCCGTGAAGGCAAATGAACTGCAAGCTACAGTAGACCGGGTGCTGGAAACCCACCATTGGATTCACCAGAGCAAGGCCAATGCACGCTTGTACCGGTCGGTGCTGGATCAATTGCTTCTTCCTCAGCAAGAGGCCAATCAGGTGTTGACCATTCGGCACCAAAAAGGCTTTCAGCTGGTGCGTTTTCACGAAATCGTTTTCATGGAGGCCGACAACAGCTACACGCATTTCTATTTGATCGATGGTTCGCACATCACCGCCTCGCGGGGCATTCGCTACTACGAGGAGGCCTTCACTACCCCGCCCTTTTTACGCATCCACCGCTCTTACCTCATCAACCTGGAACACCTGAAAGGCTACGTGTTTGAGGACGTAGGTTACGCCTTGATGGCCGGCGGCCAACGGGTGGAGATTTCCCGCAGAAAGAAAGACCTTTTCATGCGCCACGTGGCCCACATGAGCCAGTTGCCCCAAAGCCATTCCTGAGCCATGGTGGCCTTGTTGCGGTGGTGTTTCATGGGGTGGTGGGTATTGTTGGGATGGCACTCGACGGCACAAACCGTGGTTTTTGAGCGTTTTGCGATGAAAGACGGATTGCCCTCGCCAGTCGTTTTTCGGGTAGCGCCACATCCCGAGTCGGGCCTTTTGTGGATCGGTACCCTCAACGGTTTGGTGAGCTTTGATGGCCACCATTTTCAAACCTACGATTTCAGCCAGCCCATCCTCAACAACATGGTGTTGAGCATTGATCACCATCCGGGAACCCGTTCTACGGTGGCCTATTACCAGGAAACGGTTTTTGAACTGAACGATTACCAACTGCTGCCGGTGCAATTTGAGGGGGACGATCAGGCGCTTTTCGATTCGGCCAGCACTACTTTTCACCAGATGGAAACCGACCGTTGGAACCGGCAGTGGTTTGTGACCATTTCCGACGAATTATTTTTTCGGGACAGTGCTCACTTTCATTCCTACACCTGGCCAGGAGGAAAGCGTCTGTATGCCTATGTGCATCAAATTCCTGAAGGAGCGCTCTACATCGGCACCGACCGTGGTGTGATCCGGCAACAGGCAGATACGTCCACTTTGTTATTCGAAAAGCAGCTGAAGGGCATCAAGGTAGATGCTATGACCCACGATACCTTGGGGCGTTTGTGGCTTACCGGAGGTGGCCAGGTGTTTTACCAATCCGGGGAGGAGCTGGTGAAGGTGTTCGAGGTGGAGGGCCATGCGGGCCGGTCGATTCTCAAACGCGATCCCAAGGGCCGTATTTGGTTCCTTTCGGGCTACAAGGGCCTCTACTTGCTGGATGAAAAGGGCTTGCTCATGGAGGTGAACCGGCACATCTGGGAGCAAATGCCGCTGATCAATGACTTGAATTTCGACCGGGAGGGCAACATTTGGATCGGTACTTTCGGCGATGGTTTGTACCGCGTTTGGATAGAGGAAAACCACTTTCGCATTCCTTTTGAAAACGATCCTAACCGACCCATCAGCTACGTTACCTGCACTGCCGATGGCCAACTTTATGTGGCTACCTACGGAGACATCTACCGGGGCGACTACACGGGTGTTGTGTCTTTGAACCTCCCCGAAATTGGGGACGACGAGTTGGTGTTTTCTTTTTTAGAAGCGCCCGATGGTGGTGTGTGGGTTGGTACTGCCTCAAGGTTGGGACGCCTTACCCGGGAAGGGGTGGAGATGATTGACAACGAGCAGGGGTGCAATTGCATGTCTGCCGACCAGCTGGGAGGCATTTGGTGTGGGTTGTTTCACAGTTTTCGCTATATCTATCAGGATAAGGTGATTCGGAAGCCGTCCTTTGATCAGTTGAACCAACGGGTGAATGCCTTGGTGGTAGACCAAAACAATTTGCTTTGGATCGGCACGCCCAAAGGTTTGTTCACCTTTGATGGTGATGGCCTTTACCCGGTGAAAGCCGCAGACGCTACACAGGAGTTTGTAGTGCGGCTGATGGTAGATACCCAAAACCGACTGTGGTGCAGCACCCGCAACGGAATTCGAATGCTGGAAGCAGGAAAATGGCGCTCCTATTACCCCGAAGATGGGTTGCCTCATCGGCAATGCCGCTCTTTTTTGGAAGACCAATCGGGGCGCATTTGGGTTACCACCGACCTCGGCTTGTGTTACCTGGGTGCTGATGACCGCTTTCATTCGGTGCAGCACTGCTTTCCTGAGGTGACGCGACAAAAAATCACCCACCTGGCCCTGGACAGTGAAGGCATGATACTGGCGTCATCCAACCAAAGTGTCTTTCGCCTGAACCCCAACGAGCTTACCCCTGGGTTGGCACCACCGCTTCCTCACCTGGAACAGGTGATGGGTGGCGGGCAGCGGCTCACCTTGGAACAACCCGGAAATTTGAGCTACACCAGCAACAATTTGAAGGTGAAGTTTTCGGGGGTTAGTTTTCGGTATCCGGAGTACGTGAGGTGCCGTTACCGCTTGCTGGGTTTGGAAGAAGATTGGCAAGAAAGTGCTTCGAATCAGGTAGACTACCGCAGCTTGCCTCCGGGCAATTACACTTTTGAATTGGCCACCCGTTTTGACTTTCAATCGGAGTGGTCGACCATACGCAGCTACTCTTTTTCGGTAGCGCGTCCGTTTTGGCTGGAATGGTGGTGGTGGACCTTAGAGGTGACGGTTGGGTTGTGGTTGGTGTTCCAGTTTTCGCGATGGCGCGTTCAACAGGCGCGGCACAAAGAGCACTTGCGCAGGCAGGTGGAGAAGCAGTTGTCGGACCTTCGACAGCAGGCCCTGGCGGCCATGATGAATCCTCACTTTTTTGCCAACGTCATCAACTCGATTCAGGATTACTTGCACACTCACCGCAAAGAAGAAGTAGAGGACTACCTCACTGATTTTGCACACCTGGTGCGGCTCAACCTTTCGCTGGCCGGAGAAACCGACATTCCACTGGACGAGGAAATTCATCGCCTGGAGCTCTATTTGTCCATCGAACAACGCCGGTTTGATGGCCGATTTCAATATCACCTGGCGGTAGATCCAACTTTGGGCGCTTCAGGCGTAAAGGTTCCCAATCATTTGGTACAGCCTCTGGTGGAAAATGCGATATGGCATGGCTTGTTGCCCCGCAAAGGCCGGGGTACGGTTTGGGTGCGGTTCATGGAAAGTGAAGCAGGAAAAATTCGAATTGAAGTGGAAGACAATGGGGTAGGGCTGGCGTTTCACCAACAACGCCAAAAGCGCTCTGCCCACCAAAGCATGGGCCTCAACATTCTTCGGGAGCGGATCGATGTCTCTGGAAAAGATCACTTTTTTCAGCTGGTGGAAACCGGAACGCCTCACTCGAACCAAACCGGAACACTGGCGGTTTTGGAGCTGGAAGAAGTGGAAGTATAAATCGGCTAAAAGACTTGTTTTTATTGGGTTTTAGTAGGAAATAGCGTGACCATCATTCCCAATTGACCTATTTTTGCACTTCTCCCACCCAAGTATACTGAATCGACTCTGTCGATGACGGAACCAATGGCTTGTTTCACGCTGATAAAAAGTGAAATTGTTATTGCTTTTTTGTCGTTGACGGTGCATTAACACAACCGTAATTTAACCGGTGGCACAGTGATGCAAGGCTAATTTTGTCATAAAGCTACCAACCGATCATGTTCAAGTTCAAAAGCGGCCTTAGCACCAAGCTTACCATTGCGTTTGGTTCTTTTGGTCTTATCTGTACGCTCACCGCCATCGGCGGGTACAATGCCATTCGCAGCATGCGCTCGATCCATGCCATCGCCAATCAATTCAATCACGTCAGAATCGACCTTTCTACAGCCATCCAGCTGCAAAGAAGTTTTGTTTCGGAAGAGCGGAGCAATGCTCGTTTTCACCAAACCGGAGCAAGTGATTTATCCCTCCGTTTTCACATGGCCATTGATAGCTTGCAACAACAGCTGGAAAAACTGCAGGAGCAACCTCGGTTGGCCGATTTTGGACTTACCCAAAGGGTGTTGGGGGTAGGACATTCGGCAGAAGCGTACCGAGACCTCTTTGGACAGCTGCAGCAATTGTATTTGGAAAGGGGTTTTAAAGATGATGGAGCGGAGGGGGTTTTGCGCCAAGCCATCCACGAGGTGGAGGCCGCTGCTTTTCCCTATGACTTGTCTGATCTGTTGATGTTGCGCAGGCACGAAAAAGATTTCTTCCTGCGCCATGACCTCAAATACCAGGAAAAGTTCCACACCGATCTCAGCAAGTTTCAAAGCCGGATAGATGCCATTAGCCAGGAACGCCCGGAGTTCAAAGCCGCACAAGAAGAAATCATGGCCAAATTGAACCAATACCGCATGCAATTCGATCGAATTGTAGAACTGGAAATGGCCATTGGTTTTGGAAATAGTGGGGGAATAATGCGTGAGTTAGGAACGATTGAAACTCGGGTAAACAAGGAATTGACAAGCCTGCAGGCGGTAGTAGACCGTGAATTGGCCATCGCAGAAACTTCTACCATCCGCCTGTTTTTATTGGCCACACTTGTGTTGCTTGTGGTAGGCGTGTTGCTTACGCTACGCTTTACCCGATGGTTGTCGCGGCCAATCCGTGCCATCAAAGATCGAATCACAGAAATGTCGAATGGCCAGCTTCCGGAGCCGTTTGAGAAAATGAACACCGACGAGCTAGGAGAGGCCAAAAAAGCGTTCAATAACCTGGTAGAGCGCATCAAAGCGGCTACAGGATTTGCTCGTGAGGTAGGAGGGGGCAATTTGGATACCGAATACCCGAAGATTTTTGCTAATGATGTGTTGAGCCTTGCCCTGCAAGAGATGCAGCTTCAGTTGCAAAACAATGCGCAAGAAGAACAAGAACGCCAGTGGATGGCCGAAGGATTGAATCACTTAAGCGATTTGTTGCGCAAGCACCAGCAGGATTTCGATGTCTTGGCCAAAGAACTGGTGGCGAACATTAGCCGCACCTTAAAGGCCAGTCAAGTGGCGCTATACCTGGTAAAAACCGAAGAGGGGGAGGCCTTTTTGCACCGCTCTGCTACTTATGCCTTCGACCGTCAAAAATACGCCTCCGACCGGGTGAGCAAAGGAGAGGGACTTACCGGTACGTGTTGGCTGGAAGGGGAAGCTATTTACATGACGGAGGTGCCCAACGACTTTTTGCGCATTCGGTCGGGCCTGGGTGACGCGGCTCCTACTTCGGTCTACATTTTACCTTTAAAAGCCAATGAAAAGGTGTTGGGTGTACTGGAGTTGGCTGCTTTTCATGCCTTCACTACAGTGGAGAAATCCTTGCTCGACCGCATGGCTACCAGCATTGCGGCATCTCTGGCGTTTGTGCAAACCAACGAGCAAACGGTTCAGTTGCTCCGCGAACAAAATGAGTTGACCTCCGAGTTGCGGGCCCAGGAAGAAGAGCTAAGGCAAAATCAGGAAGAGATGATCAGTACCCAGGAAGAACTCAACCGCCAACTGGAAACTTCTCAATCCCACCTATCGGAAAAGGACCAACAGATTCATTTTCTGAAAAACCAGTTGCAATCCAAGGGAATGACCCTGCGTGGTTCCGACCCCATTTCGATGAATTGAGTCTTGTTCGAATAGTGTGTAGACACTTCTGCACAACGAAGGGTATTTGTGCTTCCCGTTCACCTTCAAAATCAGTCCGTTGGTGAATCGAATGAACCCAAAGCGGGAGATGGGTTTTCCACTTACAAGTGTGTTAAATATGCGCTAACGGCTCTAAATGGCAGTTTTGGGTTGTTGAAAACTTTCAAGATGCGATTTCCCGTTGGTGAACCGAAACCGCCCGGTGGTGCCTGAGATCGTCCGTTGGTGAACTGGTGCTTTTTCAGAGAAATAGGCTGTTCTATATTAGCGTTATGTAGCAAAGGGCATTAGCACTGTTTACCCCAGGCAGATTCCCTTTTTACGACAACATGAAGAGTTAGTGTGTACGACATGATTGTTTTCAGGGGCCCCTGAACTTCATGTCGGAATAGTGAGCCTACGGGCCTGCTGTTGCTCCCAAGCCGCTTTTTCAAGTGGCCCTGGAATAGTACGCTTTAAATTTTAACGGAACACCCAATGATTGACAAGGTTATTTCCTTCTTCGAAACGGAGCTCAACCAGTTTTTAACGAATCGATTCCCAGGCGCCATTGAACCGGTAGAGCCCAATGCCATTCTCGACCAGTCCGGCTCTAATGGACTCACGGCGGGCAAGATTGGCATCACCCTGGTGAACATCGAGGAGGAGCGCATGATGAAAGCGCAACTTCCTTACGAAGCTTCGGTCACTACCGGTGCTCTAAAACGCCGAAACCCGGAAATCAAGCTCAACCTCTTTCTACTGTTTGCCGCCAATTTCGATGCCGGTACCAGTGGAAGCGCCAATTACAAAGAGAGTCTCAAGCGGCTTTCGGGCGTCATTGGCTTTTTCCAAAGCCGCAACATTTTCACTCAGGAGAACTCACCGGGTTTGGATGACGGTATTTCACGCCTGACGGCTGAACTCTACACCCTGCCAATGGAACAACAAAATTACCTGTGGGCAGCCCTTGGAGCCAAGTATATGCCTTCGGTCATTTATAAGATACGCCTCATCACCGTTCAGGAAGGAGTGCCACTCGGCAGCGATCAACCCATCACTACCCTTAACGCCAACCTTGGCCATAAATAAGACTGCGAACCATGAGACTGTCCTATATCAAACTGTTTTCGGTAGGCAATACACACACCTTCTATAGCAATAGGGCGAGCACCGACCTGGAGTTTGTGCCCACCCCGGAAACCGCACAGCTGATGGAGCGCTACAAGCTGCGCATGAGAACCCTGCCTACTGGCTTTGAGGTTTACTACGAAGCAGATGAAACCAACGCTCCTTTGGCAGGCGACATTTCCAATGCCCTCTTCCGCTTTGGCATCAGGGCAAAAAATGTGCGCTTCCATACCGTCACCGACCTTTCATCTATCGAGCCCTTGGCCAACCGCGAAATACTCTTTTTCGAGGGCATTAGAACGGGAACCAGTGTCATTGTAAATCCGTCTTCGGTTTTGCTACACCCGATGCTTTCGGAATACACCCATCCGATTACTGCTTCTGCAGCAACTGCCCACACGGTAGAAGTGGGAAGGGTCAGTGGAGCAATGAATGAAATTTTAAATACATCGGTTGCTGCGGTTGCCAACGCTACAGAAATCTCTTTCACGATGGATGCGCGTTCCATGAATCCTCTGGTTTCCGATTATGCGTTGAACATCGAAAATCCAGTAATCGGGGCATTTGTAGATGAGTTGCCCATGCGCTTCGATCAGTTCATGATTGACGAAGGTTTTACCGGCATGTTGGAAATCAGCCAACCGGTGACCAACGCGGTGTCTGGTACTGGCTACAACCTCACCTTTACACCAGCTTCTGCTACCTGGACTTATTACATCGTGAAGACAGGTGCCGCAATTTCCGGCATGTCAGTGGTAGATCCCGGGGCGAGTTCGAACTTCAGTAATACTACCGTTTCTCCTGAAAAACAAGCCGAACTGTTGAGTGGCTTACCCGCTGGCTCGGGAGTGCAAGGAATTGCCTCCACTGCGCCCATTTCCTACACCGAGGCGAGTCGGCAATTGCAACTGCTAGACAGCGGGTCCTCTGTCGTGAAGGAACACCTACCCAATGTGAATTCGTCCAGTCACCTGCCCGAAGTGGTAGTGTACCTGTAATTGACTCAAGAAATACGACCAAGATACCATGTCCAACTACGAAACACCCGGCGTTTACATCGAAGAAGTAGCCACCCTGCCCAACGCAGTGGCTCAGGTAGATTCTGCCGTTCCGGCCTTTATTGGCTATACCCAAAATTCGGTTGCCAAAGCCACCCGCATTCGTTCCATGGTAGAATTTGAGGCCCTTTTTGGCGGCCCGGCCAACCGCATGACGGTGAACCTTGATGCTAACAACAAGTTTGGCGGCATACTGGTACACGATGTTCAGTTCTACCTCTACGAAAGCCTTCAGCTCTATTTTGCCAATGGTGGCGGTCCGTGCTACATCGTATCTGCTGGCACCTATGCAGCTGCCAACCTGGCGAACACTACTCAATTGACCGCTGCCCTCAACCTCATTGAAAAAGAAGATGAGCCTACCCTGTTGGTACTCACCGATGGTAATGCCTTATCGGCTGCTCACTACTACGATCTGGTGGACACGGCATTGACCCAATGCAGTTCTACCGGTGATCGCTTCACCATTATTGATGTAGCCCGGGGCACTGCGGGCAATTCTTCAGCTACCTCCGACCTGAGGGGCGGAAGCGGAGTTGGCGCGAATAACCTGAAATACGGAGCAGCCTACTACCCTTATTTGGAAACCACCCTGGTGCTTTCCGATGCTACCGTTGATTTCATTGGCGGTACAACCGAATTCAGCACCCGCACACTGGCAGAAGTACGTGAAATTGTACAAACCAACGGTACTGGGGCTGCCACAATTGCCCCTGCATTGCCGGCCATTCTCAATGGCGTTGATGCAGTGCGCGCGCAAAACCCGGTGATTTTACCACCAAGCGCTGCCATGGCGGGCATCTACACCAAAGTAGACCAAGACCGTGGGGTTTGGAAGGCTCCTGCCAACATAGCTTTAGAAAGTGTTGCCGAACCAGTAGTGGCGGTAAATGACGCTACCCAAGCCGGACTCAATGTAGACGCTACTGGAGGTAAATCCATTAACGTTTTCCGGGAGTTTGCCGGCAAAGGCACTTTAGTTTGGGGCGCACGCACCTTGGATGGCAACAGTAACGAATGGCGCTATGTGCCTGTCCGTCGGTTGTTCCTGGTGGTGCAAGAATCGATTCAGAAATCGACCGGCCATTTTGTGTTTGAGCCCAACGATGCCAACACCTGGACCCGACTGAAGGCCATGGTAGAAAACTACCTCACCACCTTGTGGCGAGAAGGTGCGCTGGCGGGTGCAAAACCCGAACAAGCCTTTTTTGTAAATGTAGGCCTGGGAACCACCATGACCACCGACGATGTTTTGAACGGCCGACTGATTGTAGAAATCGGCCTGGCGGCTGTACGACCCTCGGAATTTGTCATCCTCCGCTTTTCACACCTCATGCAAGCTGGCTAATCCCTCAATCTAATTCAACGCTTTCCACTCATTAGCAATACCGCACTATGACCACCTATAAAACTCCTGGCGTAAAGGTTCAAGAAATCTCCCGGCTCCCCTTTTCGGTGAGTCAAGTGAAGACCTCTGTACCAGGTTTTGTCGGCTACACCGAGTTCGATCAACTGGAACCGATCAAAATCAGCTCTATGGCGGAGTTTGAGCACTACTTTGGTGGTCCGGCTCCCTTCAACGGTGGCCAGTTGGCCGGCCTGGGCGTGAGTATTTCCACCGCTTCCGGCGTTACCACGGTCACCAATTCGGCACCGCTTACCGCCAACCACATCAACACCATGAAGCTGTATTTTTCCATGCAGCTCTACTTTATGAACGGTGGCGGCCCGTGTTGGGTAGTTTCTACCGGACCACAGGTGAACACCCCTTCCAGTGGTGCTTTGATCGCTGGACTGGACAAGTTGGCCACTCTTGATGAGGTGACCATCATCGCAGTGCCCGATGCCACGGCACTCAACAATTCGACCAATACTACTGCAGTATACCAGCATGCGCTGGGCATTTGCAACCGTTTGGGCGACCGTATGCTTTTGGTAGACCCGGTGGCTTTCAACAACCCGGTTGCCGGCAACGATGATTCGGCCATTCGAGGGACAGTAGGGCAAGCAAACTTGTCTTATGGTGCTGCATATTATCCTTTTCTGGAAACCACCTTGCCTTTTCCCGACCGCTATGTGAGCATTACTACGCACGCTGGTGCAGGCGGAGGGCCAGATCTTTCGAGCTACGACAACCTGGAAAGTTTGCGTGCCGACATTCCTACTATTCCTGCATTGGCGGCTTTTATGGCAGAGTTTTCCAATAAGCTGGATGCGGCCATTAAGACCCACACCATCCCGGTGCCACCGAGTGGTGCCATTGCAGGAATTTACTGTGCTAACGATCGGAACCGAGGCGTTTGGAAAGCTCCGGCCAATGTATCACTCAGAGGGATTGCGCAACCCACTGTTCGCATGAACGATGCGTTGCAAGGGCCTTTCAACAAAGACGACAGCGACCCAAGATCGATCAACGTGATTCGCGACTTTACGGGCAAAGGTACCCTGGTATGGGGTGCCCGCACCTTGAACGGCGACAGCCCTGAGTGGCGCTACGTTCCGGTGCAACGCTTGTACATGACCGTGGAAAAGTCACTGCGCATGGCTTTGGCCCCAGTGATGTTTCAGCCCAACGATGCCATTACCTGGGCGCGGGTCAAAGGCATGATCGAAAACTACCTGAGCGGCCTGTGGCGGCAGGGGGCCTTGCTTGGAGGCACCGAGCAAGAAGCCTTTTTTGTGAAACTCGGCGTAGGGGTCACCATGACCCCCGCAGAAGCTGCCAGCGGATTGCTCAAGATTGAGATCGGCATGGCTGCGGTGCGACCGGCGGAGTTCATCATTCTCAAATTTTCACACCTGCTGCAACAGGTTTGATCTACCCAATACAACTACTAAAACAACCATTTAAAACAACACAACCATGGCAGAATATCCAGTGCCGGTATTTCACTTCTCAGTGGAATGGGGAGGAGCGCAAGGCGCCTTTTCCGAGGTATCCGGTCTGAGTAAGGAAACCCAGGTCATTGAGTACCGGGACGGATTGAGCAAGCAGTATTCCACCATCAAGATGCCCGGAATGCAAAAAGACAACAACATCACGCTGAAGCGTGGGGTCTTCAAGGGCGACAATGATTTTTACAACTGGTGGAATACCGTGTCGCTAAACACCATTGAGCGCAGAGACATCACCGTCAGCCTGCTCGACGAAAACCACGAGCCGGTAATGACCTGGAAGGTGAAACGCGCCTGGCCGGTGAAAGTGGAGAGCCCTGGTTTAAAAGCCGACGGCAACGAAGTAGCGGTAGAGTCGATTGAACTCACCCACGAAGGAATGACCATTGAAAACGGCTGATCGGGCTGAATCTATAAACTAAAAACGCAATACGCCTTATGGCCACTTATAACACCCCCGGAGTTACGGTAGAAGAAATCTCTACCCTCCCCAACTCGGTAGCGCAAGTAGCTACTGCCATACCCGGTTTTGTTGGCTACACCCAAATTGATCCGGGGAAGCCCGTCCGAATCGCTTCATTGGTGGAGTATGAAGAAACCTTTGGAGTAGAAGAGGCGGGGTATATATCCACAAAGCATGGCATTGCCTTCCAAATTACCACCTCAGGGTCAGGGCCCTACACGCGTGCCGTTTCTTCTGCTACACTTACAAAAACCAACTTTGCTTTGAAGGCGTCTTTACGCCTCTACTTTGCCAACGGTGGAGGTCCTTGCTGGGTTTCTTCGGCCGGAGCCTTCAAAGATGGATATACCAATACCTCCATTGATGAGTTAGAGGCTGGTTTGAATGCCTTGGAGCTTATCGATGAGGTAACCCTTCTCTTGATTCCTGATGCTATTATCCTCAATACGGAGGTCCTTTTTGGAAGTCTAATGCAACAGGCGTTGCAGCAGTGTGATGCCACTGGAAACCGCTTTGTGATCATGGACACCTGGAAAGGAGCATCCTTGACAGATGCTACTACTGATTTTCGAGATCAGATCGGGACCAGCCATTTGATGCATGGAGCTGCTTATTTTCCTCACGTAGGACGCGTAAAAAGGTTGACTGATGCAGAGGTAATGATTGCGATTAACACCGATACCTCTACGCCACTTCAGGGCCCTTCTTTCACCAAATTGGGGAACTACAACAGCTTGGCGGATTTAAAAACCTCAACCGATGCTGAGATTGTTGCCATGTTAGCTGATACGGCCCTCATGGAGGAAATCGAGGGACACATGCAAACCACAGGTGTATATAATACCGACATTGGGTCTTGTGGTGCAGTGGCAGGAGTGTATTGCGCAGTGGACCGCAACCGTGGTGTTTGGAAAGCTCCGGCCAACGTGAGCCTCACTGGGTATACGAAGCTTTCAATGAAAATCGGAGAAGCAGACCACGGTACGCTAAACGTAGATGCTACTGGTGGAAAGTCCATCAACGCCATCCGTTCGTTTACCGGAAAGGGAGATTTAGTATTTGGAGCACGTACGCTGGACGGAAATAGCAACGAATGGCGCTATGTTCCGGTAAGACGGCTCTTCACCACAGTAGAAGAAAGCGTGAAACGCGCCTCTTTCTTCTCTGTTTTTGAACCCAACGATGCCAACACCTGGACCAAGGTGAAGGCGATGATCGAGAATTACCTTGCCGGCCTTTGGCGCCAGGGAGCTTTGGCAGGATCGACCCCAGAGCAGGCGTTTTTTGTAAATGTTGGCTTGGGAACCACCATGGTTCCGCAAGACATTCTCGAAGGCAATCTCATTGTAGAAATAGGCATGGCTGCCGTAAGACCTGCCGAATTTATCATACTCCGCTTCTCCCATAAGTTACAAGAAGCCTAATCCAAAACCTTACAACCGACAATCATGGCAGAATATCCAGTACCGGTATTTCACTTCTCAGTGGAATGGGGAGGAGCGCAAGGCGCCTTTTCCGAAGTATCCGGCTTAAGCAAAGAAACCCAGGTGATCGAATACCGGGATGGTTTGAGCAAACAATACTCAACCATCAAAATGCCTGGTATGCAAAAAGACAACAACATCACGCTGAAGCGTGGCGTGTTCAAAGGCGATAACGATTTCTACAACTGGTGGAACACCGTATCGCTCAATACCATCGAACGCCGAGACATCACTATCAGTCTCCTCGACGAAAACCACGAGCCAGTAATGACCTGGAAAGTGAAACGCGCCTGGCCGGTGAAAGTGGAGAGCCCAGGGCTCAAAGCTGATGGCAACGAAGTGGCGGTAGAGTCGATCGAACTCACCCACGAAGGCATGACCATCGAAAATAACTAAGCCGCTACGGCAAAATCAAAACACTGAGAATCAATGAGCACTTATAATATTCCAGGCGTCACCGTAGAGGAGATCTCTACTTTTCCACGCTCTGTTGTTCAAGTTTCAACGGCTGTTCCTGGCTTCATTGGCTACACCGACAAGGTGCCAACTTCGGGAAGCCTGCACCGCATCACCTCGCTCTTGGAGTTTGAGGACCTTTTTGGAGGATTGTATTCACTGGGCTATAACGCAACGTCAAATGGCCTTGACATTACCCTAGTTTCCAATGCTTCTGGTACTTCAGTTACCAACGTTGCCGAGATTAAAGACAAACCACCATTTCACCTTTATCGGTCGATGAGGTTGTATTTCGCCAACGGTGGCGGCCCTTGCTGGGTGGCTTCCGCTGGAACCTACGGAGCGGCTACTTTGACGGCAGATACCCAATTGGCTAGCGCACTGGCCAGCTTGAGCAAAATCGATGAAGTGACCTTGTTGGTGGCTCCCGATGCCATTTCCCTAACGTCAGCACAATTTAAATCCCTGTCGGAAAAGATGCTGACTCAATGTGCCACTTTAAAGGACCGATTTACGATCCTCGATACGTACGAAGCGAGTGATTATGCAGACGCCAACACTTCCAGGGGTTTCTACGGAAACAACAACCTGAGCTATGGCGCGGCCTACTTCCCTTTTCTAAACACCGATGAGGTATATGCTGATGACCAGGTGACAATAAAAGTCCATAC
>CALCCE010000062.1 GCA_937899835.1 uncultured Flavobacteriales bacterium | reverse complement strand
CGATTTTTTTTGCTGCCCACTTTTTTCTGAAGCTGATCGAGCGGGGTAGGCAAATAGCGCCAGGATTCCCAATTGTTATCTGTGGTACACAAATGGTTACCATAGCCACTCGCATAGCCTTCCAGACCACCCGCAGCCATCAAAAGACAGGTCGGTGCATTGGATTTATCAAATGGCGAGGCAAGTTGCGTCCAGCTTTTTCCATAATCATTAGAAAAAAGCAGTTGTCCGACCGTACCCACGAGCCAGACTTTGCCGTCTTTTTCTGCATGTACACTTTTAATGTCTACTTCCATGCCCAAATCGAGTAGTTCCCAATGTTTTCCAGCATCGGTTGTACGCAAATAGCCATTGTGCGCTTGTCGGGATGTGCCGAATGAAACTTCTCCAGTGATGAGACCAACCTTATCATTGAAAAAAGAAAACTGTCTGAACTCCTGGGCGATTATGCCAGCTGGATCGTCGGGTACACTCAAATCAGGGCCGATGTGCCAATTGGAGTCGAGGCTGTTGGTGTAGTAGGCACAACCCCCTTTTCTAGCGAGCCATATTTCCCCGTTTGGGGCAATCGTTATCCGTTCCATTCGGGAGAGAGTGCCAATAGCTGCCCTTCGGTCTTTTTCGGCAATGGTCTCCTGACTGGGCGTACAGAAAGAAAACATTACACCCGTCAGCAGGCTTAGTAATAAAGGCAATGGTCGGGAGGGTAGAGGTACTTTAGAAATCAATTGGGGCTGGTTTTATGATTTACTTTACCATGAGGAAGAAAATGATGGCATTTTCCACAAATCCATTCAAGGTAAATCCAAACCATTGCGTTGATCCCAAAAATAACCCAACTCGGTGAGCCCGGCTCCGACTAATAAAATGTCTCCCAACAGGAGAAAGAGAGCGGTATCCTTCACCAAAAAAAGCAGCAAAAGCAGCACCAAAGCAGTAGCCCGAAGTAGCACCGTCCACGGATAGGGTACGATTGATATCGTAGAGGGCAATCAAAGTCAATACCCCTGCATACAGCCATTGAACAATGCCCAGGCCTTGGATGAGATGATTACTCGCAGACAAAGGGAGCACTGCGGAAGGAAAGAGAAGGTTTGGAAACAACCAACACCAGCCTCCATAAAAGCTCCAAAGCACCACCGGAATCCACCGGCTAAGCTACGTAAACCGGCTGGTAGTGTAGAGCAAAGGCTGCTATCCTCGGAAGTAGAAGACCAAGTACAGGGGAAATGGAATCCCGCCTAACGGCCTAAGTCCGCATTCCCACCAATTTTGGTTTCGTAGGCCTTATCGTTTTTGAAGATGAACACCTGGGCGAGCCCCTCCTGGTTAACGCTTCCGCGAAACATGCCCGAGGTATTGAAGGAAAAAACCATGTTGCCGTTGCCGTCCACGGCAATGAGGCCGCCGTCTCCGCCTTTTGTTTTGAGCTTTTCTTGCACCACCAGATCGGCTGCTTGTTGCAAGCCCAATTTGCGGTATTGCATCAGCGCAGCTACATCATAGGCCACCACGTTGCGGATGAAAAACTCACCGTGGCCGGTACAGGAAACCGCGCAGGTTTTGTTGTTGGCATAGGTGCCAGCCCCAATCACCGGTGAATCGCCAATGCGGCCAAACTGCTTGTTGAGCATGCCGCCGGTGGAAGTGCCGGCCGCGAGGTTCCCTTGCTGGTCGAGGGCTACCGCCCCGACAGTGCCAAACTTCGATGATCCCTCCATGGGGTTGGCCGGAGCCTGGTAACCGTTGCCTTTGTTTTTTTGAGCGTTTTGCCAGCTTTGTTTTTGCCTTTCGGTCACAAACCAATCTGAAGCCATCGTTTGCAGGCCAGCCCCTTCGGCATACGCATCGGCACCATCGCCCGAGAGCATCACGTGAGGCGATTCTTCCATCACCAGGCGCGCGGCTTTGATCGGATGCCGGGTGCGGCTCAAACCCGCTACTGCACCAGCTTGTCCATCTTCGCCTGACATTAGGGAAGCGTCCATTTTTACCGTTCCGGTAATGTCAAGTACTGCGCCTTTGCCAGCATTGAACAGGGGATTGTCTTCCAGGGTGGTGATCACTGCCTCTACTGCGTCTACGCTGGAGCCTCCATCGGCCAAAATTTTGTACCCGTGTTCCAACGCCTCAGTAAGGGCCAGCTGGTATTTTTCCTGGTCTTTTGGTGAGAGGTTGTCGGGGCGCATGTAGCCCGCTCCGCCATGTATCACCAAACTGAACTTTGGAGCTGGCGCGGGTGCTAAGGAGGTAGGGGCGTGGGCTCCGGTCAGCATCAGGAGACACAACAACCCTGCAAGGGAAAACAAATGCTTCATGCGACCAAAGGTAAAAAATCGGATACAGCAGGCACAGGAATTGCCCAATCCGTCGGGCCGCTTATTTTTGCCACGTGGAAGCGTGGCGATGGGCAAAGGCATACCTGCAATGGTGGAGACGATCTTTTCGGCTACACGGCATTCATTCGCCCTTTGTGTTCGAATTGCAGCGCGAAGCTTTGCTGAACCGCCAACCGCATCCCGACTTTGAAGACCTTGAGCGCTTGATGGTGCAAGTCAAAAAGAGTGATCAAACCCTCACCGTGACCGATTTAGGTGCCGGATCGCGCTGGGCGGAGCGCCAGCGGCAGGTAGGAGAAATCGCCCGAAAAGGCGGCAGTACGGTGCAGCAGGGGCGAAGGCTCTACCGAATGGCCCATTACCTGCAGCCGACCACCATCTTGGAGTTGGGCACTTCTTTGGGCTTTGGCACCGCCTATTTGGCCAAAGGAGCCCCTGAAGCCAGGGTGCTAAGCCTGGAAGGTGACCCACAATTGGCCCAGCTGGCAAAACAGCATTGGAATACCTTGCAAATCGATCATGCCGAGGTGCGGGTAGGAGCGTTTGAATCGTCCTTGCCCGAGGCCTTGCAAGACTTGCAACAGTTGGATTTCTGTTTCCTCGATGGCAATCACCGCTACCAGGCCACTTTAGACTATTTTGAAGCTTGCTTGCCCTATGCGCATTCGGGAACCGTTTTTTTGTTGGACGACATTCGCTGGTCGGAAGAAATGTACCGGGCGTGGCAAACCTTGTTGCGCCATCCGCGGGTAACGGTAAGCATGGACCTGTTTTTTCAAGGTTTGCTTTTTTTACGGCAAAAACAAAGCGAACAACATTTCGCTGTTCGCTTTCGCTAAAAGGTGTTATGAGAGGGAGGTTTAGTGCATTTGCTTGCCTTCCGCTTCCCGCTTTTTCTGTTGCATCATGTTTTCCATAAACTCTTCAAGTTGGTCCACATCAAGCCTTTTGGCAATGATCTGTTTGTCTTTGTCGAGCACGTAGAGCACCGGCGTGGAGAAAATATCGTAGATGTCGCGAAACCCATTGGGGTAGGTGGGATTGTCTGAAGCATTGATCCAATGCAAGTCGTTTTCCTCCACGAACTTGACCCAATCTTCGTTTTCGAATTCGGTGCCCACGGCAAATACCTCAATGCTGGCACCCTTGGCTTTCATTTTGTCGTAGTACTCGAGCAGCACCGGGGTTTTCTTTTTACAGTGGCCGCAACCCGAGTCCCAAAAATAGAGCAGGGTGTATTCTGCATCAATCTTGTGCAGGTTGAGCCAATTGCCTGAAGTGTCCTGTAAAATGAGGTTAGGAGCCGTTTCCCGGCAAGCCAGGTTGCCCAACACTTTGCCCCGTTCACAAATCTTATCGGCAGTAGCTGTGTCTACCCAAGTTGCCTTGTAGGTGCAGTAGTAAGTTTTCGCCATGTAGGCAAACACCTTGTCTACGCACATAATTTTCGAACTCTCGTACTTGTTGGTGATGTAGTGTACGGTATACTTGAAGAGTTCGGGCTGTCCGTCAACCTTGCTGCAAACCACTTTTGCTCCGGAAATCAACGAATCAGGATCTTGCACCACCAGTTTGGTGAGGTAGTAGTTGAGCTTTTGGTGGTAAATTGGGGTGCGGATCATGCGGTCGTCCGACAAGTCGATGTTGTCCCAGAAATGGTTTTTGAACCAGCCCCATTGCCACCGCTGTTGTGCTTTTTTGTCCAGGCCTTCAGGCGCATCGGGCACTTCGGGCTCTTTGCTGGCACGGAATACCTTGGTCACAAACATGTCGGGGTTGTTGACCATAAACTGGGTCTTGTATTGGTCTACCTCCCGGTTGATGACGTTCAATTCTTCTTTGGCCTCTGCTAAGCGTTTCTTGCCTTTCGCTTCTTCACTTTTGTCTAAGCTCTTTATTTCGGTGCGCAAAGCTGCAGCCTTGGTCGAGCGTTTGTTGATGAAGCGCAGGTAATCGTAAAAAAGCCGGTTTTCTTCCGAGCCCTCCACTTGCATTTCTTCCGCTACTTTGATGCGGTCGGTTTCCATGCGGAGGTTCTGGTCGCTCACAATGAACTCGAAATACGTTTTTTCTTCGCCAAAAACCACCAGGTATATGCCGCCGGGTAAACTGCCTTCCCCTTCGAAGGCAAAGCTGCCGTCCACCACTTCCGCAGTGTCCTTGTAATATTGCTTGGCTCCAAAGTAATTGGCCAAATAGGCCACCGAATCGGTGAGCCCGTTGATTTTGAAGCGAAAAGAGTACGATTCCTGATCGGCACTAAAACTTTGCATGGGCAGCGTCACACACAGTAAGAGGCCAACACTAAAAAGAAAGGGAGAGAGTCGCTTCATGATTCTTGAATAGGGATTTTCATTCATGCCATAACAAATTTAGCACCTTTTGCGCTCACGGAGAAAAATCAATTTCTTCAGTGAGCGGGTCCTACACTACAAGATTCGCAATTTGCGCTCAGAGGTTGCCTGCTTTAACAGTTCGTTAACAACCGGCCACCGGTAGTTTACAAAAATTATAGACCTGATAGGCAACGAAATCTAACTGAGCGTGGTCTTAAAAGAGGAATCCCACACCAACGGTAATTCTAATGGTATTGTAACCTCAGTAACCGTAAAGGCCAATGCCAATCCGTAAATTTGAAAAAGTAGAATAAAACCCAATTAACTACTGGCAACTCCGTTTTAATGCTTAGCGTAAACTTATCCCTTGTGCTTATGAAATACCTGAAATACCCGCTGTTGTTCGCCCTGTCTACATTCTTGTGGGTAGGTTGCGATTCTGATGATGATGTTAATGAGAATGTATGCGAGCCTACCGAAACGATGGGTAGCCTAAGGGTTAACATAGCTGGAATGGTAAATGGTTCCAACTTAGACTTAGGTACAGAATACACCCTGAGCGATGGCAACCGCCTGCGCATCGACCGCTTGAAGTATTACCTCTCCGACATTCGTTTGGTGAGGACTGACGGCTCTGAAACCATGATTAAAGACGTGATACTGGTGGATTATGACCTCACTCCTTCCGGCAATCCTGCCATCCCCAATTGGACCAACGAATTTGTAGTGGATGCCCCAACCGGGGAATACACCGGCATCAAGTTTGACTTGGGTGTGCGTCAGGATTTAAACGAAAGTGATCCTGCTACCTATGGTTCCGATCATCCGCTAAGTGCTTCTACCGAAAACATGTATTGGTCATGGGCCACCATGTATAAATTTGTGGTGTTAGAAGGCAAAGCCGATGTGGGTAGTGGTAGTTTTGACGAGTCGGTAGTCTTCCATACCGGAACCAACAACCTGTACCGTCAAATCAATACCATTTCGCAAGCAGTGGTGATTAGCGAAAATCAGCAAACTGATTTTGATGTAAGCTTAGACATTGAAGCCCTTTTTGACGGTCCGGGTGGACAAATTGATCTATCAGTTAGTCCGGTTTCCCATACCGGGTCTGGCGCTTCTTTCACTTTGGCCGAAACGTTTACCAACAATATGGTAGTGGCTTTTGGCAACTAAAAAAATTAAACCTTAAAGGTTACTGGCCCGAAAACTGCTTTGGTTTTCGGGCCTTTTTGTTGTGCACCCTGAACAATTGTAGCTGCTTTGGTCTATGGGGAGTGAAGGCTATGCTCCTGCCTGTCTGACAATCGGTAGAGCCATCCTAACAGTATGTAAAGCAGAGAGGCAACGAAAGCAGCCAGAAAGCCGTCTGAAAGAAACACCCAATGAAACCGCTTTTTCAATGGGATCGCAACTTGAATAACTGAAAAGGCCGAATCCAATCCGCAGCTTTGAGAAAATGTGGATTCAAACCCCATTAATTACTATAAACCCCATTCATTCCCCTCGCTTATGAAATACCTGAAGTACCCGCTGCTGTTCGCTCTGTCTGCTATGTTGTGGGTAGGATGTGATTCGGATGATGTTGATGAGCCTGAATTTGACCCGACCGAAACAACGGGTGCCCTACGGGTGAATCTCGTTGGAATGGTGAATGGTGCTAACTTTAGTCTTGGTACAGCATATACCCTTAGTGATGGTGACCGACTGCGTATCGAACGCCTAAAATTTTATTTATCAAACATCAGTTTGGTGAAACCCAACGGTTCTGAGACCTTGTTGAAGGACGTTATGTTAGTGGATTACGACCTCACTCCTTCAGGAAATCCGGCAATTCCTGACTGGACCAATGAATTTGTAGTGGACGCCCCTGTTGGGGAATATACCGGCATTAAGTTCGACTTAGGCGTGCGCCAGGATTTGAATGAAAGCGACCCCTCAACATTTGGTTCCGACCATCCTTTGAGTGCCTCGACCGAAAACATGTATTGGCCGTGGGCCACCATGTATAAATTCGTGGTGTTGGAAGGCAAAGCCGATGTAGGCAGCGGTAGTTTTGATGCGTTGGTGGCATTTCACACTGGCATCAGCGCCTTGTACCGCCAGATCAATACCATTTCCCAAGCCGTAGTGGTGAGTGAAAACCAGGAAGCTAATTTTAATGTGAGCTTAGACATCGAGGCCCTGTTTGATGGTCCAGGAGGACAAATTGATCTTTCTGTGAGTCCGCTGACCCACACAGGTTCTGGAGACGAATTCATCCTGGCCGAAACATTTACCAACAACATGGTGGCGGCTTTCGGCAATTAGCCAAAGTACAATCCAAAAGATACAAGGCCGAAAAACCAAAGTGGTTTTCCGGCCTTGTCAATTCTTGCAGTCGTTCTCCCTGTGCAGCCGGAGGTACTCCGCATGCCTTGAAAAGCCCTAAGATCACCGGATTAGACTTCAAAAAAAAAGAGGAAGGCGATTGCATCGGCTTCCTCTATGCTTTGATTAATGGTTCTTTCTTAAACCACCCTGATCATTGGCCTTGGGTAGTGGTGGCTTGTGCCGGAACAAAGTTGAGCGACACCGAATTGATGCAGTAGCGCAAACCAGTAGGGTTGGGGCCATCGTTGAATACGTGTCCCAAATGACCATTACAGCGGTTACAGGTCACTTCCACGCGGTTCCAACCGTATTTGTTGTCGGAAATCTCGCGAATCCGGTACCCATCGATGGGGGCGTAGAAGCTGGGCCAACCGGTGCCCGATTTAAATTTCGTGGTAGATGTAAACAGTGGAAACTGACAAGCAGCACAAGTGTAGGTGCCTTCTGCTTTATTGTCCCAAAACTGACCGGTGAATGCGCGTTCGGTTCCTTGTTCGCGCAGCACATAAAATTGTTCTGGGCTCAGCTCTGCTTTCCATTCTTCTTCCGTTTTTTCAACTGGGGTTACTCCTTCAGGCAGTTCCGGTTGCTTGATGACTTCAGCATCAGATTGTGTTTGGCCGGTAGTTTGGCCACAAGCTTGTAGCGAAAAAATGCCAATGAGTAGACCTGCAAGTAGGGGGGCAAAAGATCGTTTCATGATGTACTGTTTGGTTTGTTCAAGAAACGGGATTGTTTGCAAATTGGTTCAATTTACCAGCGAATAAGTGGTTTTTGTCACTCCAACGACAAGCTTGGGAAGGAAAGCACGGCCATTTGGCGACATTCTTTTGCAGATTGGCGACAATAAATAGATATAAAAAAAGCAGCTCCTTACATTTGGAACTGCCCTTTTAAATGTGTGGGAAAACCGTTGGGGAGCAAGTTTAAGATTGAAGCTCTTCTGCGAGCCGCTTGCGGCTTGAAATTAACTTTTCGAAGAGTTCGATGATTTTTTTATTGTTGCGTTCGCCGTTGAGGACCATCACAACATATTTGTAGGAGTAGCCTTTGCCTTTGTTGAGCTTTTGTGTCTTGGTAAGTTCCTGAACGTAAGTGATATCGCCGGTACGCAACTCCTTTCGAATCTCAAGGTTTTTTTGCATATTTTTGTTACAATAGTTTAGAACAAATATAAGGTAATTGGTATAATATACAAATATATTATACTCGCGGTTTTATGGGGCTGAATGACAGGTTAAAAGAAGCCAGGAAGTTCCTGAAGCTCAGTCAGGTCAGAGTAGCGAAAGAAAATAATACCTTCCAAAAGACCATCAGCGACATTGAAAACGGAAAGGTAGTCAATATCCCGAATGAGTATATCCATTATTTTTATAAGCAGGGAATCTCATTGGATTGGCTCTACTCCGGCAAAGGAACCATAACGCAGGCAGAACCCAACAAAGGTTACCAACCTTATAAGGTTCCAATTGCTCTACCGGTTCCAACAATGCCCCGGTCATCTGATAGACGGGAGCACAAGGCCCCATCCCGTTTCGAAGATTTTGGAAAAGGTAACATTCTCGCCCTGCCTGCTGGTTTTCAGAAAGAATACATAGAACGCTTTCAGGAAGCGGACTTTCTGGCGCGTCTGCCAAGCTATCGCTTGCCAGGCTTTGAAGTGGGTGTTTTTCGAATGTTTGAGGTTCGGTACAATACCATGGCGCCCACCATCAAACCCGGCGACATGTTGATCTGCGAGCAGGTAACGGACCTCAACCTGTTGATCGATGATCAAATGTATGTTTTGCTTACCCCAAACGACCTGCTTGTGGCCAGGATTATCAATCGTTTGGCCCAATCCAACACCATCCACCTGGAAACGGACAATCACAGAACAAAAACACCCGAGCCGTTAAAAAGGGAAGAAATAGTAGAGGCGTGGCGCGCCCGTACTTTTTTAAGCGCCAACTTGCCCACACCGAGTCATTGGAATCAACGCATCCAATCGCTTGAAAAGCGACTGGTAAAAGTAGAAGCAGAGTTGGGTAAATAGTAAAACCTATTCGAAGCGGTCGATTTCTTCGCTGGCTTGCTGAAAATGCTCTTGTACTCTCCTCACCTTATCTTCCAGATTATCCGGCACAATACCATCTTTGGCTTTTTTCTCAATGCTTTCGAGAATGGAAGCGGTTTCGGCAAGCCCTACGCTGCGGAAACTTGATTTCAGCTTGTGTGAAATTCCCCGAAGTCTGGCAAGATCGTCTGATTCACTGGCAGCGGTAAATTCCTTCATATCTACCCCATTAGAGGCTTTAAAGATTTGTAGCAATTCGCGGATGAAATCAGGATCATCGGAGATGTTTTCTTTGATAAAGTCCAGGTTCAATATGCCTTGGGAATGGGGATCAGACATCGGTAGTGTAGCTTCCTTTTCGGGTTGTTGTGCTTCGTGCGCCTCGGCGGAATCAATGTTAGGCATTTCCCTGCAGTTTTTCAATAACACTTGGTACAATTCATCTTGATCGATGGGCTTAGTAATGAAGTCATTCATGCCTACCCGCACCGCTTTTTCTTGGGTCTCGGGAAAAACATCTGCCGAAACTGCAATGATGGGAACCGCGTGATCGAGAATATCCGACTGAAGATCGCGGATAACCTGGGTAGCTCCAAAGCCATCCATCTCCGGCATTTGAATGTCCATCAAGATCGCATCAAACTGAGCCGTTTTTAGAATCTCGACCGCTTCCAGACCATTCATGGCTTTTTCCACCTCAATTTCCCAGGATTTGAGCAATTGTTCCGCTACAAATTGGTTGATAAGATTGTCTTCCACCAGCAGCATTTTACGTCCCGACAATTCGCGGGTAGAAGGTTCTTCTTCCGGTTTCACTACCGTCAACTTGCTCGATTCGCTCACCCTAAAGGGCAATTCAAAGGTGAAAGTAGACCCTTGGCCAATTTCGCTGTCTACCGTAATGGTGCCTCCCTGTAGTTCAATAAGCTTTTTGGTGATAGAGAGTCCCAAGCCGGTTCCGCCATACTTGCGAGTGATGTTGACGTCTGCTTGCGTAAAACTGTCGAAAATAGTTTCCAGCTTTTCTGGTCGAATGCCGATTCCGGTATCTTCTACCGAAAACCGCAACTTCACCTTGTCGTCGTCCCTTTCCAACAAGTGGATGGAAAGGGACACCGTGCCACTGTCGGTAAACTTAATGGCGTTACTGGTGAGGTTGAGCAATACCTGATTGAGCCGAAGGGGGTCGCCTACTAAGAAAGAGGGAATCTCGCTATCGACCGAATGCAACAAACGCAGGCCCTTTTCCTCAGCCTTGAGGTCGATCGATTGGATGTGCTCGTTGAACAACTGTCGAATGTTGAAGTTGATGAACTCAATCGGCAGTTTTCCGGCTTCAATCTTGCTGAAGTCGAGAATATCGTTGATGAGGGTGAGCAGGTTTTTGGCCGAATATGAAATGCGTTTCAAACTCCCGATCGATTCCTCTTCCAAGGGCTTTTCCAGCAGCAAATCGGTGAGGCCAATAATGGCATTCATCGGTGTACGAATTTCATGGCTCATGTTCGACATGAATTCCGATTTGGCATTGGCAGCAGCTTCAGCAATGTCGCGGGCTGCTTTCAGCGAATTTTCGTACTCCTTTTGCTGCGTAATGTCACGCTGAATGGCGAAAAATTGCTTGATCTTGCCGGTTTCATCCAGCAGAGGTTGCGATTCGATTTCCAACCAATAGAGGCGCCCAGATTTGGAATAGTTGAGAATTTCTACTTGAAACGGATTGCCCAACATCAGGCACTCCCGCATAAAAAGCACCGTGGCCTGGTCGGTTGCTTCTCCCTGAAGCAAATCGCCGGGCTTGTGGCCTTTCACCTCTTCCAGGGTATAGTCGGTCATGCTCTCAAAGGCCTTATTCACCCATTCGATGCGGCCTTTGTTGTCGGTGATGACGACTGAGTTGTCGGTGAGGCTGGCCACCAATGCTAACTTGCTGGCCTCTTCCTCTTTTCGTTTGAGGCGCTCCTCATAGTTTTTTCGTTCTGTTACCTCAAGTGTGATGATAGAAACACCGAAAATATTGCCTTTCGAATCGCGAGAGGGTAGAAAATCAATTTCAAACCAATGATCAGTGCCGTTGTGTTCCACCTTTTGCATGCTCTTGGTGGGCTTGCCAGCGAGTGCCTGTTGAAACTGCAAATGAAAGGCCTTTTGCTCCGATTCCGGGAGCAATTCGGGCATAGCGATGTCCAATTGAAGGTCGCGCTGCAAATAGTTGCGGTAGTTGGTTCCCGCTCGTTCGTTAAAGATGACTATCCGCTGGTTTTTGTCGAGCAACACATACGACTGGATGGAACTGTTGAAAAGCGCTTGTAGATTGGCCTCTGAACGCAGCAGGGATTGTTCGATGCGTTTCTTGTCGGAAATGTCGCGCAAGATGCAAATCAGCTCGTTGGGACCAGCCGGTACCAGGCGCACTTCGTAGCACTCTTCCTGCACCTCTCGCTTGGAGGTATATTCTAAGGTTTGCAACTGGTTGCTGGCCAGGCTTTGGCTCATTGCTTCCGCAAATTTGTCACACACTTCAGGGGGAAGCAAGTCGAAAATGCTGTTGCCCATAATGCGGTCGGTATCCTCCGACAATTCGATGTTTCCCGGCTTATAATCCAGTAAATTGCCGTTTCCCTGCATACGAATCATGGTGTCGGGCAAGGCATTGAGCAGGGCTCGGTTGTGCAATTCGCCCAGCTGAAGGGTATGCCGCGATTTACGGTAAGTCAGCACCAACCAGTTCAGGCCCGAAAGAATGAGCAACACCGATACAATAAAGTTGAACAAGTAAAGCCCCCGATTGACGATTGAAGGCAGTTGGTCTTCTACCGCTAAAAGGGAAGGACCGAATTCTAAAAATGCAAAGGCACCTAAGGTGAGCAAAACGGCCCACCACAAACCGGTGAGTTGCCGCGCAGGATAGGCCAACGAGGGCACAAATAAGGCAGGTAGTAAAAGCCACTGTAAACCAGCTTCAGGCCCTGTTGCCATAGCCAAAACCGCGAGATTCACCGGTATAGACAGGGCAAAGAGTCGGCGGCCCATGTCGAAAGAAACCTTGCGCGCGATGCCCCAGGTGATGGCAGTAACTCCTACAAAACCAAGACTGAGCAGGGTAAGTGGCCATCGGCCGGTGAATAAAAAGACCAAGGTGTATACTGGCTGGGCCACCAGAGCAAACAACTGAAACTGATCGGTGAGAAATTCGGTTCGTTGCTTTTCTGTACCAAAGGGCGGATATGCCGGTGACCGAAAAAGGATGCTTACGATTCTATGCAACATGTTTGGCCTTCTACTGCGAATAGTGGTGTGTCCTACCCCAAACGAACACGAAACCGGACTGACCCGATTAGCAACTAAAAGTATGAATAATTAGTAACAAGAGGCGATTAACGTTCACCAACTACGTTTTTGGGGGGCAGATAGAAGTACAAACAGGAGGATATTAAACCTTATTCGCGAGAAAAAGTTGCAATCATTTGGAACTTTATCCCTTTGTTTAAGAACAAAACCTACCTTCAGCTTCCTATTTTCTAACTACCATGTTAAATAAAAGTCATCATCAAATCCCGGGAAATTCGGGGCGTCCCATTTCCCTTGACCTTCGCTTCAATCCCAACCATAGTGCCGCTCCGGTGGTTCTCTTTCTACACGGTTTCAAAGGTTTTAAAGATTGGGGACATTTCAACCTCCTGGCCGACCGTTGGGCTGCGATGGGCATGACGGTGGTAAAATTGAATTTCAGTCATAACGGTACTACGCCCGAAAACCCCTCAGATTTTGCTGATCTCGAAGCTTTTGGGCAAAATCACTTTGGACGAGAGCTCGACGATGTGGAAAGGGTAATCGATTGGTTGGCAAGTACTGAAGGCCCCTTGGCCATTGGAGATGAACGTCCCTTAGGGCTAGTCGGGCACAGCCGTGGAGGTGCCATTGCCGTATTGCATGCCGCACGCGATAATCGGGTGAAGGCGCTGGCAACTTGGGCAGCAGTGGCCGACCTGCACGCCTGGATGCACCGTTTTCCAGTGGCCGAATGGCAAGAAAAAGGCGTAATCTATATTCCCAATGCACGCACCAGACAGCAAATGCCGCTGAACCTGGATTTCTATAAGGATTACATGGCCCATACTGAAGAGTATTCCGTAGAAGAGGCTGCACGAAAACTCAAGGTGCCCCACCTGATCGTACATGGCGATGCCGACGAAGCAGTGCCCGTTGCGGCAGGCCATCAATTGGCAGCTTGGAGCCCAAAGGCCAGCTATTTAGAGGTAGAAGGAGGGGGGCACACCTTTGGGGCCGGGCATCCACCAACCGACATTATTCCACAACCTGCTTTGCATGTAGTGCAGGAAACGGGAAATTTCTTTTTGGAAAATTTGATTTAGAAAGCGATCCCGAAATTGAAGCCACCGCTAAGCTTTATTGGCGAGGCATACAGGGGAAACATTAAATCGCTCAATTCATCGCGGCTTAGTACGCGTTTTGAACCAAGCTCGTATTCTACCCATCGGTTTTGTTTCCATCCTAAGCCCATGAAAGCTTCCATCGAGATTCCACCAAATACCAATTGAAAGCCCGAGAGCAAATTGATGTTGAGGTGGGAAACATTGGTATATACATCAAAGCGAGAGGCATTCCGAGTTGAAAAGCTGGCTTGAGCATACGACACATGGGGAGCAATGAAGAGACCGTTGGGAGCGGTGGCTAAATAAGGATCACCGCCCATTAGTCCGTCAAACATCCGATTGAGGTAAAACCGGTATTGTGTTTGAATGCGGAAACCCCGCACCCGAAGGCGTAGATCGTAGTTACTGCCGCTGGCTATAGAGTCTTCGACCGCGGTAACGATGGGACTCTTGCGAAAGTAACTCAAGTCGAATTGGGCACTTTGATTTACCCCGGTTACGGTCTCAAACCCTACCCGGTATTCGGCTGTAAGGGGTATTTGTCCCCACACAATGGCCCCGGGGTTGGTTTTGATAACAAACGAATGCTTTACCGGATAGACTTTGTCGAGGTCGATGGAATCGCCCTGAGCATCGACCATGACGGAACGTTGCCCGAAGGTTGGCAGTGCGAAGAGCACCAAAGCGAGTATCCAGAGGGCGGAGCGGTTCACGTCACTTTTTTTCCAAATTGTAAACGAGCACTGGGCGTTAAATCTTGTGTAGCAAACTGGCCTTTTAAAAATTGAAAGTAACCCGTGATGCCTACCATTGCCGCATTGTCCGTACAGTATTCAAAAGGAGGAATATACAAGTTCCAGCCCTGCGAATGTGCTTCATCGGCCAAAGTTTTCCGCAATTCTTTGTTGGCAGAAACGCCACCGGCAATAGACAGTTCAGTAATGCCCGTGGTCTTGGCTGCATAAACCATCTTTTTGACCAAAATCTGCACAATCACCCGCTGTATCGAAGCTGCAATGTCGGGGCCGCGTTTTTCGATAAAATCAGGATCGGCTTTCACCTCTTTTCGCAAAAAATAAAGGAAAGCTGTTTTGAGTCCGCTAAAGCTGAAATTGAAACCGTCTACCGCCGGTTCGGTAAAGTTGAAGGCATGCGGATCTCCTTCCCGTGCCATCCGGTCGATGTTTGGTCCACCGGGATAGGGGAGGCCCATAATTTTCGCCACCTTATCGAATGCTTCACCCGCGGCATCGTCAATGGTTTGGCCCAGAATCTCCATATCAAAATGCGAATCGATGCGCACAATTTGTGTGTGCCCACCGGAAACCGTAAGGCATAGAAACGGGAATTCAGGTGCTTTCCAGCCCATTTCTTCCCGCTCAATGAAATGCGCCAGAATGTGTGCCTGCATGTGGTTGACCTCCAACATCGGAATGTCGAGCCCCATTGAAAGCCCCTTGGTAAAGGAAGTGCCGACCAGCAGAGAACCCAACAATCCGGGGCCGCGTGTATAGGCAATGCCGTTGAGTTCGTTCTTAGTTATCCCAGCGGTTTTCAATGCTGTGGCCACAACCGGTACGATGTTTGCCTGATGGGCACGGGAAGCCAATTCGGGTACCACTCCGCCGTATTGCTCGTGGACTTTTTGGTTGGCAATAATGTTGGCCAGCACTTTTCCATCGCGAATCACGGCTGCAGCCGTTTCATCACAGGATGACTCAATGCCGAGTATGGTAACTGTTGGGGACATGAAATGCTTAATTTTGGCGTGTGAGCACAGAAAACCAGTCCAGCTCCGCAGGGTCGAAACCCAAGGGCAAAATTATCAAAAAACTACTGAAGGGCGTAGGCTACCTGCTCCTCGGGGTGTTGTTGTTGATAGTGCTGCTGGTATTTGCCATTCGCACCGAATGGGTACAAAACAAACTCACCACCTACGTGGCCGATCATTTTTCGGAAGAATGGTCCACCACGGTATCGCTCGACCGTATTTACATCGACTTTTTCTCTGACGTTCACCTGGAAGGACTCTATGTCGCCGATCAACATGCCGACACTTTATTATATGTAGCGGAGCTCACCGCCCGATTGGCCGATTATCAGTTGGATACTACCCAGTTTCATTTGGGTACTGTGGCTTTGCACAACGGGTGTTTTTACCTCAAGCGCTACGCCAACGAAGACCAGCTCAACCTGCAATTCATCATCGATGCGTTTGCCTCAGGTGATAGTTCATCGAAACCCAAGCCCTTGCTCACTGCCAACGAGGTGTGGATTGACGGACTTCAGTTTCGCTATGCCAACGAGCAGGTAGCACGAACCGATTTTGGCATTGATTACAACCACCTTGATGTATCGGACCTGCACCTGATGGTGCACGATTTTGTGATGGACCAGGATACCTTGATGGGGCGCCTGGATACTTTACGGCTCAAGGAACGCAGTGGCCTGCGCTTGCGCGAACTTTCGGGCAACCTGCGTATCGACCCGACCAATTTGCGCATCGACAGCTTGTTGCTGCGCACCAACGAGTCGCAGATTGCGACCGACCTGCATTTTAGGCACAACAGCTACAAGGGGTATAAAAACTTTATCCAAGAGGTGCACATGCAACTCGACATCGATTCGGCAGATGTGCAAGGGGCAGATATTGCTTTTTTCGCACCTGCGCTGGAAGGCATCCGGCAACGGGTATCGATTCGGGGCAAGGTAAAAGGACCAGTAAACAACCTGAGCATGCGTCAATTGGACTTGCGCTTTGGGAGCTCTTCATTCGTGAAAGGAAATGTGGAAATGGCAGGTTTGCCCGACATTCAGGAAACCTTCATTCTGGCCGATCTCAAACAAATTGAAACCAACCGCTGGGACCTAAGCCAGTTGCCCTATCCGCCCTTTAAAAACCGGACCACCCTGCCCATTTCCGATAACTTCACTAACCTGGGTACGATGCGGTTCAAAGGAAATTTTACCGGGTTTATTTATGACTTTGTGGCTTATGGCACTTTGGACAGCGACATTGGAACCCTGCGCAGCGACTTGCACCTTACCCGTGATCCTGAAACGGATGACCTGGTGTATGATGGGGAACTGAAATCGAAAAAGTTTCACCTGGGCAAGCTGGTGGGAGCCTCCGGAACCTTGGGAGAAATCACCATGGACATGAAGGTAGATGGCCGGGGTACAAAGGCGACCAATGTAGAGGCACAGCTGAATGGTTTGATTCAGGAATTTAGCGTGAACGGCTACCGGTACAACAACATGCGGGTGAACGGTGCTTTGAACGACCAACTGTTTGATGGGGAACTGGTGGTGAAAGACCCGAATATCGACCTCGATTTCAACGGCAGTGTCAATTTTGGTGCGCGGTTACCAGAGTTCCATTTCGTGGCTCAAATGAAAGAGGTGAACCTGCCGGCACTCAATTTGGCCAAGCGGGATACCAGTTCGCGGTTCTCGGCGTATGTGGAGATGGACCTGGAAGGAAACTCGCTGGAAAACATGCAGGGCACGGTTGACATCCTGGAAGCCGAATACCGGGAGCAGGGCCGCCGTATCGCCATGGATACCCTGGCACTGACTGCCGAACCCCATGCTCTCGGACGCAACATTTCGGTGAAGTCAACCTATTTGGACGGGCAGCTGGTCGGGCGTTTCAACACAAGCGAACTGGCCGAATCTTTTTTCAACCTGTTGGGCGAGCCGTTGCCGGCCTTGCTGCAGCAGCGGGCCATCAAAACCGCCCGGCAACGCTTTGACTACGATTTCACCTTGAAGAAAGCGGATGAAATCACCGCCATCTTTTATCCCGATTTGGTGGCAGAAGAAGACATTCGGATGAAGGGACATTATTATGTGGGCGACCGTTCAGTGACCATGAAGCTCACCACCCCATCGGCTACCATTTCCGGAGTGCGCCTCACCCAACCTTTGATTGATTTGAAGTTGGAAAAGGGGATTCTGAATTTGGTGACTGAAATTGACCGGGCGGCCCTTTCGGACAGCATTTGGGTGAGCAACTTTGCGGTGAACTCCAAGGGTGTGGGCAACACCGTGCAAGTGAATTTGGGCTGGGAGCACCAGCGGCCCAGCGCCTACAACGGCAACCTGAGTGCCTTGGTGAATGTGGAAAGCCGATCGCGCTATGCGGTAACGCTCCTGGAATCGGATTTGATTTTGGCCGACACAACCTGGCAAGTGCACGCCGATGGGCCCATTATGCTGGATTCGGGCACGGTTTCTTTTGGCAACCTGATTTTTGAACACGCGGGGCAAAAGTTGCAGATCGACGGTAGGTTGAGCAACAGTTACAACGATGTGCTGGATGTGGTGTTGACTAACATCGACCTGAATTGGTTGAATTTGCTGACGGAAGATGCCGGTTTTGCTTTGGCGGGGCGCATCGACGGAGAAACCCACTTGAGCAACCCTTTCGATGGTTTGGTGGTAGACAGCAAGCTGAACCTGAAGGACTTGTACGTAAACCAACGGGAAATTGGAGAAGGCCGCCTCACGGCCAAATACAATACCCAAACCGAAGATGTTTTGATCCGCGGCTTTTTAGGGGAGCCGGCCGATCCTTTTCTGAGCTACAACGGCAAGTATTTGCCCAAGAAGGAAGAAAACAACATCGATGTCAATTTCTTTTTGCGCCACTTTGAAATCAACCTGCTGGAACCAATGCTCGAAGGCCAGCTGAGCGAAATGGGGGGACTGGTGCACGGCAATGTACAACTCACCGGTTCTACTCGGCAGCCTTTGCTCAATGGCCAACTCAACCTGGACAAAGCGGCCCTCAAGGTAGATTACCTCAACGTGCGCTATACCATTGATCATGCCGATATTATTGTGGCCGAGGATTGGTTTGGTGTGGATTATGTCACCATCAAAGACCCCAATGGCAACTCCGCTTTTTGTAATGCCACGGTGCTCCACAACAACTTTGCGAAATTCAACTTTGATGTATCGGTATTTACCCAAAAGTTTCGCCTGCTCGACACTGATTTGGAAGACAACAGCCTGTATTACGGCACCGCTGAGATGAGCGGATCTTTTAGTGTGGGCGGATATGCAGACAACCTGATCATCGATGTGGAAGGCAAAACCCAAAAAGGAACGGAGTTCTTTATACCGCTGGGTGGATCGGAAGAAGTAAGCGAATCAGATTTCATCACTTTCGTGAATCCGGACAAGGCCGGTGAAGAAGCGGAACCCAAGGTTGACTTATCGGGCATTCAGCTCAACATCGACCTGGAGGTAACCAAGGATGCTACGGCTCAAATCATTTTTGACGAAAAGGTGGGCGACATCATCAAGGCGAACGGAGATGGCAACATTCAAATGGCCATCAATACCCTGGGCACCTTCAACATTTTCGGCGAGTACGTGATCGACAAAGGAGATTACCTGTTTACGTTGCAAAACATTATCAACAAACGCTTCGAGATCAAAAAGGGCAGTAGCATTGCCTGGTCCGGCGATCCCTACGAAGCCCAACTCGACATTGATGCCATCTACGGCCTGCGCACCACGCTCTATGACCTTACGGGCGACAGTACCCAACGGGGCAAATCGCAAGTGGACGTGCGGCTTTCGATTCGCGATCGCTTGAGCGAACCTCAATTTGGTTTCAACATTGATTTTCCGGGAGCTCCCGGCTCTATTGCCTCCGATCTGGTAAGTAGCATGAGCGAGCAAGACCTCAACCGACAGGTGTTTTCACTGCTCATCCTCAATCGCTTTGTGGCCTTTGACAACACGGTCCACAGCGAAAACATTGGTTCTACCAGTACCAGTGAATTGCTTTCGAATCAGTTGAGCAACTGGCTCTCGAAAATCAGCAACGACTTCGACATTGGTTTCAAATACCGGCCGGGCGATGAAATTTCTTCGGACGAAGTGGAACTGGCGCTTTCTACGCAGTTGTTCAACGACCGGGTCACGATTGAGGGCAACTTAGGCGTGGTGGGCGACAATCCGGCTACGGACGAAAACACCGGTGGCGTAGTGGGCGATTTTCAAGTGGAATACAAAATTGGTGACGGCCGTATGCGCGCCAAGGTCTACAACAAATCCAACGACTACAACCTGGCCAATGCTAACAACGCGCCCTACACCCAAGGTGCGGGCATCTTTGTACGGGAGGAGTTCAACAACTTTGGCGACTTGTGGCGCAGGCTTTTTGGTAAGCCCAAGAAACCCAAAACGCCCAAACCCAAGAAGGGGGATGCAGCACCAACTTCCGGTAACACGAAAGATTGAACCGACTGTCTTTACTTCCTTTCTGTCGGGTATAGTTTACAGCGGCACCCAACTATTATCGCTTGCTACAAACGCTTTTAATGAGCAAAATCCACCTTTTTCAAGGGTTTCACTGGTTGAACCCGTCCCTGATGCGTGTGGCTTACTGCTTGCGATGGATAGCGGATCGTAGTTGCAAACTACGATCAGGCTTCGCAGTTTAGGGATTCCTTTTTCTGGGTATAGTTTGCAACTACACCCTGCTATCATCGGTCGCTTCAAATGTTTTGAACTGTATATCAGTTCACTTTTTACAGGGTTGTATTGGTTGAACCCGTTCCTGATGCGTGTGGCTTACTGCTTGCGATGGATAGCGGATCGTAGTTGCAAACTA
>CALCCE010000061.1 GCA_937899835.1 uncultured Flavobacteriales bacterium | reverse complement strand
CTTTTCCGAACAGGAAGCAAGGGGTTATCAGGTCTTTCAACAACATTGCAATGCTTGCCATACCGAACCCTTGTTCACCAATTTCAGTTTCGAGAACAACGGGCTTCCAGTAGATACAACCTTGAATGACTGGGGCCGCTACGCGGTAACGCAACTGCCAGAAGATTCGCTCAAGTTTAAGGTGCCCTCCCTGCGCAATTTGCGCTATACTTTCCCCTACATGCACGACGGACGTTTTGAAAACCTGCGCGAGGTATTGCGGCATTACGAAAAAGGAATGGCTTTCACCGCTTCCCTTTCCGAGCAACTTCGCGAGGGAGTGGTCATCAACGATGTGGAGAAAAGCGACTTACTTGCCTTTCTGCTGACGCTGAACGATGAATCATTTGTTTTTAATCCCGAACACCAATATCCAAAAGAAATATTCAACCAATCGAAGGATTGAAAAGACGGCAACGTCTTAGCTAAAGAATCGATGTTCTAAATACTACCATGATGCGAAAAGCGATACTCCTCCTTGTTTTAGCAGCAACTGTTTCGGCAGGCTACGCGCAAGGACCAGCCATTACTTCCTGGCTGCAAAACACCACCACGACGGGCACCTATTACGTGCAGGGGAACTCTACCACTATTGGCAACGGTATTTTGGTCAACTGCCAAAAAGTAGAATACTCCAACGACTTCGTTTATGTAACCGCTACCGGAGTGCCCAGTTATCCTACCGGGCCATTTCTGGACGGCAACATGTCTCAGGCGGAAGATCAAAACGCTATTTTCCAAATTCCACTCAATCCACAGGCCAATGGTGGTGCCCCGGTGAACACGACTCCGGGAAACATTGGCATTTTTATCAATGGAGTAGCTTTATTTGATTACCGGGATGGAGTAGCCTGGGACCCTTCTACCAACGCTTTGTGTGGAGGCCCTGGAAACTCACCTTGCCCCGGAGGTCCCGGTGCCACTATGGATTGGAACCGCGATGCTATCCCGGCCGAAATGGACGGCTTTGACTGCTCAAAAGGTCATCCGGCCATGGGCAACTACCACCATCACCAAAATCCATCCGCTTTTAAGCTCGACCTCAATGTGGTTTCCACCGTTTGCAACCTCTACGATGCGGACGGTTTGTACGCCATCGATCCCAACCAACATTCGCCTTTGATTGGCTATGCCTACGATGGCTTCCCCATCTATGGTGCCTACGGCTACCGAAATTCCGACGGAACCGGCGGCATTGTCCGCATCAAATCGAGCTACCAGTTGCGCAACATTACGGTACGCACGCACCATGCCGATGGCACTGACGTAGACGATGGTCCGGCGGTAGGTGGCCAATACTTTTTAGGGTATTTCCGCGAAGATTATGAGTACGTAGCCAATTCTGACGATGATTACCTGGATGAGCACAATGGTCGCTTTTGTGTTACCCCCGAATACCCGGGCGGCATCTATTGCTATTTCGCCACGGTAGATGCCGATTACAACTCTGCTTACCCCTATGCCGTTGGACCAACCTTTTATGGCAATGCTTCCCCGCGCACAGTAAATAGCATTACCGAACCAACCACCGTTTATTCGGCACCTCCGGTAGGTCTCACCGAATTGAATTGGGAAACGATGGATGTTTCGGTATTTCCCAACCCCAGTAGCGATTTGATTGCCGTACAGATCAACGGCATGGTAAAGAACGATGTGCAAGTAGCACTCATCGACATGAGCGGCAAGCAAATTATGACCGCTCAAATCAATCAAGGCCAAACCATTGCTTATTTCGATGTGCAAACGGTATACAGTGGCACCTACATCGTGCAACTGACCTCAGGTAGCAATATAGAAAGTCAAAAAGTGATTTTAAAACGCGATTAAAGCCTTTTCCCTACTACTTAGGCTTTGAAAGCCTCCTCGAAAGGGGAGGCTTTTTTTGTAGGCTATCGAGGGATTGGTTGGTGCCGCTCCCTACTAAAGCTGCTCCAGCAATGCTGTAGCCTTTTCGAGGTACAACGCCGATTCCGTTTCAATGAGTGCCTGTAGATGCTGCTTTGCGGCTTCAGTATCACTAGCTTCAAGATAGGCTAAGGCAAGGTACCACCGTGCCGGATCAGCGAAGGAGTTTTCAGAGCTTAATACTCGTTTCAGCTGATCAATTGCCCGAAGGCTCTCTGGTGGATGGAGAGAAAGATTGGTAATGCCCATGTAAAGATGATAGCGTGGCACATTCCCGGATGCTTCAGGACCCACTTCTTTCATCAAGGCCAGGCCTTCAGCATACGCTGCTTGTTGATAAGAACGCAATGCCTTTTCCCACAGTAGGTCTTGCTCTCCGCTTCCCCGCATATAAGACCATTCGTCATACGGTTGAAAATACTGGTCAAATAGAGGAGGCTCACCTTTTCCAAGCATTTGAAAAATCAGGACAGCACAAACGACCACTACTGCAACCGAAGCGGCTACGCGATAAGCAGGTTTGGTCCACCAGGAAACTGAAGGCTCCGGGCGAAATTGATTCAAGCGCTTTTTCAATGCCAGGTCTTCAGCTACTTCCACTGCCAGCTCACTGATTTGCTCCGCGAGCTCTTCCTCCGCCTCTATCCGCTTTTGAAAAGCCCGCAACTCCTCCTCCCCCATTTCTCCATTGAGAAAGCGGTGGATCAACTCCTGGTTATTTGCTGTTTTACTCAAGTTTCCGAGGATTTAAGGAGGGTCAACAAAGGAGATTCTTTGATGATTCGGGTAAGGTATTTTAAGCACCTCGATTTTTTGTTGCGCGATACCTGATCGTTGCTGTGCCCCATCCTTTCACTGATTTCTTTCATCGGTAGCTCTTCATATATAGAGAGCCGCAAAATCTCCTGGCAATCTTCATTCAATTCTGCTACTGCTTTGGACAGCAGCATTTTTTGTTCCTTATCGAGCAACATTCTCAGTGGCGTGGCTTCGGCCGATTGGGCTTCCGCCTGAAACTCTAACTTCACTTTCCGCTTAGAAAGCTCGGCCAACCAACGATTCCTCGCAACTGCAAACAAGTAGGTCCCTACTTTGGCTTTGAGTTCGAATTTCCCACGCCTAACTGCTTGATAGAACACAATCAAAGCATCTTGAAAAATATCATGTGCTTCTTCCTCATCTCCACTGTTGGCCACCACCATTTTTTTGACACTACGGAAATAAGTTTTGTACAGGTATTGAAAAGCCTTGTCGGCATTTTTCCCCTCCTGCACAATGCATTCAACTATTTCCTTGTCTTTCAAGTCCTCTGGCTAATGGGGCTGGAACGCTGGTTTTTCCTGTAGAGAAAGTACACGAGGGAAAGCCCGGCTATAAGTAATACGACTAGACCGATTTGCAGTGGGCCAAAAGTAGGGCTTAATTCCAAGGAGGAGGGATCGCCGATGACCACAAAACCTGCCCAAAAGAAAGGATGGGTTTTCAATCCAGCAGCTTGGTTGATGTAGTTCCGCTTGGCTTGGGCCAGCGAAGCAGACTTGTCGCGGCCGTTTCTTAGATTTCCAAAGAAATCAACCACCAAACCAGAAGCAGCCTGGTCGTCGGCTTGCCACAGGCTCATCAAAACACTGGGGCATCCGGCATAATTGAAGGCCCGCGCAATGTTCATGCTGCCCTCACCGGGCAAGATTTTTCCCGCTCCTGAGTAACAAGCACTCAGCACGGCCAAATCCGCATTCAGAGACATGTTGTACAATTCGTAGGCATGCAACATGCCGTCTTCGTTTTCAGATGTTCTCCCAAAAATCAAACGCGAACTCAATGGGTTTTCTTTGTCCACCAAGCCGTGCATGGCCATGTGTAGGATTTGATATTGGGATGCGTCCGCCTTGAAGCGTCCTTCATCTGCCTGGTCATTTAAGTAGTAGTCTCCACGAAACAATTGGGCTACGGCTTCCACTTCTTTGATGTTGCCCGACAATGCGGCTCCCTCCGATCTAAATTCCGCCAAGAGAGCATCGTTATTCGTAAGGTCTAAGAAATCAGTGTCGTAATCTGGCGCCATCCCCAAATAGTGTTGCTCGGCTTTTGATAGCTTTTGAGACTGATGCAGCAGCAATAAAGCCGAGGGGCTGTAGGTGATGTTGAAATCATGCAACAGATACGGTAGGTTGCTGTAGTCTGGCGCTGTGTGGCTTTCAGGAGCTTGGGTGAGTAGGGCTTCAAAGGGCAGATTGGTGAGGTCCCCATCGGGAAAGATCAACAAGTGGCTTGCGCCTTGCACTAAACTTTTGATTTTTCCTGGAAAGAGCAATTCATGCAGTTGGTAAGCACTTTGAGTGAAATCCTGGTAAGCTTCGTTGGGATGTTGAGTAAGGTAGTCGTAATCGGAAAGGGAGCGTTCGTATTGTTGAATGTGGGGCAGCAGTTCAGATTTCTTAGGTAGTGTATCTAACACAAACTGACCGTTGCGGTATCCGATGAGGAAGGAAATAGAATCGCCTAAAAAATAGGACAGCGCCACTTTTTCCTGGCTGGATAGCAGTTTGCTAAACGCTTCTGATCGAAACACGGTATCAGGGTAACTGACCTCGTAATACTTCGGATAGTCAGTTTGAAAAACCAGCTGTAGCGAATCCCATTGTTGATAGGCTGTTCGAGCCGCTAATTTGAAACGTGCCTGAAGAATGGAATCGGAACCAGATTCCAGTTGTTCCAGCTTGGCCTCCATCACTGAAATGCGGGTGGCCAGCGATTGCTCTAAACGCAGCAATTCTTCCGGCAAACCCATTGCAACGATTTGCTGTTGTTTTTTTTGCTCATAATAAAGCTGAGCTGCTTTTAGCTTTTCATTTATTGAAATCAGCTCTTCAAGTATTGCTGGATCATTCTTTACCCTATATAAGGCAGCACCTACCGCAAGCGCTTGTTCGATACTGTTTCTATATTCCTCACTTTGCCATAGCCTCATATCTCCGGTTTTTAACCTTGACCTTATTACATCAATTGCATCAATTGCCTTGCCGTAGGTATCCCAACTCCATTGAAGGTATTTGACTTTTGAGGTATCAGTTTTATAGAGGCTGAATAAAGAGTTCGCCTTGTTGTGAACATTAACAAAATAATTTAACGGAGAAACCTTCCCTTTAAGGTCAGGGTTGTCACCCCAAGACTCAGAATCAAATCCGGGGCAAAGGAAATTCAACACTTCTTGATAATAGGTAACCGATAATAAATAATCGCCTGCTAAAGAATTGACGTACCCCTTTAGATTGATTATACTGTGTCGATAAGAAGAATATTTCCCTTCATATAGCTTTAAAATTCTTTCACATTCCTCTATGGCTATTTTTGCTTCATCAAACTTCTTCTGTTTTGTATATAACGGTATTAGTCTGGTGAAGATGCCAATTTTCCCAGGCGAATCATTGCCAGAAATATACGTCCTCAAGTCCATGGCTTTTTCCAGGTAAAATTGTGCTGAGTCCAGCGCATCATCTGCCAAGAACCTATTTCCAAGGGCTGAATACAACATGGTTTCTCCTCCGCTATTCAAGGTCATTTCACCGGATTTCCACGCGTTGAAACATTGTTTCATGATAGCGAGACCACTTTCAGATTCTCCAAGCTTTGTTTGTATTTCAGCATGGCGAACGTAATACCATAGTAAGCGAGAATGATAGGTACCAAATTTTTGGCCCAACATCTCTAGTGCTAGCTCGCTGTGTTTTGATCCAGATCCAAAATCCTGAACCGAAAACATATAAAACTCCGCCTGCTTTAAGTGTAGGTTGGCGATACGAATCGTATCTGGGTTTTCCAATCCCATTTGCCGATGAATTGCTTTTTGAAAGTACTTTGTGCTTTGTCCAAGGTTAGAAAGTTGCCCATATGACATTGCCACCCCCTCTTCCAATAAAGCTTTGTTAAAAGGTACCTCGGTGCGCTACAAGTTTCCATTCAGCAGATCGATAATTTCATTGG
>CALCCE010000060.1 GCA_937899835.1 uncultured Flavobacteriales bacterium | reverse complement strand
GAGTGGGAACCACCGATCTGATGGACATGGCGGTAACCTGGCAAAGCAGCTTTGCAGCTACTCTACAAGCAGTAGTCGATGAAGTGAACAACGGAGCTGCAAGTGTAGCCGGTTGGTCGGCGATTGTTTTTGCCAACAAGATCAAGTTGTTTGCACCCACCGACAATCCGACCCAATACAACAACTTGCAAATCTTCAACAATTATAGCGGTAGTGGCACCGCCATGAACCTTGGACTGGTTCCTCAGTTGAGTGGTGGCACGGCCGGTGACCCCATCTACCACAAACAACTGTCGCACGAAGAACACCACATTTACGGCACTGCCCGACACGGCATCCACAAGAGCAAGAAACCAATGTATAGCAGCCACCAAGTGATCGCCGACCTGGCCATTGACGGGAGTTTTGCACCGGGCAGTGCGCAAGTGTTGTACACCACCGATGTATCGGAAGCTCCAAAACGCAAGCGCATTTTGGGCCGCAAAGTGTACGAATTGGCCAATCACCTGGGTAACGTGTTGGTAACGGTGAGCGACAAAAAGCTTCCTTATGAAGAAACTGACAATGTGAATGGTGGCATTCAGCCAGTGTTTGATCCGATGAAGATTCAGTACGATCCACAGGCCAATACCTATACTAAGATCAGTACTACGCCAGGGTGGAATGCGGGAGGCCACTCTACACAAACTTCTCAGGGAGCTTGCTGGGCAGAGTTTACCATTGCTGCTCCGGCTTCCGTCAACAACGGATTAGCGGTAGGGTTATCGTTCGATCCACATTCGGGCGAGCACTACAACACCATTGATTACTCTATTACGGTATACATGGCAGGTGGGCAACTACGGGCCTTACCTTATCATTTTGGTCAAAGTCTTGGCTCGCCCGTAAATGTAGCTCCCGGAGACGTGTTGCGCATTAGTCGGGTAGGCACTTCCATTCGTTTCTTCAAAAACGGAAGTTCTCCCTACCAATGGCAGCAGCAAAACAATATTTCTGCTACCGATCCGATGCTGATCGATTTCTCCATACGCGATGAGAACACCAGCATCACCGGGTTGACCATTGCCGGCTTCTCACAAGATGTGATGGGCTACACGGCCGATGTCATTTCACACTCAGATTACTATCCCTTTGGCATGACCATGTCGGCCCGCACGGCTTATGATACGGAGTATCGGTATGGGTTTAATGGCATGGAGCGTGATGATGAGATAAATGGTGGAAGTAGCTATACGAGTCATTGGCGTGGCTATGACCCTCGTTTAGGACGTTGGTTGAGTACTGACCCTATGGAAGCTAAATACCCATCAATGTCTCCATACAGTAGTAACTTTAATAACCCTATTGTATTTATCGACCCTGATGGAGATGACCCATTTCTTGGTGTAATTGATGCAATAACTGCCTTTATCGTTGAGTCAGGTACAAATTTCCTTTCCAACTGGCTAATTTCTGGGATGACGCCATCTCAAGCTTTCGATAACATTCAATGGTCTTCTGCCGCATGGGAGGCGGGTAAGGCCTATGCTTTTTCGTGGTTTACTCCTACTGGCACTGCAGCAGCGCGGATGATTTACAAGGTTGGAAAAACTAGAATTGGCCGCTTGACCATTACGATAGTGGATGAATTCGTTACTGAGGCATTAAAAAAATACAGCTTAGGAGATTATAATGATGAGGATGGTGATTTTGACTACGAGAAAATCCTGAATACAAATGAATTAACAAAACTATTCATTCATAGTACTCTTGGAGCTCTTATTAATAGTGGCTCAATTGAACAGGCAAGAAGATTTAAAGAGCAAATGATAAAACTAAATAAAGACCATGCTCCCATTTTTGATAAGTTTATGAGGCAATTGCAAGGCGAAAAAGGATCTCTCAAGCACACACATAGTAAACTAGATAATATAGTTCAAAAGCAGAAAAACTTAACAACAAATAGAGTGATCGACAAAGCTAAGGGAGGGGCTAAGTCTACGGCTGTTCAAGACATTTCAAATAAAGCGGCTGAAAAATTATTTCCAAGTAATGGGAGTGAAAGTAAGCCTGTTAGAGCTTCTTCAAGTAGTGGGAATGAAACGAAGCCTGCAAGAGCTTCTTCTACGCAAGGGACTTCTACAAATCGAAAAGTTCCTGCAAAAGCAGGAAGTGGTAGAGAAATCAGGATCATTAAGAATAAGAACCGTGGTGCAATTTTCTAAAATATGCTAAAAAACAGCAACACTAATGCTTTAATACAAAACACTCAATTTCTGAAAGGAATTGGTACTTATACCAAGCTTTCAGTCCACTACCCTAAGTTGATTTGATCTCGGTTTCGGACTCAAAAACAAAAGCCTCAGAATCGTTTTTTCTTAAGGAGACTGGAAAAGGGACGAATAATAACCCACCCCCAGCGAATACTCAAAGGCCCTTAGTAAGGTGAAGGTTTGGTGCTACTTTCGACTTATCGAAAACACAAGTAACACCAAACCTTCACTGCTCATGGCAACCTCCCAACCAACCAACCGCACCTTTACTCAACTCGCTTTTGGCGGCCTGCTCATTGGCGCTCTTGCCCTCACCGCCTGTGGCCCTAAACCGCAAGCCCCAGCTCCGCAACAATTCGCCCTCGACCAGGTTTCCAACAACACCTTATACGAAGTTCGATTGGGGGATGGTGTGCCACTCGACCTCCGGGTCTCTATCCGCTGGAAGATTGAGGACTATGCTGCTTTCAGCCAGCAGTTTGCCTCGCCCCATGCTTACGACAGCCTCATCCTCTCCCCGCGCGGTTTGGAACTGGCCTCCAAAGTGTCCAATACCTTTAAGAATGTAGATTCGGTGTTCACCAGCCAGCGTCATACCTACGTTGCTGCCGTGAAAGATTACTTCCTGCAAAACATAGGCGAAGAGAGTGTTTCCATCAAAGAGGTCATCGTTTCCAACATCACCTTTCCCGATTCTTACACCACAGCACGCGAGCAAAGCGCCATGCAAGAGCGTGAGCTGGAACGCATCCGCAAAGAGAGTGTTGTAGCCCTGGAACGCGCCAAAGCCGACAAAGCCCAAGCCAACTCGCAAGGCGAAGTGGACATGGTGCGCGCCCAAATGAACGCCAAGGTGGAACAGATCAATGCCGAAACCGAAAAAAGCCGCAGAAAGAGCGAACTGGCCCGTGCCGAAACCCAAAAGCAAGTTTCCAAGCTGCAAGCGCAAGCCGAGGCCGAGAAACAGGAATTAATGGCCGAAGTAGACCTCAAAAAGAAACGCGACCTAAAAGCACTGGACCTAGAAGATCAAAAGAAAAAGGATCAACTGGCGATTGAAAAGCAGAGAGGCATGGATCAACTCACCTTCAACAACGACATGCAAATGGCCAAACTCTGCTCCGAAAATCCAGTGTATGCCAGCTATATGGTGAACAAGGAACTGGCCAGCAAGGTGCAGATCGCCGTTCTCCCCTCCGGACAAGACGCCACTGTTTTCAACGGATTGCTCGGCAACAACATGGCCAAAAAATAACCCCGACTCCCTCCCTCCGACTTGCCCGCGTCACATTGCCCCAATGTGTGACGCGGGCTTTTTGTAGCGAAACACCATGCAGCTACTTTACCCAATTCATCTTGAACTCAAGTTTTAGTTCAACACTACTCTCTCCATCCGATTTTTTTCTAAATTTGCGCCTCCAAACGCCCAAGTGTTGGAATTGGTAGACAAGCTAGATTCAGGTTCTAGTGTCCGTTAGGACGTGCAGGTTCGACTCCTGTCTTGGGCACTGCTTCGCAGCGCGAAAACGAGATGCGAGAACGAGGGTTTCCCGAAAGGGAGGCCCTTTTTTTGTGGGTTAACCTCAAGTTGGCGAGGTCATCAATGCCATAAAAATCCATTTTGAAAAAGTATTTAAGCAACCGAGATCTTACTACACTTTTTTTCGTCCCAAAAAGGCAACGTCACTTCCCAAAGTTCTTTCAAAACAAAAGGGTTTCGGCTCTGCTTCGCCAACCAAAGAATCTAAAACACCGCACCTTAATAGCCCTTCTATATGCTGGTTAACTCAGGATTGGTGAAAGTTTGCGCTTAATGCTAACGGACATTGATAATGGTAGAATGGTCATTCGGATCCAGCAAGCCAAAGGAAACAAGGATTGGCTGGTTTCTATATCTCCCCAATTGTTAATTCAATTGCGTGCCTACTACAAAATTTACAGACCCAACGGGCTCCTTTTTGAAGGTCCTACTGGTAAAGCCTACTGGTCAGAATCAGTTCGAGTCGCAATCACAGGTGCGGCTGAACAGTGTGGGATAACAGTCCGAGTCATACCACACATGTTACGGTATTCATTTGCTCCTCCCCTTTTAGAGGCAGAAACCGATATCCGAATCATTCAGGCCATTTGAGGAAATGCTTCCATCAAAACAACAGCTACCTCCACCCATGTCTTCAAAATCCATCTTAACGGCATTGTTATTTCCTTCGACATTTTGTCCACAAATCCATAAATTAGGGAATACATATAGGGTAAACAAACCATATTGGTTTATACCCTCGTTAGTAACAAGCGATGAGGAATGATATTTTAAAACTAGTCCAAATACAAATTGTATTTATAGTTCTATTCGCCTTTTTTAAATTCATAAGACCTCCTGTTTTAGGTGGAGATTATCCTGAATGGGTAAATATTATGCTATTGTCATTACCCAATTTGTTTGAAGGAATTATTGGGGTTCTGATGTTAACCGGAATTGGACTTTATCTGAATATCAATGTATTTAACCCCAAAAAACAGATTCGATTGCGAACAATACACATAACAGCATTAATATTAGCAGGAATATATGTGATTACACAAGAATTTAAACTTCACAACTTAGGCGGGAATAATGTATTTGATAAAAACGATGTAATATTCTCCTTTGTCGGACTGACAATTGGATACTCGATAGTCCTTCATGTTCCACCTACGGGAAATAAAGTTAAATACTAATTAAAATCCAATTGCTAACTAAACCAAAAATAAAATCAAAAACAACCCCCAAAAGCCTTTTATAAGGCTATAAAATACATACAATGAAAAAATTCATCTATTTGATAGCTATTCTTAGTTTACTCCAAAACACATGTTTTGGACAAAATCAAGAAAGTAATAATACCAATACAAATCAAATTTCTATTGGTGTTCGAGATCAGATATACTCTAAAATATTAGGAGAAGAAAGAAGCATTTGGGTTCACGTACCTGAATCAAGCATTTATGGTTTAGAATATCCTGTAATCTTTTTATTGGATGGTGAATTTCATTTTGAATCTGTTGTTGGGATTATGAGGTCTAATGCAATCAGTAGACTGATTCCAGAAATGATTATAGTGGCTATTCCAAATACTGACAGGTATAGAGATCTATCAACTTCTCATTTTGGAGATGATTCAAACACCTCAGGTGGTGCAGATAACTTTACGAAATTCATTGAAAGTGAATTAATACCTTATATAGACAACAATTACCCAACTATATCACACAGAACTTTGATTGGACATTCGCTTGGTGGTTTAGTTGTTGCAAATGCTTTCGTAAAATACCCTCATCTTTTCAACAATTATTTGGCGATTGACCCAAGCCTTGGATGGGATAATCAGAAATTGCTAAATGAAGGAAGGCAACAAATCAAAAATGGTAATTATAAAAGCAAAGCAATTTATGTTGCCATCGCTAACACAATAAATAATGGACAAGTGGCAGATATGAGTTTTGAAAAAGCACTACAAGACACAACAACTGCGACACTTCACTTAAGGTCAATCCACGAATTTGCTGAACTAACAAAAAATAATGAGCAGTTAGTTTCAGAGTGGAAATATTACCCAGATGAAACTCACAAAACAGTTCCTATAGTTGCTGAACACCATGCCCTTAAATTCTTATTCTCTTGGTATGAATTCAAAGATTGGGATAAATTCTACACTCCGGAACCGAAACTTACAGGCGAACAGCTTGTAGAATTGATTGTGTCGCATTTTAACAACATATCAGAGAAATTAGGACATACTTATCTTCCAGAAGAGTACGAAATTAACAGGCTGGCCTATATGTATTTGGGTCAAAACGACTTCGAACGGGCGTTCCCATTTTTTGAATTGAATATTAAAAACTTCCCTGAAAGTGCGAATGCCTATGATTCTATGGGCGATTATTACAATAGCGTTTCAGATACTGCGAATGCAATCAAGTATTTTTCAATGTCATTAGAATTAGGAGGAGTAAACGGCACAGAAGAAAAATTGGAAAAATTGAAACCGCAAAAATAATTTCATGAGCCATTTTCAGGAAGTAAAAAACACTTACCAACAATGCATATCAATCTATAGCTGCCTATTGGCAGGACACGCTTCATGCACTAAACGTTGGGCACAATAAAGAAAAGATTTTAAAAAAATTATAAAACTGACGTCATTGACCGTATGCGGACAAAATCAACCTTCAAAATCGTGGAATGACTGAGATTTCAAAATTTGATCATGTGTTCCATCAACTCATTTGGACCAATTGGCTTACCACTAAAATTCACTTGCTCGAAGTAGTCGTAAAACCCAACTTCTTTGACGCCTTTTTCAAGCTCTTCAGACAACTCCTTGTTGGGTAGCTTCCATACTGCCTTATATACGTAGTCTAATTTTTCAGCTGTTGTATTTTCGTTTATTGCAGCTCCAATCAACTCTGCTCCTTTGTTCATCATCTGCATGAGCAAAGGTCCCATTTTTTCATTCAGATAGTTTTGCCTTTCACCTTCACTCAAGGCCACCCAAGAAGCTTTTGGCTTCCAAATTTCCGTTAATAGATATTTAGTATTTTCCATAATTGCATCTATTCTTTTCCTTATTACAATCACACGGTTAAACCAAGGTCTGCAATTGGCTCAACGCTTGCTTCATATCCCCATTGAAGTATTTCATTTACTGACAAATGATCGTCATAATCACTACCATAGTAGGCCCTATGCACGGTTTGATCCTCATTAATCAAAATTTCAGCAGGTAGTACCGGATCCTGAGGTACAGTTCTCAAACTGAAGAATCCACCACTGATGGCTTTCCATACTTTCACAGGATTTAACATTGTTTTCAACATACCGGCATAGGAAGCGCCAATGCCGTATTTGGCGTAGATTTTATACTTCCCATCGGCGATGATTGGAAACGGAGCATTTTGCTTTCCTGCGTATCTCAGTACCTCCTCCTCGGTCGAGGCGAAGAGCGCAATAACCCTAATTCCGTTGGACTCAAACTCGTGATGTCTCTTAATCAGTTGCTGTATGGCCATGTTACAAAATGGGCAAGCTGCTTTCCTAAAAAAGCTAAGTAGCACCTTTTGCCCCTGATAGTTTTTTAAATCTACCTTCTTACCGTATATATCGGTACTGTAAAATTGAATGGCTGTTTGACTTGATTTAAGCTGCTTCATTTCGATGTATTTTTAATTACACATCAAAGGAAAGCAACTCAGATCCGTATCAAGTGGACGATAAGTCCAAGTTACTGGACGATCAGATCAGGACTAAAATCGCTGTCTGTAGGTGTTGGGAGGGACACCTTCTTTTTTCTTGAACATACGAGTGAAGTAGTGCGGATCATTAAAACCAACCTCATAAGAAATTTCGCTGACCGATAGATTACCTGCTTGTAACAGCTCTTTCGCTTTTTCGATTTTCTTCGCGTTTAGATAGCTGCCTGGGCTGTCATTGTAGACGTCCCTAAATTCTCTCTTGAAGGAAGAAACACTTAACCCGCATAAGGTGGCCAGTTTTTCAATCGATAAGTTCTCGTATTGGTGTAAGTTGATAACCTTCTTCAGATTCGCTACTCTTGGAGAATATAACTCTTCGACCAATTCCAAAACAGTAGACGCATTCTTAGTCTGAATTAACAAAAGAATAAGCTCTTTAATTTTCAGTTCAAGCAAATCATCATTCACCAAAATTGGGTTTTCAAAATAGAATTCAATTGACTCGATGAATTTTGTAATAATTTCATCAGGTGTAATGGTTTTGACTTGCTCCTTCACCTCTCTTTGCTGGAAAGATTTTGGCAACTCGTTCATATACAAATGCCGGAGTAAATCGGGATACAAGTGGATGGCGATGATCGTTACAGGCTGAGTAGCCTCTTTCATCCAGTCCGCGAAGTAAGTACCACACTTTAGTAGGACGGCCTCCCTATCTTTCAGTTCAAGGCTGACCTCAGATGACATCAGTTTGGTTTTGGCTCCCTTCACATAAATAAAACAACCCTCGTCATGGAAGATCGCATTATAGGAGAATGGGGGACGGATAACGATCTTTTCAATCAATTGTTTGTCCTTATAATCAAATACAATTCTATCTTCTATCATCGTTTGGAAGTTAGCAAAAAGTGTAGATTGACACAACAACAATAGCCCGAGCTGCTCCTGTCAAAAGAAGGGGCCACAGTACAGGCACAAACAGCATAAAACCAAGATCAGCTTTTATAAAAAAAGCAGTATCGGGGCTAACCCTGATACTGCTTAACGCTCTTTTTTAGAACCCGCAACACTTCTTTAGGACGAAAAACAAAAATCTAAAAAAAGCTTATGAAGAAACCTTCTGAAATCTTAGCAATTAGATTAAGGTAGGATTTGCCAAAAGCGGGAACTCAAATTGTCAATTGAAAATTCGGTTTTGAATCGTTGCATCGGTTAGTCTGTGGCGGCTCCGCAGGTTCCACTACAATTGTTATTAAATAATCCTGTACGACCACAACGCCCCCAAAGTGTTTCTGCTCCTGGCTTACACGCCAATGTTGGCGCTCCGTCTGACATTCCTTGGTGTTGACATGCGCACCTGCTCCAAAATCTTTCTGCTATATCGTCTCCATCGGAACCACTTCCCGAAACACCAGCAAACCAGATGGGATTAGTTGCTGCTTCCATTTCGCTTAGATCAAATGTATTTCCCTGTCCGTCAACCACCTGAATGGTCTTTTCTGCCTTATCCAATTCGGATCCAAAGTAATTCGGACTGATCCCATCCCAATCTCCTTGATCAAAATATTCACCATCCTTAAATGGTAGGTATATTTCCGGAAGAAAATTGTTGCCTCTCCATTCAAAACCCTCCACTATTTCCGATACCATTGCCACATCAGACTTATTCCCACCGTGGGTAAGCACCGAACTTTCCATCAATTGAACTAATGAACATTCGGAAGAACCGATGGCTACTTTCAAATCCTTTAGGGTAACCGCATAATAGCCTGATCCTTCGATTTGATCCATCAGTTCTTTTAGCGTTTCCTTTATTTGATCATTTTTTGCGAGATCAATCATGCCCAACTGGACTACACCAAGTATTTCTTTGAGCTCCATCCCGTCTAAAGTTGACGCCTTCTGGGTTACATTCGCCCTACGCGAATCACTTGAAGTGCTTGAAAGTGGATTAAGCTCTTCCTTAGAACAGGAAATTATCACACAGAAAATCATCAGGAAAAAAGGAAGCAACCACAATTTGTTGTTTTTCATAACTAATAAGTTTAAGGATTGACCCAGCTACAACTGGTGGAAATTTCTCACACTATCTTTTCGTAAAAAAGAAGTACGGTACTTAGAGCCGGATCAATGCGGTTTAGATATTTTCCTACAATAATATAGAGACAACTTAATGCCTGAAACGGGGACTACATGTACACCTCCTTAAAAAGGAAATTCGGTAGGCTTGGCTGTATAAGTGGATAGCGGCACTTTTTTTTCGGGGTTAAATTCGCTTCAACTGAAGTATGCGGTTGGTCAACTACATCTCATCATAGTGCAACGTGCATTTAAGCGATTGGCTTTCTGATTCGGTATTTGCGTAAGCGTATTGCTAAGCCAAGCAAAAGGTTCCATCCCATTCATCCTTTAGAATATAAAGAACAAATACCCGACTGCAGCAAGGCAGGCATGATTACAGCTGCTTGCACCACTTGGTATGATCCGGCAAACAAGTGTATTTTTGCCCAAATTCTTTGGAAAAAGTTGCGATACTGTAATCGCGTTATGCACTTCGCATAGCGAATTTTAGAAAATAAAAATATGAGTTTAAATATTGACTCATTTTATATAAAGGTAATTCAAAACTGGAAACAAAGCTGTACTTACTGTGCTAAACTCCCTGTCTTGCGAACTACTTGAGGGTGTAGCGAATAGGGATTAAATTAATCGGGTAACCTCTTCCTCAACCCATCCTACCAGCTTTATTGTTCAGCTCAAAATCAGTCGGATTTAGCCATCTGTTGCTCAAAAGTGAAGACAATGAATTCTGCAGGTCGAACTACAGCGACTTTGACAGTAACCCGCATAAAGCCATTGAGCAAGTCTTCAGGAGACATAGTGGAACCAAGTCCAATATCTACCGAGAACGCATCCGCAGGGCTTTTCCCTTGCAAACCACCTTGCTTCCATACGGAAGTGAGGAAACTACCGATCATGCTCTTGACTGCCGACCAAGTATTTGAATCGTTGAGTTCAAAGATATAGGCACGGGCTGCCAATTTCACGGATTGTTCCAAGAATGTCATCGTCCGCCTCACGGAAACATAGCGCCAGTCCATGCTGTTTCCATCAAGGGTACGTGCGCCCCATACGAGGATTCCTTGCCCGGGAAAAAATCGAATTGAATTGATGGATTTTCCAGAAACCGCGTCTACACTCAAACCCGCCTGATCAGAATCGGAAAACAGAATAGGCACTGAAACCACACCGTACATGCTGGTATTTTCAGGGGCTTGCCAAACGCCATAGGTATCGTCGTTGTTAGCATACACGCCAGCCATTCCACCACTGGGTGGAATCAAGTTCACATCGGCTAAAATGTATTTCATGATGAGGGCATAGGCTTTACTCGCCGTTTCCAGTAAAGCATTGTACTGCCTTGGAGTCATTGGGTCCACCGGTGGTTTTTCGATCATATCCAAGACCTTTTTTACCGCTGAGTTGGGCGCATCTGGCGGGTTAATCAAAGCCGAAAGCGATTTTATATTGCCGCCAAACAAATTGCGGTAATCAATATCCGATGGCCCCATCATGTTGGTTCCGACAAAAGGGTAATAACACACCCCGTATTTCAATCCCCTCACTCCCGTACTGTTGCGAAAGTTTTGGATATCTCGATACCATGTGAGTGGATCAGGGTCGCGGCCACCAATGATGTCAAAAATAGCCAATGAGGTTTCCATTTCCTCGGTTTGCAACAGCATCACCTGAGTAAGGATTGCATTCTCTTGTGGCGAGAGTAGTGTAGCCTCTGGACAGATATACATGGTAGGTTCCCGCTGTTTTATTAGCAATTCCAAACCCGTTTTTAAATCGTTTAGCGACACGTTATCATTCACGATTTGCGCACTTTGCTCCACGGGTTTCTTAGAGGGTAGGCCATAGCCACCTACTGAAACGATGTAGGCACCCGCTCCTCCATTTTCGAAAAACAACCTAACACTGTTGTAGAGGTAATAAATCGTGTTCGGATCGGGCAGAATCGAGTAAAAACTATTCCTAATTTTTATGTATTTGCCTTGGGAGGGCCTTTCTCTTTGGGCCACTAGATAATACTGCGGATCGTATTGCTTCACCGGGTCAGCTGGAGGCGTAGGATTCGGAAAACAATAAATGGCCTCAAACTCAGCCATAGAGGTGATTTTGTAAGCTACATTGGTGTAGGATTCCCCTCCATACTCAGCTTTAGGCGTGTAACCGATAAAAGCAGGCACTGCCGTGGCCACCGGTACTACAGAGTTGGGGAAAGCATTTTTCTCATCGATGTAAACGTCCGAAGCTTGTTTATTTGAATCGCTCATAGATCAATTTTGTATTTGGCCAAACAGAGAAAGCAATTAGCAAGTTAATATTTTGGAGACCTGGAATACTAAGTGCATCTATTGCCATTCTTCATCCTACCTTGCTGGTTGCTACAGTGTGCTAATGATTCAATTGCTGTAATTGAAAAGTTCATTCCGCTTCCTGAAACAGATCCAACAATCCACGGTAAATCGCTATTTCATACAACAAAAAAATTGAATTCTGAGATCGCAATGGGCACATCTCACTTCGAGTGTGAGCATTTATAACGAAGGGTTATTAAAAGAGTAGCCCTTTTTGTTTGGTATTCTGAGAAAAAGCACCTTTGAAGACTTGCCCATATCTTCTCTCAGAATCGTTAGGCTTTGTGCGTAGGATTTTCTTTTACTTTAACTTTTGATCCAGTTTTCCATTGCCTCAACCCCAAGTAAGCACTATGAAACGCATTCTACTTTTAGCTCTTGCCACAGCGGTCATCCTGGGCCTGCTGGTGTACGCAATCAACAGTTTACTCCCTCAGGAAGACCTGATTCCGGATGAAGGCACCAATTATTGTGCACAAGTGCAGCGCAACGATTCACTTTCCCTTTCGGATGTTCTGGGCGGAATGGAAGACCAACCAAAGGATCAATCGGGAGTATATGTGTTGGAAGATGGTGCCGGGTCGATGGTGCAGCGCGCATGGTTTAGCGAATATGCTGAGGAAAGCATCAACATTCAGTACTTCATCTTCTCCACCGATAACGTGGGGCTGATCGCCTGTGACTATCTGGTGCGGGCGGCCAACCGGGGCGTAGAGGTCAACATCCTGATCGACGACATCATGGTCAATGCCAATATTCAGGATGTGTTAACCCTGAATTCGCACGAAAACATCCACATCAAAATTTACAATCCGGGCATGAACCTGGGGAAGAGTTTGTTCGGAAAACTCAAAAAGATTTCCACTGACTTTCGGAATGCAAACCAGCGCATGCACAACAAAACTTTTATTGTTGACAACCGGGTGGTGATTACCGGTGGGCGCAACATTGCCGATGAGTATTTCGACTACGACCACGAATACAATTTCCGAGATCGGGACGTACTGCTGTTGGGCGAAGTAGTTCCGGAGGTAACTCGTTCGTTTTTCGAATTTTGGAACGATTCTCTGAGTGTACCGGTTACTGAAGTCAGCAACGTAACACCAAAGAATGTGAGCGATCCCAAGCGCTTTGTGCGCCTGCATGAATACGCCTGCAATCCAGCTAATTTTTGGCCGGAGGCGCGCCAACGCATCGTTGATTTCCCCAGCACTTTCCAAGAAATACGCGCCAACAATGAATTGGTATGGGTAGATGAGGTGACATTTGTTGCGGACATCCCCGGAAAAAATGACGGAACACAAGGACTGGGAGGTGGCGGCAAAACCACCAGTGCTTTGGTTGATCTAATTCAAAACGCCTCCCAATCCATTGACATTCAATCGCCTTATCTGATCACCACGGAAGAGAGCCGTCAACTGTTTCGCGAAGCGGTAGAGCGAGGTGTTACAGTTCGAATTTTAACCAACAGCCTGGCTTCTACCGACAACTTAGAAGCCTTTAGCAGCTATCAAAGTGATCGTAAAGTGTTGCTGGAAACGGGAGTCCAAATCTTTGAATTCAGGCCTGATGCGGAAGAACGTACTAAGATCATGACAGGAGAATTGCAAAAAACACTGGAACAGCCACCTATTTTCGGGCTTCATGCTAAAACCATGGTGGTGGATGGTGAAACGGTGGTCATTGGCACCTTCAACCTCGATCCGAGAAGCGCCAACTTAAACACCGAGTGCATCACCATTATTCCTTCACCGAGAGTGGCCAGTTCCGTTCTCATTGGAATGGAAATAGAATTTCAACCTGAGAACTCCTGGCAGGTGACCCAAACCTCTAACCCAGATGGGAGCGTCCGCCGATCGAAGCGATTGAATACCTGGACACGCAAAATCCTACCGAAATCCATCTTGTGATTTGTCCGTTTTAATGGAAACTATTTCGCCACCGAACAAACAGTGAACCAATGGAATCAAAGGAATCCTCCGATTGTCAAAACCCGTTGGTTCAGAGGCCTTTATAAAGGATCCTCAAAAGTGGTTATTCGAGGGCTTAAGAACCATCAACCGTCTGATTTGAATTCATTCATTGACCTGCGAAGTTTGCCGGCATTTATTGGCTTCCGCGGAGCTTTTAGTTGACACCGATGCTGAGCCACCATCCCATCACTACCAGCCTACTGACCTACTTGACATAGCACTTAAATGAATGGCCGTATTTTAGGGCTAGTATTTATCCGTAAATCCTTGATTTTTAACCTAAAATCTTCCGGACAGAAATAAATTTTTCTACCTTGGAACCCTTATAACATGCTCCGTTTATCCACCTGTCCCACCTTGCATGTTCAATAAATATGAAACGCCCCCTTTCTCCTTTTTTCTGGAGAAAAGAGACGTATAACCCAAATCCAATCCATTATGAAACGATCTGTATTTGCAGTATCAATGGCTATGCTATGCCTCGGCGGCACGGCGTTTGGCCAAATCTATTCCAAGAACTATTATTTCGGCAATACCATTCCCAACTACAACGATGTAACCACCGTAAAAGCCACTGAACAGGTGAATGCTACGGAAAACATCACCGTTGGCTTTGCACGAGAATCCAGCACCACCTTCAGCAACGATATTGTAGTGGCAAAAACCAACCACATCACCGGCGATGTGATCTGGGTAAAACGCTACGGAGTTGCTGGCGTGGATGAGCGCGCTTTTGGCGTAGACCTCACCTACAATGGACAAGACGTGATCGTAGTAGGCTCTGCGCAAGAGCAAAATGGCAGTACCAGGCGCAATGCCTTTGCCATGCGTTTGCAAGTGCTTACGGGTAACGTGGTGTGGTCCAATGAATACGGTGCCATAGGAACCGACGAGGATTTTAAAATGATAGAAAAGTCATTTGGAAATACCAGTATTCAACCAATTGTACCCACCTATTTCATAGTAGGCAGTTCCAACACCAACACCCAAAAGAGCATTCTCTACACCGCAGCAATTGATGAAAACGGCAACTCACAATACTTGAAAACCTATCAGGAAGTATTCGCCAGCAATGTAGTTTTCGATGTTGCCTTTACCATGGTGAAAAACAAGAAAGGGAATTTTATCGTTGCAGGAACCCGGTATGAGAACACCCAGCCCAGTAGAATTTTTACGGTTGGCTTCAGCCCTACTACTGGTTTGGTAAGTGACAAATACCTGTTCTACGGTGCAGAAGTAGGCCGGCTCGTTGGTGGTTCCATCGAACGACTCACCTTTACAAGAAGCGCGAAAGAGGCTTTCGCCTTGACATTTACTTCTGCTTCACCTGACGTAGAACCAGGAGTTACTACCGCCATTTCGGTACTGTTGCTCAATGAAGACCGGGAGCCGAAATGGCTCAACTACTACTGGAGGCCCGAACACCGCTCTAACCAAGGGTATTCCATTTATCAGAATCCACTGGAAGAAAATTGGCTAAACATTTATGCCAATACCTTTAAAAGTCGTAACAACCCTGGTTTCCTCAGTGTTGACATGAACACCGGTAACGTGAATTACTTCATCGAATACAACATTACTGACAACACCGACAGCAAGTTTGCTACCGCTATGGTGGAGGCTAATCCGAGTTTTGGTGGCTTTGGCTACATCGCTAAAGCCTTGCACCGGGATGGAGACAACGGTTTCACCTTGGCGGGCTTGGATGAATTTGGCCGGACCATCTGTGCCGACATCACACCAGTGAAAAAAGAGGAACAAAAGCCTGGTGTTGCCAAGCGCACCTACCAAGACGCCAACTACGGCACCCAGCTGTTGCGTAAAGTAGATAAGATTTCCATCAGCGGAAAAACTGACAATTGCGATGGAACCGGAAGTTCTTCTTTCCGGCTGGCGACTGCTGCAACCGATGCAGTGGATGGTGTTGACCTGAACGAAGCCACTGGCACCTACAACGTGTATCCGAATCCGATCTCGCAAAATGGTGACCAATTGAAACTGGCCTACACCATCGCTGATGAAAAAGCAGTAGAAATTTCCGTATTCAACGCGCTTGGGCAACAAACGGCCTTGCGCAACTACTCCTTGAGTGCCGGAGAGCAGGTGCTCGAACTGGAAAATGAGCTGCTCAGCCCTGGGCTGAACCTAATCACCGTACGTTCAGAAGGTGAAATACTCTATCAAGCCCGTGTGGTAATGCACTAAATCTTTAGAAAAACATAGCGTTTAACCTGGTGAAGGGCAGTATTGGCAAGGAATACTGCCCTTTTTCAATGGATATTGCTGAACGAATGCCAAGAAGAAGCTTTGACTCTACCCTAGCACTAAATAATTGACGCGTCACTTCCAAGCACCCAATCATTGATCGAAGCCCAAATGTGCTGGACAATGAATCCTTCTGACCAACAGTGTTAGCAACTT
>CALCCE010000059.1 GCA_937899835.1 uncultured Flavobacteriales bacterium | reverse complement strand
GGCTCCTGCAAATCTTTGATGCGCTTGAGGCGCTGGGTAAGCTCACTTTTGTGACTGGGATCGAATTGGATGAGTTTTTCAATGGCTTGACTTTCCATGCGGGCATCGAAGGCGAGAATATCGCCATTGCCTGCGGTGAGCCGCAAAAAGGCGGCCAGTACTTCCTGCCTTGGATCAACACCAGGTTCCGCCAAAAAATCATCGACCGTAGCAGTTGCTCCCGGGGAGTCGATGCGGTGCAATGAGAATAAAAAAGGCAACTGCTGATAGGGCCGGGTACCGTTGTAGCGGGGTATGGGCGGCATGAAGCTCTCAAAATCAATGAGCAGTAAGGGATAGTTCAAGCCCTCTAAAAAAGCCTTAATAGCTGCTTTGTTGATGATGGGGGTGCCCTTTTTCTCTGCTTCCACCAGCAGGCGTTGGTTGGGCTTCAATTCAATGTTGGGCCCAATGTCCACCAACCGGCGGACGCCCATGTGGTACAGTTCAAACAATTCTTTTTTGGGCATACCTCCAATTTCAAACACGGGGCGTTCGGGCACTTCTCGCCAGCAAGTGCCCCTGAAATCGCAATCGTATGGCTCGGAACACTGCGGGCCAATACGCCTTTCGGGAATGTATGGTTCTTGCAGCACATCCATGAGTTGGGCCACGTTTTTCTCTACAAAATCCCAATTCGAAAGCACTTTTTGCTTCACCGATTCGAAACGAAAAAGTTGGTGAGGATCTACTTCTCCGTCCCTTACGTAGCGGGTATTGATGTAGGCCAGGTTGAAATCTTGCAGTTGAATCCCTGCATTTTCGAGCACATAATACTGTAGCGAAGCATCGAGCACATGCACCGGCGAAACCCGGGTGGAGCTTTTCACTTCATAGGCGTACCAACCGTCTGGCTTCTTCACCAAAATGTCCACGTAGATCAAAATGCGGTTCGCTATAAAAGCCGCTTCATAAATCACCTCTACTCCATCTTGGAGGCACTTTTGCGTTTTTTCTACCGCTTTTCGGTATTGCCGTGGGCCGCCCGGACGACAATCGACCCCGCCGGGGAACAACTGATGTGCAAAGGCTCCGATGCGGTTACCACGATCAAAAGCTGCCTGCCGCTCCTTGGGAATAGGGTCTCTTCGGGTGTAGTACTTCTTATAGAGGTAGAGCGATTTCTCGCATTGCAGACCACGAAGGAACGTAGATTTACTAAGTACAGGTTTTTCGAAATCGTTCATGTTATCGCTTACCGCAATAGGGTGACCGAGCCCGTTCGGTCCGATTGATCCGCATTTACCGCAACACCATCCTGGTAACGGAAAACATAAAAATACACTCCTTCCGGCAAATCCCGACCAGTAGCATCATTTCCATCCCAGGGAATGCCAAAATCAAAGGTGCGGTACACCAAATTGCCCCAACGGTTGTAGATCGACATTTCAAACTGCGTGAAGTTGCAATCGCTGTTCACCTGAAAAACATCATTCAAACCATCGTTGTTCGGCGTGAATACGTTGGGAACTTCAATGAAGCAATCGATGTCTCGAAAACAAGAGTCGAAATCGTTGCTGATGTCGATGGTATCGGTCACGGTACAAGTGCCTACATCAGTCGAAGCCCAATAGCTTCCAGGGCCGTTTACTTGTACACTAAAACCAGTGCTGCCGTTGAACCAACGGTAGTTGAATCCACCAGGAACTAAGGCATTTAAAGTCAACACAAAGGATTCGCAAATCAACGTATCGGCTCCTAAGTCGAGGGGTATTTCTGGAAAGAAGCCCAAACGAATGGTATCAGAAACCTGTCCGCATGCATTGGAGGCCGTGATCCAAACCGTAGTATCGCGGTTGAGCAGTGCCCGAGCGGTATCGCCTCCAAAAGACCACTGGTAATTTACCAAGGGGTCGTTCGGATGATCGATCAGCAAAGTTTCACCAAAACAAAGGCTGTCATCGGAGGGCAAATTTATGGTGGGCAAGGGCAAAGCTTGCACCGCTAAGGTATCGCTCACCGAACCACAAGCATTGCTGTATTGCAATCCATACGTACCACCAGCAGTTACAACAAAACTGTTGCCGGTACTGCTATCGGACCAAAGGAAATTACCGGCCGGAAGGTTGGGCGTAAGCAGTATAAATCCTCCCGGACACAGCACCGTATCGTTGCCTAAAGAAAAGTTGCTCAAGGTATCGGGGCGCACCTGAATCGTATCGGTAAGGGTATCGCAAGCATTGGCGATGCGTACCCAATAGGTGCCCGTTTGAGATACTATCAGCGAATCGGCCTGGCTGCTGTCGGACCATACAATTTGAAAGGAAGTATCGGAAGGAACCCGTAAAATCAAACTATCACCTGCACAAAGTCCGGTATCCCCCGGCAAACCGGAAAAGGGTATCGGCGTTAGCTGAAGGGCCACCGTATCGGTGAGCACTCCACAACCGTAGCTGTACATCAGGCTAACGGTTTGCGAACTGTCTATGCTCAAGGTGCTGTCGGTGCTGCCATTCGACCATTGAAACTGACCAAAGGGCAACCCTGGATCGATGAGGTATTGCCCCGTAAAACAAATGGCGGTATCTGGACCAAGGTCCAGGTTTTGCAGGGTATCGAAGCGAATCTGAAGGGTATCAAAACCTGTATCGCAGGCATTGGCAATGCGTACCCAATACATGCCGGTTTGTTGCACCAACAACGAATCGTCAGTGGTGCTATCGGACCATAAAATGCTGTAGCTGGTATCAACAGCCACGGTGAGCCACAGCGAATCGCCCTGGCAAAGGGCAGTGTCCATCCCAAGCGAAAATGTATCTACAAGGCTGACCGAATCATTGGCCTGTGGCACAATGAGGCCGAACAGCGCGGAAGCAGTTCCTCCAAAAGTGGCTCCATAAGCTGTACCAAAACAAGCTGTTTGCGCTGGGTTTACAAATAGTCCAGCGGGCCCGGCCGCCAGGCTTACCGTTACCGAACCGGGCAAAGAGGGCCCGGAATGCCATAATAGTCCGGCTCCCCCTCCTCCACCGGTACCTACACAAGACCCACCATTATTGTTGTGGCCACCTTGACCACCATCAGCAAAAACGTTTAAGGCGGTTTGAAAAGTGGGCACTTCGAGCAGCACCACACCGCCGGCTCCACCGCCACCGGCTCCATCAAAAGTGGCCGTATCACGTACCTCGTTGCCGTTGGCACGAATGGCAAACCCATTTCCTACCAGCACATTGGCTCTAACCAGGGCAATTCCTCCGCCATTTTCGCCATCCGTCCCGCCTAAACCATTGGATTCGCCACCGCCTCCTCCACCGCCCAAAAAAATCTTGTTGACACCGTTGTTGTAGAGCATCACTTGCCCACCCAGGCCTCCCACGTTGGAGCCGCCACAACCCGACCATTCGTTGCCTCCATCTCCGCCAAAAGCTGCATTGGCGCCTCCGGCACCTCCGGCATTAGAAGCGTTACCGCCCCCTCCACCGTTGGTAAAATGGCCCCGGCCGCATTCCTGGCTCGGGTCCATAGGCTGAATGCCTTCTCCTTTTTGTCCGCCATTGAAGTTGCCAATGGGATTAAACAAATCGGTAACACTGCAAAAAAGTGGGTTGGGTGGATAACTACCAAAAAAATTAAGGCCTCCGCGAAAGCCCATGCCATCCACATTTAAATCGGCTTGCAAGGTGAGTGTATCGCTTACTTCTAAGGCCAAAACACCACCGATTTGTCCATTCCATGGGAGGGCTTTTAAGGTATCTACCACCGTGGCATTGGTGTACACTGGCACACTGATGATTTGTACCGGAAAATTCAAGTTGTAATTCCTCAACAGCGCTGTGGTGAGTTCAATTTGGTTGCCTGTCACGGTTTGCACAGTGGCCAGTTCGTAGTTGCCCGCATCGTCGAAAGCAGTGACGTTGCCATAGGCCGATGAAATGTTTTGTAAATCCACCTGGCCGCCTTGGGGTTGGTAGACCATTACCCGATCTCCGGGTAGCAAGTTGAGCGGGTTGGCCAATTGCAGGGTATCGCGGCAAGCTCCTGAAGCAATTCCCACCACAGCTTCGTATTGGTTGATGACCCCGGAAATTGGCGTAGACTGCGCCCATCCGCTCAAAGAAGAGCAAAACCACAAAAGGAGACACATCAAGCGGTGAATGCGGTTCATTTTAGATTTCCTGCTGCTTGTGGTAGTTGGGGGTGCTACCGATGAGGTTGTACTTTTACCCAAGGCCAAGGGTTACCAAAATTTGCCGAATTGGGGGAATGGTTAAGGTTTGGGTGAGGCAGTTTGGACACGCTGTTTTCGGGCTTGGCAAAGCTACGGATTTAATTTTCGGAGGCCGGAGAAAGGAGGCATTTGAACCAAACCGTTTTTTTGGGGTTTAAGGCAATTGTTTGCTTGCAGCTAATTTTGTTGCTGATGTTGAAGATTGCCTGGTCCCAAGTTTATGCGCATCCCCTTCCGAAAAACCATCGTTTTCCGATGGCAAAATACGAGTTGCTGCCCGAGCAGCTGCTGTATGAGGGCACCATTGGCCATGAAAATTTGTTTGCCCCTCCTCCGCTGGACGAACGGCTGTTGCTAACGGTTCACGATGCCAACTATTGGGACCGCTTGCGCAAGTTGGAACTTACACCGCGGGAACAACGGGTGACGGGCTTTCCGCATAGTCCTGAACTCATTCACCGGGAGATTTGCATTATGAACGGCACCTTGATGGCGGCTGAATTTGCCTTGCAACATGGAGTGGCCATGAACATTGCCGGAGGCACCCACCACGCTTTTCGCGACCGGGGCGAGGGCTTTTGCTTGCTCAATGATATTGCCATTGCCGCCGATTACCTGCTTCAGGAAAAGGGGTTTCAGCAAATTTTGGTGGTGGACCTTGATGTGCACCAGGGCAATGGTACGGCGGCTATTTTTCAAGATCGGCCGGAGGTGTACACTTTCAGCATGCACGGTGGTAAAAACTATCCTTTGCGTAAGGAGCAATCTGATCTGGACGTGGCGTTGCTGGATGGCACGGATGATGCTACCTATTTGGGGCTATTGCAGGAGCATTTGCCCAAACTCATTGACGTATTGGAACCTGATTTTATCTTTTTTCAATCGGGGGTGGATGTGCTGTCGACAGATAAGCTGGGCCGTTTGGGCATGAGCATTGGCGGCTGCAAAGAGCGGGACAAAATGGTTTTCGATTTGTGTTATCGCCATCAAATACCGGTGGTGGCCAGCATGGGTGGTGGCTATTCCGAGCGGATCGCTGATATTGTGGAGGCGCACGCCAATACCTATCGCCTGGCACAGGAAACCTGGTTTTGATTATTCGATGATGGTGTAGCGCTGCGCGGCTTCGGCCCGGGAGCAAAAATTGAAGTGCCACCACTCGGTGGGCAACACCGTAAAGCCTCCGTGATACATCACTTCCCGCAGCAACCGTCGGTTCTCAATCACTTCCTGGGAGAGTAGTCCGGCCGCTAACAAGGCAGTTTCTTTGCGCGGATAGGCCAACTCTCCAAAATAGTCGAAGGGCGTACCCATGTCCAACTCTTCCCCGGTCTCTGTTACAATGGTGATGTCTACAGCAGCACCATAATTGTGCAACGACCCGTTTTTCGGGTTGGAAACGTAGCGTACTTTTTCTTGAATCGGGTAGTCTACCAGGTCCCACATTTGCTGCTGCACCCTTCGAGGGCGCACGGCATCAAAAATACTCAGGTGCCAGCCTGGGTGCTTCTTTTCGAGGTGTGCCTGGGCCACGGCCAACCCGGCGGCTGCTTCTGGCTGCAAAAAGCACTTGTCGAAATCGCCATACACGTCTTCGCCCAAAAAATTGTCGGTGGTGGAATACTTGAGGTTGCAGTAAATGGCTGATTCTAACTCCTGCACTTCTACCAACCCCGCGGCCCGAATGGCTTTTTCCAGGTCGGTTATGGCCGGATTTTCTGATTGGGCAATAGGTACAACCGTAAGGCTATCCAATTGAGCGACAACGGTATCGGCTACTGAAGTTTCAACAGTTGTATTTCCGGGTAATTTGACATTAACCTCACTGCCTGATTCGGCAATGGTTTGACAGGCGATACTCCCGAAAAGGAGCACGACTACAATCCCTCCACTAATGGTGTTCGCCATAGCTTTTCTCGCCGGCCTCAATGGCAAACTTGATGAAGTTTTCGGGTGGTGGAATGGGACAAGAGTAGCCGTCGTTGTAGGCGCAATAAGGATTGTAAGCCAGGTTAAAATCCAAGGTGATGGTTTCGCCATCCGGGATGGTGGCATCGAGGTAGCGTCCTCCACCGTAGGTACTTTCTCCCGAGGTGAGGTCGGTAAAAGGAATGAAAAGGTAGTTTTCCATGCCCGGCTTTTTGCTGACGGCAATGTTTTGGTAAACGTTGAGCACGAAAGTGTATTCACCCAGAGTGAAATGTGCCTCACCGTATTTCACGTATTCGGGCAATCGGTCGGTTGAAGTTTTCATCTTAAAAGGATCTTCGCCTTCGGTTCGGATGAATTTGGCCTCCACTTTCAAATCTTCACTCAGGGCAAAATATTCGAGCGCTTTGAATTTCCGCCGGTCTTGCTTGGTCAAGGGCGACTGCTCTTTGTCTTTGAACTCGACATTTTTTTCAGCCCGATGTTCGGCAATGGTTTCAGGATAGCTTTTTTCGGCAGTAGGTTCTTGAGCCGTGCAGCTGTAACCAAGAATGAGAAGCGCAAAGAGGCATTGAATGAATCGATTCATAATCGGTGGTTGTTTCCTATCACAAAGCTACGTTGAAATCTGATGGCACAGTATTTTACCTTCTAAAGGTCGAGCCGAAGTTGTTCTCCCGACGATTTATCGGTGTTGAGGTTGCTGAGCGAGATGCCTAACAGACGCACAGGTTTTTCCGGAAAATCGGGCTGATAGAGCAATTCTTTTGCCATTTGCAACACCTCTTTTTCTGCTGCAATGAAACGCGGTAGGGTGCGGCTGCGCGTAGTCTGTTCAAAATCGAAGAATTTTATTTTCAAGGTAACCGTACGTCCTGCAGCTCCGGTTCGTTGCAAGGCCTTGCCTACCTTCTCGGCAATGATTTCCAACTTGGCCTCCATCTCCTGCGGGGTACTCACATCCTGGTCGTAGGTACGCTCTGCCCCAATTGATTTTCGAATGCGGTCAGGCTTCACCGGGCGTTGGTCTTCGGCCCGCACGATTTTGTAAAAATGGTTGCCCATCTTGCCAAATCGGCGAATCAATTCGGCCTGTTCGAGCTGCCGAAGATCCGATCCGGTTTGAATGCCCAAGGCTTCGAGCTTCTCGGCGGTTTTCTTCCCAATTCCAAAAAACTTTCCAATCGGCAGTTGATCGATAAAGGTTTGTGCATCTTCCGGCAAAATTACGGCTTGGCCGTTGGGCTTGTTGAGGTCGGAAGCGGTTTTGGCCAAAAATTTATTGAAAGAGATGCCTGCGGAAGCGGTGAGTTGGGTTGCGGCATGAATTTCTTCCCGAATCTTCTGTGCGGTATACATGCCGCTTTTGTAGCCCATTTTGTTTTCCGTTACGTCCAGATAGGCTTCATCCAAAGAAAGGGGCTCCACCAGATCGGTATAGGTGTGAAAAATGTCCATCACCTGGCGCGATACCGATTTGTAGACTTCAAAACGGTGGGGCACAAAGATGAGGTCGGGGCATTTTCGCTTGGCCAAATAGGAAGGCATGGCGGAATGCACGCCAAACTTTCGCGCTTCGTAGCTGGCGGCTGCCACCACCCCTCGCTCTGCCGAACCGCCCACAGCCACGGGCTTTCCGCGCAACTCCGGATGGTCGCGCTGCTCGATGGAAGCAAAGAAGGCATCCATGTCGATGTGAATGATTTTTCGGATGGGGGCGTTCTCCGTCATTTCTACCGCAATTTACGAAGGAATAGAGGGAGCGGGTGGGGTTCGGCGGGTAGTTTACAATGGAAAGAGCCGCCAGCAGCAGCTCTTTCATTGTCAGTCAACCAAAGGTTGTAAATACACCTCGTACCGGAGTTCCCGATACGTTTAGTAGCCTGGTAGGCTTTCTTTTTATTTAACGGTTTATTTGAAGAATTCATATAGCTGCGGGGCATTCCTTTTCCATTTATTTTTTTTTAGGTTTGACCCTACCACCAAACGAAATACTTCGACATGTCAAAGATTGTTAGCAAGGAAGAGCAATATCCAATGGGTAGCGGCACCTTAACGATTAAAGTAAGCCTGGGGGATGGCCAGCTGGGCACCACTTCGGTGATGCTGGGCAATACTTCCCTGGGAATTGGTGATACAATCGACCTGACCGTTGGCCAAACCACTGAGCTGACCCACCAAACGATTTATATCGAATCTACCTGCCGCGATGTCAATTCTTCTTCTGATTACACCAGTGTAACGGTGACTTTTACGGATGCCGCCAATACCAAAACGTATACTTACTCTGAGCAAGCCGAAAGCTCCGGCGGTGCAGTGATCTATGATTTGACGTTTCACCTTAGTTGAGTTTTATGATCGGAAAATGCGCCTGGGCTACCTGGCTTTTTTTGCTGCTGGCCTGCTTTGCCAAAGGTCAAAGTGAAGACAGCCTGAATTTGAACCAATTGCGTCCCCCTAGCAGTCCTGCGTTCAATATTTTAGGTATCGAACCCGAATCGGTGATGCGCCCCAGCACACCCAACGCGCTAGGCTCTGCGCTGGTTTCCAGCATTCAAGATGGTTTTTTACGCCCCGACATTGCCTTGGAATTTGCTCCTTATTGGTTGAAATCCCGGCCTAATATTTCGTTCAAAGATTACATTGCGTCTACTTTCAAACAGCGCCTGAAACAAACTACCGCCATTTCTATTGCCACTTCCAGTTTTAATGACGAAAATGAATCAGGTTCTCGTCTGGGCTGGGGAGTGCGTACCCAATGGCTTTCGGGCACTACCAGCAGCCGTACCGTTGAACTGACCAAAGCTACCTTGCTGGAAACCACGTTGGGAACCTTGGTAGGCGAATACAAACGAGACACCAGTATTCATACTCCGGCACAGCTTGAAACCAAGGTATTGGCCCGAATTGATGCTATGCTGGATGGCACAGCCGACCTTCCTCAGCTTACGGGCCTCAGCCCGAAAGAAATCAAATCCTTTCTGCGCGAAAAAGCGAAAAAACAGGTGCAGATGGCTATTCTCCAAAACCCCAAAAAGGAGGATGAAAGCATGAAAAATTACATCAATCGCCTGCGAAGTGAAAACGCACTGCTTCCTAAAGCAACCGCCAAAAGTCTTTCGAAAAGCATTAAAGAACCAGTAGGCTGGTTGTTGCAAAGCGCCATTGCCAGTTCCATGACCTTTCCCTCCGAGCGGTTTCAGTTCAGTGAAATACCCAATGCCTCTGCCTGGACCACCCTTACCTACCGCAGCTACAACGAAAAAAGCGCTATCAACCTAATGGTGCGCTATACCGGTTCTTTCGTCGACTCCGTTTCCAACAACCTGGACATAGGGTTGAGCCTGGTGCGGCACAGTTCCAACTTCAGTTTTGCTTTGGAGGGCCTCTACAGGGCTTACCGCGTTGAAGGCGTTGAAGCCTTGGATGAAACCTTGACTCAAATGACCACTACAACGATTGAGGGCGAGACCTACCGTGTCACCATGAACGTGGCTTACAAGCTAAGTGACCTGATTACCTTGAACGCCACCGTGGGCAAAGATTACGACCATCCAATTGTGGTAGGGAGAAATGTATTGACCCTGTTTGGCATGAACTTTAACCTGCCCACCAGCCAGGTTACCCGTTTATAAACCGGCATCCTGCCTCAAGGTCAATTTCTGATCTTGCGATAAATCGTCCCAGTGGCAATCTAACAACGCCCCTTCCAGCGAATACAAGTAATAGCATACTGGCAAGGTACGGTTGGGGTAATTGGCTTTCATTTGTCTATAGGCCTCTGATGGCCCCAAATGTTGCAGTTCTGCTTTCGTATAGACGCCAATTTCGTTGAGGCGCTGGGCCACGGTATCCCCGATATTTTTTAAGCCCGATAGGTGCGATTTTTGAAACTGTAGTTTTTTCATAGCCGATCAATCTCTTTGGCGAACCGGATAGCGCAAAATAGTACGCAATTGGTCCTTGTTCGTGATACGCGGATCATTGAGGTAAATTTCGTGATGATGCCCACAAATTTCGAGGTTGTTCAATTCCATATACAACTGCATGCGAGCGATGGTTCCGCGCTCCTGCGCATAGGCACCAAGGTGAAGCGCCTGTACCACCATTCCTTCGTTCAAGGTCATCCAATCCAAGCGGTGCAATTGTTTCAACCGGCCTTTTTCTTCAATTCTATCCAAAGTTTGGTCCAGCATGTATTTTTCAACGGTATTGGGCATGGTAAAAAAGAGCTTCCAATGCCACTCTTCCTCGCGCACCTGACTCACTGGCTTTCCATTTTCCGTCCACCAAATGCCTTCAAGGTGAGGAAGGTCAAAAGAGTTGCCCATCGCCTTTTGATGAAACTTCAGCGGGAAAGCTACTCCAAAAAGAGTTTCCAGGCATTCAGAGAAAAAAGGAGACAGGGTGGAGCCATAGCCTTGGATCATCAGGCATTCGACCGGATCTATGTGTAAACTTCGCGGTTCGATACGCGGTTGGTAGGCTTGGGCCGTCATAGTGGGAAGAGGTAGGGAAATCATAATTGAGTCGATGGTTTGGTTGAACGTTGGGACCAAAGTAGCAGTGCTTAGTGACAGCCCTATGTCAGTAGGAAAAAGAGAATGCCAATTTTCTTTAAAAAACACTTCCAATTGGCCGTATTCCTTCTAATTCCGTGTACATTCGGATTTCAATCACCAAAATGCGAGTGCTCGAAAAAACACTGGTCGTTCTATCGCTCATGGCCTTTGTGATGGATTACCTAAGGATGCAAGGCGCGGGTTTGTTACTGCTTATCCTCCTGGGGTTATTGGGTGCTTTGTACCTGTTGGGTGCTTTCCGATTGTTTCGCCCTGCTTCAACAATTCCCAAACTTTCGCACATTTGGGTCCTATACCTGGGCTCAGGTCTGTTAATGACCATTTTATTGGCCGGAATTTTTCTGAGGTGGCAACATTGGGGGTTGTACCACTACCTGCTTTGGGCACCGTTGCTCCCGATGATTGGTTTGTTCCTTTGGTTTGGTAAAGGCCATCAAAAATCCTCGTTGCTACCAGTGCTGCAACGCTTTGTGCCTTTAGCCGCCGTTGCGTTACTGCTGTTAGCCATTGGTGATTTTCGACTTTTGGAGTGGCAATACTCCGAACACCCTCGATACATCGAAGCTTACCAAAGTTTTCGTGCCCAACCCCAAGAAGAATTGTATCGAAAGCAGCTGTACCTGGAGCGTCAACGCATGGTTTTGCCACCAGAAACCTTCGAAACTTATTTTGGCACTCAAGCTGATTCCATTGATTCGATTTTACAGCACCATCCATAAATGTGGTTTCGCTAAAATCTTAAATCCTGTTACAGGAACAATAACTCGCACTTTCGGCCTGTCAATATAGCGGGGTGTTTGTTCATCTTAAATGAAGTAGGTTGGTACAACTCTTCCCGCTTCCTTATGGCAGCAACGTCACTTTATTGATTCACCATCAAAAGCGATCCTTCAATACTTATGGTTAGGCCTTGCGGGTTCTTGCCGGAACCATGCTGGGCTGAATCCGGGCTTCTCGACTTCACCAAGATCAGAAGGGGCTGCCCGGTCCCCGAGCGGACTGCGTCAGCCCACTGGCTGAGTCGCGGGGCCCGGGATTCTAAAAACAACGACCCTTAGGTTCTCAAAAAGATCAAAACAAGGATTTGACCGACCAATACCTCGAGATCAGAAGGCTTCAGTTGAAACTTTTTCCATTGCATGATTCGGAGTTGGAAATGGAATTACTTTTTATCCACATTGAATTGCTTCGTGAGCTTTGATCAGCTATTTATAAGGTTTCCACAGTCGAAGTGTTAAAAATATCCGG
>CALCCE010000058.1 GCA_937899835.1 uncultured Flavobacteriales bacterium | reverse complement strand
GCAGATGAGTAAATGGCTATTGAGAAAAACCTCAGGTTCCCGTTCGAAATATAAATTGAATGGAGCTTATGCGGAGGATCGAAACGTTAAACAGCCAACGGATGTGGACTGCCCGTAAAAGTTGCCCTCTTCCAGGGATATGACTTTCTACGTTGTCTCTAGCACCAATGAGTTGAAAAGATTATTATGAAACCCACAGTTGTTTTATTAATTCTCGTTTTTATAAGTCTATTTGGATATTATCAAATTAACATGATTGTTGTCCGATAACAGTAATGCAAAATACAAAATTCACATACAAGGATGCTGTCGCTGTAATTGACCGTATAAAGGGAACACCAATGGCAGTAGAGGCAATTTGGGATGGAGATACGCAAGGCTGGTTTTTAATGATGTTTGTTGTGGTAAAAACCAAGAATAGGTTTTGGAAACCTCGTGAGGCTAAGACTTATCATTTGGGAAATCTATCATTCGGTGGAGATATTAGACTTTTTAATGGAACCGTACCACCCTATCCAGAAGCTGTTTTAGCTACCGAAATAGGAAACAAGCTGTCTGAGAAATACAAAATAGAGTTTTTCTTTCCTTCGCCCATCAATCCAGATGATGATTGTCCACGTTGGACAGAAAAGGACAAAGCAATTCGTTGTGCTGATTGCGAAAAGTTAATTATCCCAACAGATAGCCCTTATTTACCTAAAGACATCTGCTACAACTGCCACTTAACAAGAGAAAAAAATGAACGAGTAAAATCGAAAACTCCGCATGATGACGGAATTAACTTGTTTTTATGCCAAGGGAATGAATTTAAAAATATTGGTTATGCCTCAAAGTTTAAAAGTTTTCCTATTTCAACGTACATTGATTATCAAAAACGAAACTCCTTGACTAAGGGAGTTGAAGTTATTGTCATTGAAAATGAAAAAATGAAATTCATCGCCAAGGGTTTGGAAGAAGCTATTGAAAACGAGCTACTATCCTATAAAGAGCCTAATAAGGATGATAGTCATATTTCAATTGAAAAAGTAGCTTTTAAAGATCAAGAATACGATTTGATGCAACGGTTCAACGATCATCATGAAAAGATTTCAAGATTAATTGGGGCATATAATCAAACGGTTCATGCAATTGAAAATGGGGGGCAATATCATATTTACTTTAAAAATGGATTCACCTACCGAGACGATTCGATTTTGAGGTTTGTTTCTTTCAATAAGAAAGGTTCGGCTCGAACGGATGAAGTTGTTTCGAATTACGATGGTGTCTTAACAGCATCTGAAGTTTTGGAAACCATAGAAGAGCTGAAAGAGGCAAAGTGTTTGGAGTTTAGAAATGATATTATTTCGGTCACTGAGCTCGGGAGACGTGTTTTATAACGATTGAATGAAAGCCCTGATGAACGCGCCATGATCGTAGTATGCAACTACGATCCGTTATTTTTCGCACAGCCAACGCTCTACATGCTTTATCCATATTCTTGAATCAATGCTGCTAAGTTTATGAGAACTAAAACAGCTGATGTAATATTCTTAATTCTCGCTATTTGGACAATAGCAGCCTTGTTTGACTTTATGTTTAGTCCTGTAGGATATGGCATAAATGAGAACTGGATGTTTAATATGTCTGGGTTTTTTACAGGTGTGGTTTTAATATTAGGACAAATTATAAGGTGGGTTTTGTTTCTGTCAGACCGAAAAAAAGGAATTGCAAAGAAAAGTACAGCAATAAGAATGATAGCATCCATTTTAACGGTGCCAGCTATAGCTCTTATGACATTAGTCATCATGTACTTGATTGATCCCGGTCCCAAATAGAGAAGATTCGCTTACAGCACACTACTTGCTTCTCTAAGCCCCTTTATAAACGTTTTGGACAGGTGTAACCCTCAAGAGGGTAGGGGGTGCGTTGCTATTTCGGGTATTTGTCGTTCTATTCTTTGAAATTTTTGGTGGTGCGTTACCGATAGTGCATCCAAAAACCACAAGTTCAACCGGAAGCTAAGCTCCATCAAAGGCTGCAAAAGTGGTGCGTTCCACAAAGGAGCTTGGGTGGTGCATCCGCTTCTTGCTTTTTCATGTGGTGCGCAACAGAAAGGCAGCGCACCGGTGCGCACTTTTTTATTTTTTAAAAGTGGTGCGCTGTTTTGAAAAGCTACGCACCGGTGCGCAGGTTTTCATTTTTCAGTGGTGCGGTGTTGAGCAAATCCTACGCACGGTGCGTTCCAACTCCTATTTTGAAAGTGGTGCGCAGGTTTCAAGAAGTTACGCACCGGTGCGTAATCTTTTATTTTTTGAAATGGTGCGTACTGCTCCCACTACTACGCACCGGTGCGTCCTTTTCTCATTTCCGCAAGTGGTGCGCTACTTCAGCGCTACGCACCACTGGTCAAGCCCATTGATAATTCATAAGAATTGATGCTGGTAATAAAAAACGGCATACCGATGCTTCGTCCTTTTTTTATCGAGTGAGGGGCTATTCAAGAACCATGGTTTCGGTTGGGGCATCCGGGAGGAGGATGGTTAGCATTTCTACCGGTGCCTGTTTCCAATCAATACTACTACTTACCCACAAATAGGGATTTTACACAAATGTCACCTTTCGATGATATGATGCTAATAAATGCGCCTTAACTTCGTTACTGAAAGTAAGACTTGACTAACCCCAAGGAAACCCCTCTCTACCCCCCGATAAAAGGCTTCCTTTTCCATAGTACCAGTCTTTAGAAACGTTCTTCCCGGTTGGAAGAAAGAGTAAGCGATTATCTACCTGCCCTGGTGTGCCATCCTTTATTCATTTCAACTGACCATCATGTTAAATTTTTGCCCTTTTTATTGGAAAAGAAATGTTTTAGTTGCCCTCATCAGCTTGTTCGCCCTATCAGGTTTTACCCAGGTAGTAGGCGGTCGTGAAACCGGCCAACCTACTCCAAAAGAAGTGCAAGCCGCTGAACTTAGCGGAGGTGCTTACGGTGGAGATGTGAACCTGTTTACCGGAGCCTATGCAGGCACCTACCCCTTGGGGACGGTCAGCACTCCCGGCGGGCTTTCCTTCACCGCTAACTTGTCCTATACCTCCACGTATAGCGGAGGGGACAACGTACCGGTATCTTCTGGAATTCCTTACGGGGAAGGCTGGAATTTGAACCTCCCCACCATCTCGGTGAGCAGTGAGGTATACAGCGCCTATACCCAAAGTCAAACCACCAATTATCACAGCTTAACCCAATACGGACCGAATAATCCGTTTGATAGCCTCTTGCCTTGGAGTGTGCTGCATGGCGATCTGTATTGGTTTGCGCCCACCGTTTCTATTCCGGGAGTTGCAAGCGGTAAAGCGGTTTTCAAGTACATGGAAAACGGCGGCAACACCGCTGTATTTGTGCTGAACGAATTTGATTCTTACCTCGAACTGCGACTCAACGGCAACTCCTGGGAGGTAAAACTTTCCGATGGCACGGAGTATACCTTCAATACCGCCCAACGCGGCTTTCGGGCAGCGGCCAACGAGCGCTTTTACGAATACCATGGCATTGACCCGATCGATCAGCCCAATGCCGACTATACCTTGCGCAGTGAAGTGAGCAACAACATCTTGCCCAAGGGGGAGATGGTGCGCTGGTATTGCGACCGCATCGAAAACCCGAACCTGCCCTCCAACCAAAGCATTCGCTTTGAATACGACAAGTTCGGCGGGTTCAACTACTTTCAGGAATACGCCGATGAGTACCAAGCCATTTTGAGCGGGGCTTTATCTGCCTATTCTCCATCGCTGAACAGCTACATGGCCTTGGGTTTGCATGAGTTTACCGCCTACCGGGAGGTGCTGCTCACGGAAGTGAAAGCCATCGACTATTTTGGTTTGGCCGAGCGCATGGAGCTAAACTACCAAACCGATCATCTTCCCGGAACGGTGAACATGCTACGGCACACCAACAGTACGGTCAAGCGCAAAGACAGCCTTTACAATTACACTTCGGTGTTTTACCAAGGAGCCTATGCCACCGATCCTTCCTACGCTTACGCTCCTGGCGGAGGCAACAGTGGACAAGGCTACACGCCCGATGCAGTTACCCAACAGCAGTTTTCCAACTGGAAGCGCTTCTTGCACGCCAAATCCGACTTTTTGCCCGGCACCCAGCCGCCACACTCGGTTAACTTTATTTCCCCTATCGATCCCTATCAAGGCACCTATGATGGCACCGACAGTTACTTCTACCACGACATGACCTGGTCTTCCAACTCCTTGTCGTTTAACCACGGTTATTTGGAAAGTCCGCGCATTGATGGCAATGGCATTGTGCCGGGAGACGTGTATGAGCTTCGGGCAGTAGTGCAACACTCCCCTTCGGTCAATACCGGAGCCAACACCCCCACCAACTTACACAATGATTTGGGTTTTTTGAACCTGGATTTGAACGTGGTCACCGGTAAATACAACGGCTACGGACCCGCTGCTACTTACAACGGGGTGAGCATCGCCAACAAGGGTGCCCGAGATGAAGAAGTAAGCGAACGGGTGTTTTCTACCTTTTCCAATGCGGTAAAATGGAACGTTCAAGGACATACTTCTTCGAACCAGATCATTACCTCGAACTTCTATTCCATGCCCAACCTGCCCAACAGTTATCAGGGCATTCATTTACAGATTGGCCCGGCCAACTCCGACAATGTTACCCGGATGGAGGAATCGGTGGCCCAGCCCAACATTTTGACCAGTGCCTATCCCAATGCTTTTAACAGCTACCCCGATCCGTTGAACACCCGCGGGCTGAGCAGCAATTTTACCCAGGCTTTGCGCCCAAGTCATAAGGTTCCCCAAAACTTCGGTTTGGGCCTGCCCTGGTATCAAACCCGGCACTTGTACAACCAACTTACTCCCAGCACACTGGCCAACGACAGCAACAGCCTCTACCGCTTTTGGTACAACCGCGACCACACCAGCACCTACCACTACAAAAACATGCCTACCCTGGCCGACAACAGCTTTGTGTTGAATGCCATGGAGTTGGTGCGCTACTCGAAAAATCCTTACATGCTTAAAAGCGTGGAGGTCTATCGGGTCAATGGCGCTTATTCCGGACGCCCCACCGACGACATCACCCTGGTGAGCCGCTCGGAGATGGAGTACGACCTTTTCAAGGTGGGCATTTTAGACAATCAGAACTACGGTCCGGGGGATGCTCCGCAGTATTCGAGCAGGGTGAAAAATGTCTTTTTGTTAAAATCCATCCGCAACGTGCCGGTCAACTCCAATGAGGCCAACCCGCCCCTTTTGACCGCCAGTGAACTGGCCGAAGTACCTACGGTGCATTTTGGCTACGATACCTTGCTGGGAACGACCATTGGTGGGCAGTTTCACACCAATGCGACCGGCATTGTGTTGAGTGAGATCACCAACCATTTGGGGGGACAAACCCGGATTGAGTATTACGACTTTAACGATCCGGAAACCTCCATTCAGCCGCAATACCAAGGTGGAGCGGCACCGAGTCCTGACCGGGGACCATCGGTTGCGGTGCAGATCATTAGTCCGGTAAAAACCATCAAAACCTACGATGGGACCGCCTGGAGAGCGCGTAGCTTTAGCTACAATGGCCACATCAACCGCAATTTTCATCCTTCGGGTTTGGGCCAAAATCACTTTTTCCAAACCAACAGCCTGAATCAGAGTTACGGCTTTCAAAACACGACGGTGACTTTGCCCGAAGTCGCTCCGGGGGAAGTCAATACCATTGCTTACTACCACCACAACAGCGGTCCGCTTTTTGGTCGACTTTATCAGACCAACTACATCCACAATGGGGTATTGCAAAAGCGGGAGGAGACCGATTACACGGTAAGTCGCGCCTATCAAAATGGTTTGTACCGGCCTGGATTCAAAAACTTTCAATGGGGCTATCCCTACCATGATTTTCACGATCAGCTATCCGATACCACCCTGCCTCATGTAGGCTTCACCTTTTCGCGCAGTGAGGGGCCACACTTTTTCGAAACTCCTCACTACATTTCATCCAGCGACAGCGCCTATACCGACAGCTGGTTTGTACGCGTAACTGAAACCCGCTCCACCGAATACGATACCGATGTCTGCGTAAAAGAAGCCGTTGGGGTGAGCTACACCAACACCTTGCCCCATTCGGGCGGACAAGTGGGTGAATACTACGAGGACGGATTGGCCGATGAGTCAGCGGTAGAGATTTGGCTGGTAGAAAACAGCCCACTGCCCGATGTGGAGCTTTTGGCGCTCATCAACACCACTACCCCATTTTCGGATAATCTACTCGAAATTGGACTAAGCGCCCAACCTAACTTGAGTGATGGGGTACTCAACGCATTGATCCAACGGGCCAACCCGGTGAGCGATGCTACTTTGATGGCCATTTTAAATGGCCTACCCAACGATTTGAGCGATGCGGTATTGGGTACCTTAATTGAAACGGCCAGTCCTGCGGCCATTGAAGGGGTGCTGTTGGAACAAATCAGTTTGAGCGGCCCTACTTGGGAGAAGGTCATTGATCGAGTGCCCCGCTTGGACGATGCCACAATGGCGGCTTTGATCGCCGATGGTTCTGGTTTTGACTTGGAGGGCTGGATCAAAGTGATTGAGCGCGATACCGCTTTGGGGGATTCGACCGAAGCGGCTTTGATGGCCAATGCGGAACCTTATTTGGCGGATACAGCGCTTTTGCTGTGGCTCAACCGCGCCAATCCTTCGGCCAGCGATGCCGCCGTTCAGCAGGTGTTGTTGGCCAGTCCTTATGCGATGTCTGCTGCGGTGGACGCGGCTTTAGATACCCGCCCGGGCGGTTTGGATGCCTTGGTAAAAGCCGACATTCGAGCGGCTCATAGTGCTAAGCCTTCTTATGCAGATTGGCTTGCCGGTTTGCCGCCGACTGTTGCCAGTGCTTATGCCAACACTGCTACTACTGCCAACCTGCAAAACTTTTTCGATCAACTCAGTGAAGGCGAAAGCGCGGCCATTGAGGCAGATTGGATCAGCAACAGCCCCTTGGCCGATACGTTGCTCTTGGCGTTGGCCCAGCACCAAGCCCCACAACTGGAGGTGGGAACGGTGCAAAATGTGCTGATGGAGCAGGCCGGATTGGCGGATGAGGTATTGTTGGCGGTGGTGAACAAGACCGGCCTGGAAGCCAGTGAAAAACAGGCGATTCTAACGCATTTTTCACCCCTTACCTTTTCGGTAATCAACGGGCTGAATGCCCCGGAAGGCAACTTGGAGGACGGTCATTTTCAAACGGTTTTATTGGCCCAATCCATCCTGCCGGAGAGCTTGTTGGAATCCCTGGCCGATGGCAATTATCCGGTCAGTACCCCAGTGGCTGAAGCGGTGTTGTCGAATTACGGTCAGTTATCCGAAAACGTATTGGCAAAAGCCGTGGTCAGAAGGCCGTCCTTTTCGCCTTCGGGTTTGGCACAAATGCACCTTTCGGGCAGCTATCCTAATGAGAGCACGTTGCTCACCTTGGTCAATGGGCAGGCGCCTGCCTCTACCCTTGAAGCGGTACTACTGGCCAGTCCAGCTCCGCTACCAGCCGCCGTATTGGCGGTGGTGTTGGATGAAAACAGCGGCTATTCTTCTACTACCCAAAGTAGAATACAAGCCAGCAATGCAGGCAAGGTAGACCCACAAAGCGAACTCTCGGTGTATTGCAACAACCCGAATCAAAACACCACTTTGGGCATCACCAACGTGACCGAATACGAGTATTATACGGCCCGATATGACGGTTGGAGCTGGTGCCAGGGCTATTTGGAGTTGATGGACTTACCCGATGAGGATAAAGTGGAGCTTAAGCACGAGCCGTCTTGGCAGTTGTACCGCACCAAAAGCTACTCTCCGCAACAGCCTGGAGCTTACGGGCAGGAGGAATATTTCTATTTCTACGACCTGTTGAACCGCTACGACCGCCACATTGAGTTTTTTCCCGATAGCTCAGGAATGATTGCTCTCCCGGATACGGTAAGTGTGGAGTATCCGGTGGTTTCGGTGAACCCCTATTGGGTATGGGATGCTCAACGTCAGGATTCAGTTCTAAAGGCAAACGTGGTGTACGATCTGCAAAGTCCCAATTACATCTTAACCGAACGCATAATTGGCCCTTCGGGCGATTACCGCTGGCCCCGAGTGGAGGGCATGGAGCGGTCGCAGGATTACGGCATTCGTGGCATTGCTTTTCAGCAACGCACTTCTTCCAAGGCTTCGGGGGCTCAAGAAGCCCTAAAACGCAGCAGCTATTTTGAGTACGACCGCCGGTGGAACGATCATCCTGAGCCTGAGATGACGGTGATCAAATTTAGCGATACCACTTGTGTATGGCCGTATGGCACCAACGACCCGAACGCTATTTTGCAACAGGAATGCCAGCCGTACAAGTTCATTACGGCCAATCATTTTACCAATGTGCCTTACGGATATGTGGTGTATTACACGACCCTTCCCGGACAGATTTCGGCTTACTATATCTGCCCGGCACACCTGGTGGATGACAGCGATCCGAACATTACCATTGTGTACGCCAACCCGAGTTTGAGTACCGATGTACAAGTTAGCGCTGGTGGTGATGTTATCCAATACACGGGGGATAACGGAGTGGTCACCCAATCCTTTTTGGTGGCCGATGGTCCTGAGCAGGAGCTATATGAATTACCACTTTCCAAAAGTTTGTTGCACCGCAACACCACCGTTCAGGTGGATACCGTGCCCAAGCCATTGCCGCAGTGGACGGATTACGACCATTACTATTCTACTTTGATGCACCAGGGTGGGGACTTGCTCCACTTTTTGGACGATGGGCAGTTGGACACCAACAGCTTGCAGGTGGTCCGGGCGGTTTATCCTTACGATACCCTTCAGGTCTACACCACCTTGGAGCGCAACGTGTACGGGCAGGTGCAGTTGGAAGCCAACGAGGTGGGGCTAAAAACCCGCTACCATTATGCACGGCCAGAATACCGCTTTTACCACGATACGAATTGTTATTTGAACAGTTATTCGGCTACCGTGCGTCCCGACATGGGCCTGCCGCAGGCCATCACCGTTGGGGCGGGGCGCAGCGATAGTTTGCGCAGTACTTATGCCTACAACCCGGATTTTAGCGTCAGTCAATTGACTGAACCCAACGGGTTGTCCATGGACTATGAATACGACGATTACGGCCGTCTTTTCAAGGCTTACAAAGGCGGAGTACTGGTGGGCGAAAACCGCTACAGCCAGTGGAAAAACGATACTACTTTGAGTTTTGCCCAGCGGGCGGAGGAAAACTACGTGGAGACCATCACTTTTACCCAAGATGGATACACGACCGCCGAACGCAGCCGGGCTTACCTCGATCCCATGGCCCGGGCTTGGAACATCGCCAGTCAGGTGACCCCGAATGCGTTGACCGATTCTTTGAACCTTACCATGATCCACAGTGGAGAAACCGTTTTTGATGCCTGGGGACGGGCTACGGAAACCTACAAACCCTTCGAGCACGCTGCGGGTGGTGCCTTGGTGGATTTTACTCCACGCAGGGTCAGCACCAACCCCGTTAGCTATCCGGTGGCCAAAAGCCAAAGCCGCTATGAAAACGACCATTTGGGCCGTCCGCTGGAAATGGCCAAACCCGGAGAAAACTTTGGACAGGGTGGCCATACGGTAAGCTACGACTACTCGATGGTCAACTATTTGTGCATGGTGTGTGAGTTGGATTTGAGTTCGTCTACGGCTTCGCTGTTGATGCCTCAAGGAATGATCGATTGGCGGTTTCGTCGGACGGAAGTAACGGACGAGGACGGCAAACGAAGTATTGAATTCACCAATGCGTTGGGCCAAAAGGTGGCTACCCACCAGCCGATTGGCAGCCAACAGGATGCGGTGACGCTTTACCGTTACGACGATCAGGGACACTTGACCCAGGTCATTAATCCAGAAAAACAGAGCAGCCATTACCGCTATAACCTTTTGGGGTGGCTGTATGAGAAAGAAACGGTGGACGGAGGCAAAACCAAGTACCTCTACAACCGCAGCGGACAGGTGGTATTGGAACAGGATGCCAATGGTCGGCAGGGAACTACCATTGCTGGGGTGAGTGATTCTACCCGTTGGTACCGTCAATACGTGTACGATGCTTACGGGCGGCTGGTGGTGCAACAGCGCGTGGGCGAAAGCACTACTTTGCGCCACTTTTATGTGGGAAACAGTGGTGTACTGGCTTTTAAAGACGAAGCGCTGAATACCCAATCGCCCAACGCCAATTGGTTCCATCACCGCTTTAGCTATGGCAGTAGCCTGGATTGGTTGGCCGGTGTGGAAGTCAGTTATCCGGGCGGGGCGGGAACTTATCCCCTGGATACGGTTTCCCTGCTCAATTTTCTGGCTTTTCCTACCCTGGAAAAGGCGTTTTATTACGGCGAGGCGTTTCGTATTGACACCACCCTGGGCATAGACCCACAGACCGGCTACGATGCCCGGATCTTGCACCCCAATACCTGGAACCGCCTGTTGAACGGCCGGCCGAACTTAAAGGGGCGCCTGAGCCACACGATCAGTTATAAAAACGATGAACTGGCCAGCAACAACCTTTACAACCAACGCCCGGTGCAGTTGTGCCACTTTAGCTACAACACCGACGGTGAGGTGGAATGGAAATTGGAAGCTTTCAACCCCAATGGCATCACTCCTAATGCTCGTGGGTTACTTTCCCGCATCAGCTACCCGGAATACACCACCCGCGGCCAGGCTAAAAAGCAGTTGGTGGACATCAACAACGACAATGTGCTGGACATGGGCTACCGCTACACTTACGATGACCGGGGCAGGCTTTCCGAGGTTTTCGCTACATTTACCACCAGCCCCACTACCGGTCACAAGTTGGCCAGCTATAAGTATAATGATGCCTACGGGCGCATTGAAAAAACCGTGTACCACCGCACTTGCGATAGCTACGCTCCGGGGTCCAGCTCGACCAACATGCCCTCTTCTCAGGCAGTGGACAGTATTGTCTACTCTTACGATGTGCGCGATCGTTTGACGCGCTTGCAAAGCCGCTTTTTGGATTACGAGCTGTTTTACGATGTACAAACCGCTTGGATCAACGGCCAAAGTCAGAACGGGGATCAGAACTACAACGGCAATATCAACGGGATTCGCTACCGCTTTACCTTGGGAGATGCGGCTAATGATCCAGGAAACTTTGGCGGCTTTACCAACTACTGGTACCAGTACGATGGGCTGAACCGGCTGACCCATGCCAATGCTTATGTGTCGGACCTGACTACCAGCGATCCACTGACCGAGCAAATTGGCGATGTGGACTATGCCTTTGATCGGATTGGCAACTTCACCAGCTTGCACCGCTACAAGCCGGGAACTCCGGGCAATGTGATTACCGAGGACCACTGGAACTACCACTACCAAAGCGGCAACAACCGCTTGTTGCAAGTGCAGGGTGTAGGCGGCACCACCGCCCGCAATTACGCTTACGATGCGGCTGGCAATCTTTTGTCGGACGATTTTCGGAACCTGACCAAAACGAATTACGGAAGGGCCAACCTGCCCTTTACTTTAGAGGTGGGCGTGAACACTACCGAGTACCTCTACAACAGTAGTGATATGCGCATCTTCAAATCCAGTGAAGACAACCCTAGGGATAATTCCTTGCTCAACCCTCCGGTGAATGTGGAGTATTACCTGCGCGATGCCGGGGGCAATGAGATTGGCATTGTGGATTTGAATACGGGCCAATGGACGTGGTATGCTTTTGGACGGGACCGCTTTGCGCGGCTTACTCCCAATGCCAGCCAACAACCGGTCTTCTATCCAGCGGATTTGGGCAACACCCAAGAGGTCGTTACCGGTGATCCCATCCAGGATCAATCGCGGACCTCGCTCATCAACATTACCGGCCAAGGCCCGAGCTTTCCTGAACTACTGAAAGTGGTGCGCATCCAAGGGGGCGCGGAGCAAATCATGAGTTCGACCGAGTTCAA
>CALCCE010000057.1 GCA_937899835.1 uncultured Flavobacteriales bacterium | reverse complement strand
CCTGTGGCGAAGTAGAAGATTATCAGTTTTGCCCGGATTGCGATTGTGATTTGAATGACGTGACCTTGGGCGATATTGCAGTAGTTTCTACCCAAAGCTGCCCTTTGTTTGGTTTGAATGTGCCCATTTCCAACAGCTGTAGCGGCAACTTCAATGAGTCGTTTTTTTGGGAGGTGTTTGACGCTGATGGCGATTTAGTTTATTCTACCACGACTACTAACAACGGCACGAACTACCCTTTTCCTACCGAAGGTGAATTCACCATTGAGGTCACTTATCCGCTGACAGATGCTAACGGGTGCGCTCTATCCTTTCTGCGCATGTTGCGCTACGATTTCACCGGTTGCGCATGCGATTGTGACCTGGACGACATTACTTTGGGAGACATTGCTTTTGTGCCTTCGCAAACTTGTCCATTTATAGGAGTCACCGTTCCAATTGCCAATGGCTGCAATGGTTCTACCGATGTGTTCGATTGGGAAGTCTTCAACGGCAGTGGCAATTTGGTTTATTCCATTCAAACCAATAATAATGGCTTCCCGTATGCATTTCCTATTCAAAGCACTTACACCTTTGTATTGACCTACACGGTGACCGATGCCGACGGGTGTGCCCAAACCATTACGCGTACAGGTACTTTTGATTTCACCGGATGCGGTTGTTGGAACGTTGCTCCCCCGGTGAACCTAAATTGCAGTTTCCCCGTTGGTCCTAAGGGTGGTTCTTCGAAAGTACTCTCCTGGGATCCTGTGGTAGGTGCTGTTTTCTATGAAATAGAATTTACCAACAATGATCCCGATTGTTGCGCCACGGCTGGTCCTATCACAACCAGCATTCAACCTTGGGCTTCAACTTCCTATAGCTTCAACAACACCCGGTGCTTTTCCTGGCGGGTACGTGCCGTTTGTGGTGATGGCTCTCGCAGTGCCTGGTCGGCCAAAGGATGCACTTGTGGCCTGCTCAGTAGCGGATCAGGTGGCCCTAAAAAGCGGATCAACACTCCAGTTGACGCAGCACAAGGAACCGCTGCCTCAGTGCCTTCCGTGAACATCACCATGGCCCCCAATCCAGTGGAAGATTTTATGGTACTCACGCTAAATGACTTGTCGGGCGACCTTGGCACCACCCAGGCGCAGGTAGCTATTTACTCCCTTACCGGCCAGGAAGTGTACCGCGATGCTGTGAATTTCGAAACTGAGAATACCATAGACCTCAGCAACCTCGGTAGCGGAGTTTATCTGGTAAGAGTAACCACCAACGACCAATTGGTGAGCACGCAAAAATTGATGGTGAAATAATTCGATGCTTTGAACCGGTCGATGGGCAAGATACATCCAACCGGTGAGGAAAGGGAAGCGCTCTGGCGCTTCCCTTTTTTGTTTTTAAGGATTTGGTGCACCATCCTTTAACCGTGGAGCTCATGCGGATGCACAAATATTCGTGGGGAAAGCCCGAGGGTTTTCTCTTGATGTCCTACTTTAGCCGACCAACCCCAATTCTAAAAGACAAGGCTTACCTCCTTCTGCTAAGGGCTTGGGAGCAAGCCAACAACACCATAAAACCCCACCAACCATGAAGCTTCTGTCTTTGCTCTATTTGTTGCTTGTATCGGTTACTATTGCCTATTCCCAAAGTCCGGTTGCACCCGAAAAGCTGGCCCTTGATTGCCTCAACAGCACCTTGTCGGTGGCTGGAAAAGACGCCAATTACTTGCTTTCTGCCGCCACTGATTGTCAACAATTCCTAAACGAAAACAAGGCTGTAGCATTTGAAGTAAAGCAGCAAGAAGTCATGAAAGTGCTAACGCAATGCAAGCTTCTTGATGCTGAACAGCTCAACGCTGAACTCCTCAACAACTGCATCGAAAATGCTTACGAGGCGCATAAGGAAGGGATGGATACCAATTCCAGTTTTTACCAGCTTCGGGAGCATGTCCGTTTTATGGTGAATAACTATGAAACGTATCGACAATTGTCTCCACAGCTGCAAAACGGAGCCATGCAATTGATCAAGGAAACTGGAAAGGAATACCCGCACTTTTATGAAGTAATGGCTTATATCGTCTACCTGGGAACCGTGAAAGAATTTGAAAATTTCTTGGAAACGCAGGAAAGTATGCCAAGTCCAGCTACCACCAACCCAGGTGTTGTAACGGTTGAAGAGGAGCAATTTATCGCCATTCCCGAGGAGCAAACGGAAATCAAGACACCAGATTTATCCAACTCTCCTTGCGGAGAAGATGTTTTTGTTTTGGTAGATAAAATGCCTGAGTTTGACGGAGATAAAAAAGCCCAAAAGCAATTTCTTTACGCAGACGCAAAAGGTGTTGATGGAAAAGTATACCTGAATTTCGTGATCGATTGCACGGGTCAGGTCATTCATCCCCAAATTCTAAGAGGGTTTGACACCCAATACGATCAAGTAGCGTTAGACCTTGTCTCCTCCATGCCCAACTGGATTCCAGGAGAACAAAACGGAAAAAAAGTAAGTGTACAAATGACGTACGTGGTGACTTTTCGATGAAATCCCTTTAAGCGCAACCATAAACTTTATTCTTTAACCCCTACAAATAAACCAACTAATGAACAAAATTAGACTCGTAATTTTGTCACTGCTCCTGTTGAGCATCACCAACCTTGCACTTGCTCAAAATACTCCGGAAGAAATGACTGGAAATTTTTTCAACATCTTTGAAAAATCACCGGACAAAGCGATAGAATATATTTTTGGGACCAACAAATATCTAACTGAAAATCTGGAAAATATAAAAAACCTGCAAATTCAATTACAAGACTTCATCGGTCAGGTTGGAGCGTACCATAGATACGAAAAGATCACCGAAAAAAGTGTTGGAGCAAATTTAAAATTGGTAAGTTTTAGGTTGAGGTATGATCGACAACCCATGCGTATTACACTTATATTTTATCGTCCATTGGACAAATGGACACTCTTTAATTTCAAATATGACGACAGCTTAGATGACGAGTTAAAGGAAGCCGCAAAGGCTTATCGCTTGAGAGATGTTTGGGATTAAACTATCACTTAGCAAGCAGTAGATAGGTACTACCGTGTTATGCTTTGCCCCTGCTAAACCATTGAAATTATAAGCTTTTACACTTTGAAAAACTAAAGATTGCTCCCTCCTACAAGCCCTTTGGTTGAAATGCTCCAATTGTCGCCTTTTTCAAGTTGGGAGTCAATCTTCACAAATCTCATTTAGTTCAGAAAATGAAAAGACTTATCCTATTCATCGCCTTCTTTTACTTATTTCTTACGGGTTGTACCCACCTCAACTCTAAAAAAAACGAGGCTGCCCTACCTGCTTCATTCGACTACGGAAAAGCCGAAAACGGCATTTATTCCAATGCTTACTTTCGAATAAAGGTGCATTACGATACCAATTGGCACCAGTTAAGTAGGGACGAAATCATGAACCTGACAGAAATTATAGATGAAAACGTTGCCGGGAAAAATGAAAAGCTCAAAGCCTTTTATAATGCCTCTAAGGTAAAAACCGCCTATCTATTTCTGTGTTCTAAATATCCAGCCAACGCTACCCTTGAATTTAACCCTTCTATTTCATTAATGGTAGAAAATGTAGCAATGCTTCCCTCGCTTTCTTCAGGACTCGAGTACATTAATCAGGCTAAAAAGATAATGGCCCAAACCAATTCGGACTACCAATTTGGGTCAACGCAGCAAAAGCAAGTTGGGAAAATGACCTTTTTTGCTTTAACCGCAATTCCAGCGGCTATTGATCCCACGCTGCGTCAGGAATATTGGGTTACTATTTATCGGGATTTTGCCTTGTGTTTCGTGATGACCTATAAGAATGAAGAAGATCAAAAAACGATGCATCAAATCATAGAAAGCATTGAGTTTCTTTAAGTCTTAACCAATCATCATTTCACCCGCTATTCGGGTAATACGAGCACCGCCTAAGGTGCAGTTATTCAAATTAATTTCAGCAACCGACCAGTTTTGTTCAGCATCGGCATTAGACCTCCCCTGGTCTTATGCCTATCTTCGTCTTGATGCATCAACTCTTGTTTACAGGTGTGCTAAGCCTACTTTGCCTGGTTAGTGCGGTAGCTCAACAACCCGCTTATGAAATCATTGGGAAAGAAGAACTGGCCAACATTGACATCTATGATTTATACCAGGATTCCAGGGGAATTTATTGGTTTGCCACCGATAATGGTTTGTGGTGGTACGATGGTTACGATTTTCAGCAAGTTTCCTGTCCACAGGCTTTCACCAATTCCGTATTCAACATACAAGAAAACGAGCAACAACAAATCTTTGTACACAACCTTGCCGGGCAAGTATTTCGAACCGATAGTGCATGTAATTGTGACTTATTTTACACCCTACCCGATTCTCTGGTGGGCGCCTATTTGTTTTTCGGGATAGACAATCTCAATCAGCTTTTACTGTCTACCGGATATACTATCGCTTCTATTGATTCTAATAAAGAAGCTACCCTTAGTTTCTATGAAAAGGGGCGCCCATATGTAAATAAAGGCTTCATTTCGGACTCATCCCATAGCTGCCTCTATGCAGTGGATATGGTCAATCGATCCATCCTAACCATTAAAAACGATCAAATAACTCTGCGACCCTTGGGCCCTAAATTGGCCTCCATTGAGGATGACTTTTCCATCATACAAGTGGATGGAGAAATATATGCCTGTTTGCGAGAGCGCGGAGAGGTATGGCAGGTATCCGGTGATTCGTTAATGTTTTCCGTGAAAAATAATGCTTACGGTTCTTTTTCTTTTTACCGAACGACCAACTACACCTGGTATACCTCTCTTAAAAAAGGTGGTATTTCGGCGGTACGTTCAGATTTCACCCCAGTTAGCGACTCCACCCAATTCTTTACGCAGCATTTCATATCCTGCGTTCTCGAAGACCATCAAGGCAATGTTTTGCTAGGCACATTTGGGGATGGGGTGCTGTTTGTCCCCAAAATGTCGACAACGAATTTGATTACTTCAGAACCAGGGAATCGCCTCATCAGCATGACGCACTTTGAAGAAGAGCGCCTGCTGTTTGGTTCAGAATCGGGGCAATTGTTCTTGTATGACAAAGAAAATGAATTGGAAACGCTACCCTACCGTGGGGAACGAATTGACTTTCTGCAAGCGATTGACGCTGAAAATGTGGTCATGAATGATGGTCATGGCTATCGTTATAATTTGAAAAATCATGAAACCACCTCACTAAATATTAGCTCACTAAAAGATGTTGCTACAATAGGAGGCAATGCATTTGTGTTCGCTACAAACAAAATCGGGTTTAAATGGAATTTATCTACCGGTGAAAGGCAGTTCTTTGACGGTTTGGTCACCCGGCATTATACCGTAGGTTACGATACGGACCTTCATGAAATTTATGCCGGCACCGCACGTGGTTTGGCCTTCGTTTCACAAAACAAGGAGCCCGTTTTTATCAGCTATCGCGGAAAAAGCATTCTTGCCGACGATATCACGTACATCAAAGGGTTGATGTACGTGGCCACCCCTAAAGACGGACTCCTCGCTTTTTCAAATGGAAAACTACAGCACACCTGGGACACCTCCACTGGACTCATTTCCAACCAAATCCTCAAAGTAAAAGCGCACCAAAATGGCTTGGTGATTGGCACGCCAAAGGGTATTCAATTTTTGAACACTGAGGGCCAACCGATCAAGATCATCGGGAGGGCGGATGGCCTTCGAACCAATGGTATGATCGATTTTGAGGTACACCAAAATACACTTTGGGTGCTCAATCGCGAGGGGGTGCAGCAAGTGAACCTGGAAGATCATCCTGAATTTAACTATAAGCCTCAACTCAAGGTTTTTTCAGTAGAGGTCAACGAAAAACAGATCCCTGTACAACCAGAGTTAAACCTCAAAGCAGATCAAAACAAAATTGCCTTTGAACTTGGTGTAAGAAATTTGCGCTACAACGGTGAAACACAATATTCTTACTGGCTACAAGGGGTAGATACCATTTGGCAGTTTTTACCCGCCGAACAAAACAAAATCACCTTTCGGTCTTTACCTGCGGGCGATTATGTGTTTCGAGCCAAAGCTATTTGTCGCGGAAACGAAAGTGAAGAGGTATTAGTAGCCTTTTCTATTGCTACCCATTTTTGGCTCTCTTGGTGGTTTTATGCCGGCATTGCGGTTTTAGGAATTTCTGGTGTCATGGTATTTTACCGCAACCGGATGTTGGTGGAACAAAAACAAGCCATGCTTATCAACGAGCTCAATGCTTCAAAACTCACGGCTATCCAGGCACAAATGAATCCTCATTTTACCTTCAACGCATTGAACTCCATTCAAGATTTGGTGCTCAAAGGAGATGCTCAAAAATCGTATACCTACATTGCCAGTTTTGCCGATCTACTGCGAGAAACCTTAAGGGCTTCCGATCAAGAGTTTGTGGAGTTGGAAAAAGAAGTGGAACGCATTCAGCTTTATCTTGAGCTTGAAAAGCTCAGGTTTAAAGACACCTTGCAGTTTCAAGTTGAAACGAATGGGATTCATGACATTCTTATCCCACCCATGTTGATCCAGCCTTTTATTGAAAATGCATTGATTCACGGTCTGCTCCATAAAAAAGGCGACCGAAAACTGTCTATCGTGTTTCATACTTTAAAAAAAGGCACCTTACAGTGCGTGGTCACCGATAATGGAATTGGAATGGAAGCTTCCAAGATCATCAACCGACGACGACACAAGCGGCACGAGTCTTTTTCAGTGAGTTCCATTCACAAACGGCTTACCGTGCTTAAAGAACTTACCAAAGACGAGAATCTGGGGGTGGTCTACACCAATTTAGAAGCCAACGGTACCAGTACAGGTACCGAAGTATGCCTCACCTTGCCATTCAAAGAAACATTTTGAACGATAAACCCTGCAATGAAGCAATGGTGAACCCCATGAAAAAAGTACGTGCCCTGATTGTGGACGACGAAGAATCCGCCCGTGATGTGCTTACTAACCTGGTAAAGAGCTTCTGTCCTGAGCTAGAGCTTTTAGCCGCCTGCGCTACAGTGGAGGAAGCAGCCCAATTCATTCGCAGCGAAAAACCCAATCTTGTGTTTCTCGATATTGAAATGCCCAACTATGCCGGGTATGAATTGCTGGACTTTTTCGAATCTATCGACTTTGAAATTATTTTCGTGACGGCCTATGACAGCTATGCCGTGAAAGCTTTTGAATTGTGTGCAACCGATTACCTGCTGAAGCCTGTAAAAATTGAGCGTTTGCAAGCTGCTGTGAAAAAAGCACAAGATCGGATTACCCTCCAAAATGTAGTGGAGAATTATAGCCTGCTAAAGCAAACCCTGGCAAGCGATAAAGTGGAACAAATTGCCGTTTTCGATCGAGGGGAACGGATCATACTACAAGTAAATAACATCCTTGCTATTGAAGCACAGGAGTCTTACAGCAAGATTTATACAGAAGAACGAGTAGTTTTTGTCAGCCGTAATCTGAAGCACTTCGAAGACCTAATGGATACGATTCCCCACTTTTTGCGCACCCACAAGTCGTGGATCGTCAACCTTAACAAGGTAGACCGATTCAACAAAACAGTCGGAGAAATATTTTTGAAGGGAGGAATTTGCGCCAAGCTTTCCAAAGCAAAAAAGCCAGCTTTTCGATCGGCTTTCGAAAAATAGATTTTAATTCAATAGGTCAAAGTGCCTTGTGAGTTTCCTGCCCTTACAGACGGTTACACACCATAAACGGTATAGCATATTCTTTTTAACGAAATTATTGAAATTCCTGTAAGCCATTGATTGCGCTCAAAGGGAGCATTCCCACTCAGGAAAGATTTTTCGAAACCGATGGACCTGTCCATCTTTTAAATGCAATTGTTGTGGCGTAAACGGATGTTGAAACTCCAGCGAAAGGGCATGCAAATACATTCCTTTGCCTTTTAAAATCAACGCTGCCGGCCCATAATCCCGATCACCCAGGATCGGATTTCCGATGGCCGCTAATTGTTTTCGCAATTGGTGCCGCCTGCCAGTTGCTGGTTTCAACTCCACTAAATTGAGTGTTCCAAACCGTGGAGAACCAACGGATGCTAAAACGGAATAGGCTGATCGCGCTGGCTTGTCATCTACCGGTATGTCGAGCATTCCCTGCTTTTCCTCCATCGCTCCAATGGAGATGGCGACATAGGTTTTTGCCACTTCCTTTTTTTCAAATAGTTGATTGAGGTAGCGAATGCTGCTGTTGGTCTTTCCTACCAGTAAAATACCGGTAGTAGCATAGTCTAACCGGTGTACGGGTTGAGGGATGGTCGCATCGGGTAGGGAGCTTACCTTCAGGTTCTGCTGCAGGGCCCGTGCCACGGTTCGAAACGAATTGCCACTCACCAAAATTCCAGCCGGCTTGTGCACAGCCGCCAAGTGTTCATCTTCATACAACACCTGAAGCGGCAGCACCAATTGCTTTCCAGCATACGGCTGCTCAGGAATGGTAACCACCAAGGTCTCTCCACCACGGATGAAGGTACCTGAATGCGCCAGTTGCCCATCTACCGTAACCCATTGCTTCTTAATGGCCTTTTTCAACGCCGATTTGGTGGGTGCATTTTGAAAAAGACCAATGGCACCATCGACCAAACGTGTAGGCTCAAGTTGTGGCGGCACAACATGCGTTTCAATCATCAAAACCAATTAAACCGAAGTTTAAAGTCTAAGGTAGTGGTATTGCCAGAATAGGGTTAGTCAAAATGAAAAAAGCCCCACTTTTCAAGGTTGAAAGGGGGGCTTTCTTGTAGCGAAGACGGGAGCCTGTCCGCTGGCCAGCTGATTGAACCCATGTCCGCCAGCCGGCGGATATGAATCCTGCTCAATCAGATTGCGGATATTGCGCTCGAACCAGCTCCCAAATGAATTCACGGCCCTTGGCCGACTTCAATTGCTTTTCCCGAAGAAGGGCTTCTGACTTGGTCGGTTGTTTTTCCTGATAAATTACTTCCCAAGGTCGGTAGCGAACCGTCCAACCTTTCTTAGCCAGTTCGTTGTGCGAGCGCAATCGTTCTTGAAGATTTGACGAGTATCCCACGTAGATTTTATCGTAGGAGCGAGCGTACAAAGCGTAAACTGTAAACATGAAAAAAAGCCCCGCTTTTCAAGGTTGAAAGGGGGGCTTTCTTGTAGCGAAGACGGGAGCCTGTCCGCTGGCCAGCTGATTGAACCC
>CALCCE010000056.1 GCA_937899835.1 uncultured Flavobacteriales bacterium | reverse complement strand
TGGAAGCCGTGGTGGCTGCGTTGGACCAAGAGTAGGAATAAGGCATGGTTCCACCGGTAGCAGATGCTGTTGCTCCGCCATCGGTAAAGCCGAAGCAGGAAGCGTTCGAATCAACAACAGCGGCAGCACCTAAGACTACTGGCTCGGTGATGGAGATAGCAGTAGAATCGGTACACCCGTTGGCATCAGTAATGGTAACCGAGTACGTGCCGGCAGCTATTCCAGTAATGGAAGCGGTAGTGGCTGCATTGGACCAATTAAAGGAATAGGGCATGGTGCCACCTGTAGCAGAAGCCGTTGCTCCGCCATTGAGAAAGCCGTTGCAAGAGGCATTGGAATCTGCCACAGAAGCAGCTGAGAGCACCACTGGTTCTGTAATGGTCACTGCACTGGAATCCGTACAGCCGTTGGCATCGGTAATGGTCACGGAGTAAGTGCCTGCTGTAACCCCTGTGATGGAAGCCGTGGTGGCTGCGTTGGACCAAGAGTAGGAATAAGGCATGGTTCCACCAGTTGCAGAAGCGCTTGCTCCGCCATCACTAAAACCGTTGCAGGAAGCATTGCTGTCTACGACTGCGGCAATCACCAAAACATTGGGTTGGGTGAGTGTCACTGAAGCAGAGTCGGTACATCCGTTGGCATCGGTAATGGTAACCGAATAGGTGCCGGCATTCAGGCCGGTAGCGCTGGCCGTGGTAGCTCCACCGCTTGACCAATTGTAGGAATAAGGCATGGTTCCTCCAGTACCAGCAAAGGTTGCGGAACCGTCTGCGCTGTTGTTGCAACTCAAGTTGCTTGAACCAGAATTGGACAAGGTTAGCAAACTGGGTGCTGTAATGTTGGTGGTGGCAGTGCCGGTTAGCCCACTGGCATCGGTCACGGTTACGGTATAGGTCCCAGCTGGCACTCCCGTAATGGAGCCGGTGATTGCCGAGTTGGACCAAGCGTAGGTATAAGGTGTTGTGCCTCCGGTTACTACCGTTGATGCGCCACCATTGCTTTCACCAAAGCAGGCAACATTAGAATCTACCGTGATGCTTGGTGAAGGACCAGAGGTCAATACTGTTGAAGTTGTTTGGGTACATCCATTGTTATCGGTTACCGTCACTGTGTAAGTGCCTACAAGTAAACTCGAAATGCTAGCAGTGGTGCCTCCATTGCTCCATGCGTAAGAATATGGACTGGTACCTCCGCTTGCGCTTGCTGTGGCACTGCCATCAGCAGTTGTTGGTGTTGTAGGGCTGGTGTTGGTGGTAGAAACAACCAGAGCAGAAGGTTCTGTTAGCGCTATGCTTGCAGATTCAGTACATCCATTGGCATCGGTGAGTGTCACAGTATGTGTACCGGCACTCAGTCCGGTTGCGGTTCCTAAGGTATCACCACTGGACCACGCGTAGGAGTAGGGGGAGGTACCTCCTCCGGCCAAGTAAGTAGCTGAGCCGTTTGCCCCACCATTGCAACTGATGTTGGTGGAGCTGGTGTTCGACAAAAGCAATTGAGTGGGTTGGGTAATGCTTGCAGCGGCCACTCCAGTGAGGCCACTGGCATCGGTTACCGTTACGGAGTATACGCCGGCATTTATTCCCGTTATGAACGAGTTGGTTCCTCCATTTGACCACAGATAGGTGTAAGGAGTAGTACCACCTATTACAGTAGAAGACGCTCCTCCATTGGTTTCTCCAAAACAGGCGACCGTGGAATCGACAACAATCGTTGGGGCAGGCCCGGAGGTGAGTTGGGTAAAAGCGGTTTGCGTACAGCCATTGTTGTCAGCAACCGTCACGGTGTAGGTGCCTACACCCAAGCTGCCAACGGTAGCCGAGGTGGCACTGTTGCTCCAGATATAGGTATAAGGCGCGGTTCCTCCGGTGGGAGTTGCCGTGGCGCTTCCATCAAAAGCACTTTGGTTGCTTGGGCTGGTGTTGGTAGCGCTAACCGACAGGGCAACGGGCTCACTTATAATGATGGAGCTGGAATCAGTACACCCATTGGCATCGGTTACTGTGGCAGAGTAAGTTCCTGCGGCTACTCCTGTTATAGATGAAGTGGTAGCTGAATTGGACCATAAAAAGGTATAAGGTGCAGTGCCTCCACTCGCTGCTGCAGTGGCACCACCATCAAAAAAGGAGTTGCACGAAACGTTGCTATCTACGCTGAGTACATTTGCTAAGATGTCAGGCTCAGTAATGATAACTGACCTTGTAACCATATCTCCACTACTATCGGTAACCACAACGGTGTAAGTACCGGCTCCCAGTCCAGAGATAGTTGGAGTAGTGGCACCTGAATTCCATGAGTAAGTGTAAGGGCCTACCGTACTACCACCAGTAGCGGTAGCTGTACCGTCTGTATTGCCGTTGCAAGTAGCATTGGAACTGGTAAAAGTTACGGTAGGACCAAGTGGAACACCTTTACACCAATACCAGGCAGTAGGATTAAAGTCGGTGGCCATAAAGTCCTTCACCCCATCTCCGTCGATGTCTTCAAATGTCATTGAACCAAAGGAACCAAAGTCAATCGTATCCAATGAAGGTACAGGGTAGGAAATGAATGGAGCAAAGTTTGGATTGGTGGGTGTACCGTTGTTAGGAATATAGCGAATAAATCCACCCTCGTCCATGAAGTACATGTCCAGGTCGCCATCGCCGTCGAAATCTTCCAGGTCTGGAGTTGGAAGCAGAAAACTGGTTTCTACCCAAGGCTTGAAAAAGGTATAGTCTCTTTGAAAGGAAGGATTGGTGGCGGTTCCTACATTCAAAAAGTAGGTACAAGAGTCAGAACCTCCGGCAACGAAATCAAGGTCCCCATCGTTGTCGAGGTCGCCAAACGCCATGCCGCAAAACTCAGCTACTTGTTGGTTAGCGGTTCCGGGTAGCGGTGTGTATTGGAATATAGGATTAGAAGCGGTTCCTGTATTCTGATAATAATAAATGTCATCCAGTTTTTGTATGCCGACATAATTCCATCGGCTGCCAACGATTAAATCTAAATCTCCATCAGCATCCAAATCGGCGAAAACCGGACGAATCTCGTTGGTAGGTTGCCCTTTTCCAATATCAATGGTATCCAAAGTGGGAAATTTGTTGGAAGCCTGAAAATGGGGATTGGTAGGAGTGCCTACGTTTTCATAAGTAAACAGTTGCCCACGGTTAGAACCCGATATAAGGTCTTTGTCGCCGTCGTTGTCAAGATCGGCGAAAACTGCGGTACCGAAGCGCTGTGGTGTAATCGGGAGTGTAATACTGTCAAACCCAATGGGATCTAAGGTGACGTTGGGTGTCCATTGCGAGGACCAGATTTGGTTGTGAGTAATCTGTGCTTTCGACGGTAGGTTGAATAGCACTATCACTGCCAAAAAGGCAAATGATCTCAAGAGTTGTGGTTTGTTCATCCGATTATGAATTGGGGGTGAATGGGAGGCATGTTTTGCCTGAAAAATGATTTATGACATTTAAGTTTTGATCAAAAGCGGACGAGTTTCTTGATTGGGTGAAATTGGGTAGGAGATAAGTCAGTTGGTTGAGTTGCTGGCAATACTACGTTGCCGTTGTAAAGCCGGAAAATAATTGTTCCAGCTCCAACACTTCTTGTTGTGGAGCACTCAAAAGGTGTACTAAAGAAAAAGAGGGAAAGGCGATTTACAGCTTGGTAGAAGGTGTTGCGCTACCTTTAACCTCGGTTGAGGCGACTGAGGATTTCTTCGCGTTGTTTTTTGCCAATGGGCAATACCTGGTCCTTGATTAAAACGCCACTGTGGTCAATCGAATGCAAATGATCGAGGTTGATGATGCAACTGCGGTGGCTTCTAAAAAAGCTGTTGCTCAACTTGTTGATATACTCGTTGAGGCTGCCCCTCACCGTATGCCGTTGGCCGTCGGTCATCAAGATGTCAATGTACACGTGGTCGCTGCGTAGAAAAAGGATATCAGAAAAGTTGAGGCGAAGAAAAACCTTATTGGATTTTATGAATAAGGCTTCTTTAATGACCAAGCTGGATTGGTCGAGTGCTTGTGCTTGCCGCTTGGAAAAATTGTAGAGGGCTACCTCGATGGAGGTATACAGTTCTTCTTTGCTGAAGGGTTTTACCAAATAGGCGAGGGGCTCCACCCGCTTGGCCTCCTCAAGGGTCAGCTTATCGGTGTTGGAAGAAAGAAAAATGAATGGGAACTTTTGATGTTCGTTGATCTCGACCGCCAAATCAATGCCACTCTTTTGCCCCGACAATTGAATGTCGAGGATGGCAATGTCGGGGCGTTCGGCGGTAATGGTTTCCATTGCTTCGGAGAAGGTAGTAGCGGGCTCCAATACTTCATAGCCCAAATCTTCTAAGGTATCAGCAATGTTGTCGGCAATGATGATTTCGTCTTCAACAATTAACACTTTCACTTTTCCCATGGTGGAGGCCAGTATTTGGCTCGAAAATATAACTTCCAAGCCTATCCTT
>CALCCE010000055.1 GCA_937899835.1 uncultured Flavobacteriales bacterium | reverse complement strand
CCTTCTTTTTTTTTTTTTTTTTTTTGGGTGTTTTTTTTTTTCTTTTCCCAAACCAATCCCCACCGCCAATAAAGTCATTGTTGTAAATGATTAAAGCCACCCCTGTCCATTCAAAAGTCCAATCTCCGCTACAAGCGGGCAGGCTGATGGTTGCACCATATAATTTGCGTTGAAAGCCGGGAAGAGTTCCATTGTTGCAAGTAATATTGGGCATTTGTGCTGCACATACCGGAGAATATACCGTAGTTGAAACCAAAGGCAAGGAAAAAGTGAGCGATTGACCACAAGAGGAAGTAGCCGAAATCGTTTCGCAATTTGCGGGCAATATCCCAGAGCAATCCCGATAATACTCCATAAAAAGCTTAATCTCGTTGGAGTTTCCAGTACATTCCCAATAAAAATGGCCACCTGCAATGTGGGAAGCATGCGAGGAAAAACTGAATAAAAACAAAGATATTAAGAGGAGAAAAGCGCTATAACAATGTGTGAAAGCACCTTTAACGTTAGAAAATAACGAGAACATACGACAAAAGAAATTGGGGTTACAAAAAATAGAGGGCAAACTCTAAGGGGTTAGTGCCTCAAAGTTTAGCTTTCAAGGAATATCCAACGCTTCGTAGGCTAACTGAATACATAGAGCATGCGTAACCTTCTTGGTACTAATTCACACACTCCATTACTAGCTCACCACACCACACCCCACAAACCCCTAAAAACATCCGTAAAAATACGTGTCGCACTAAAAGAAGACGGCTTCAGGGGGAAAGCAACTCGGTTTTGCCGTGCAGTAGCAGCCTACGGTTTCGCCACAATAAATATCTTTAGCCCGCTGGTAGATCAACCAAGCGAAAGAAAGAAGGCTTATTATTTATGTTTGAACAGACGTTTAAGAACATCGACGAGGTGTTGTGGAAAGATGCCGGAGCGGATAGCGAGCTCGACTACATTGGGCAAACTTCGTGGATCTTATTTTTACGCTACCTCGAAGACCTGGAAAAGGACCGAGCCGATGCGGCCGGGCTGGTGGGAGAGGATTACCAATACATTCTTTCAGAACAATACCGCTGGTCGAACTGGGCCATGCCCAAAACGGCCGAAGGCAAGCTCGATCACAACAAAGCCCTCGGGGGCAGTGACCTCCTCCGATTTGTAAACAACGAACTGTGGCCTCACCTGGCCAGTTTCAAAACCCAAACCGACAACCCGAGCAGCATCGAGTACAAAATCGGAGAAATTTTTTCGGAACTGGAAAACAAGATCAAGAGCGGCCATGCCCTGCGCGAAGTGTTGGAATTGGCCGATGGCCTGCCCTTTCAATCTTCGAAAGAAAAACACGAGCTGAGCCACCTCTACGAAACCAAGATCAAAAACATGGGCAATGCGGGGCGCAACGGGGGCCAATACTACACGCACCGGCCGCTGATTCGCGCCATGATTCAGGCGCTTGCTCCTAAAATTGGCGAACGCATCTACGATGGAGCCGCCGGCTCGTGTGGCTTTTTGTGCGAAGCCTACGAATACCTCTACGAGGGGATGGAGCGCAACACCGCCAACCTAAAAACCTTGCAGGAAAACACCTTTTTTGGCAAGGAGAAAAAGAACCTGGCCTACGTGATTGGCCTGATGAACATGATTTTGCACGGCATTGAGGCCCCCAACCTCATCCACACCAACACGCTGAGCGAAAACGTGCGCGACATTCAGGAGAAAGACCGCTACGAAGTGATACTTGCTAACCCGCCCTTTGGCGGCAAGGAGCGCAAGGAGGTGCAACAGAATTTTGACATAAAAACGGGAGAGACGGCTTTTCTTTTCATGCAGCATTTCATTCGCTCGCTCAAGGCGGGCGGGCGCGCAGCGGTAGTGATTAAAAACACCGTGCTGAGCAACACCGACAAAGCTTCCGTTGCCCTGCGGCAGTATTTGCTCGAAAGCTGCCAACTGCACGCGGTGCTCGACATGCCGGGCGGCACCTTCACCGGGGCGGGCGTGAAAACGGTGGTGCTCTTTTTTCAAAAGGGTGAACCCACCCGCAAAATTTGGTGCTACCAATTGGACCCTGGCCGCAGCCTGGGCAAAACTAACCCGCTGAACGACGATGACCTGAAAGAGTTTGTGGCCCTCTACCCCAGCCAAGGCAACAGCGAGCAAGCGTGGACGGTGAAAGTACACGACCTGGACCCGGAAACCCTGGACCTGAGCGTGAAACACCCAAACACGCCCGCGGCCGCCCCACTGCGCGACCCGGCCACCATTTTGGCCGAAATGGAACGCCTCGACCAGGAAACCAATGCTTTGTTGCAATCGATTAAGGAGTTGCTATGAGAGAAGGGTGGGAAGAGGAAAAGCTAAAAGCAGTTTGTCAAATCAAACCGTCCAAAAAAGAGCTTTCAGAAAATTTTGACGACGTAGTAATGGTCTCGTTTTTACCAATGAAAGACTTAGGTATTGACCAAAAATATACGAAGGCAGAACAAGAAATCAGCGTAGGAGCAGGTAAGGGAAGCTATACTTATTTTCAAGACGACGATGTACTATTGGCTAAAATCACTCCTTGCTTTGAAAACGGGAAATTGGGAATTGCAAAAGGCCTAATCAATGGAGTTGGATTGGGATCGAGTGAATTCATCATTTATCGCCCCAAAGAGAACCTTACAAGTGAGTACCTCTTCTATTTTCTAAACCAAGAAAGCTTTAGAAAAACTGGAGCATCTATGATGACAGGGGCAGTAGGTCACAAAAGAATACCAAAAGAATTTTATCAGGAACACCTTATTCCTATTCCCCCACTCGAAGAACAACAACAAATTGTAGCCCTGCTCGACCGGACTTTTGCCGCCATTGACCAAGCCAAGGAAAAATTAGAGCGCAACCTGCACAATGCCGAGGAGTTGTTTCAATCGAAATTGGAAGCGGTGTTTTCGCAGCGCGGTGAGGATTGGGAGGAATCATCATTAATTGATATTTCAAGTAAGATAGGCAGCGGAGCAACTCCTCGTGGAGGACAGAAAGCTTATAAATCAGAAGGAATTTCGCTTATCAGAAGTTTGAACGTATATGATGAAGGTTTCTCGTTAAAAAAGCTTGCTTTCATTGATGATGAACAGGCTCAGAAGTTATCCAATGTTGAAATTGAAGAAGAGGACGTACTCTTAAATATTACAGGAGCATCCGTTGCGAGATGTTGTGTAGTCCCGTCCGATATCTTACCTGCAAGAGTAAACCAACACGTCACCATCATTCGAACGCATAAAAATACTCTCAGTCCTCATTTTCTTTATTATTCATTGATTTCACAATCAAAAAAGAAGTTGCTCCTTGGAATCGGAGAACAAGGTTCAACGAGACAGGCAATTACAAAAAAACAAGTTGAGAGCTTTTTAATTGAATACCCAAGTTC
>CALCCE010000054.1 GCA_937899835.1 uncultured Flavobacteriales bacterium | reverse complement strand
ACCGCTTGCTAAAGCCAGGCGAAAAGACGCGGAAACGCTTTCAGCATGGCTTAGTTTTGATTGAATCCATTGTCTCACACAAAGTTTTTCCTTATGCGTATTTCTCTTGTCTTTGCTTTGCTCATAAGCCTGGCTTCTACTGCCATAGCTCAAAACTGGATCCCCACCAATTTGCCGTATGCGCCCCGATACGATGAAATTTATTTCCATTCGCCTGATACCGGGTGGGCCGTCAATACCCGCGGGGAAATTTACCGCACCAACGATGGCGGGGATTCCTGGATCCTACAGCACCAATACGCCAACGCCTATTTGCGCTCGGTGGAATTTTTGGATGAAAACATTGGCATGGTGGGCTCCCTGGATAGTTTATTGCTGCGCACCACCGATGGTGGGCAAACCTGGACTCCGCTTTTTCTGCAAACGCCCGGGCCATTGCCCGGCATTTGTGGTTGGTCGCACTACGGCAATAACTTCTATGGCGTGGGCTACTTTGGGTATCCGGCCTACTTCATTAAATCTACCGACCAGGGCGTTACCTGGAGCTACACCGACCTTTCCGCTTACGCCGACGGCTTGATCGACTGCCATTTTATTGATGAAAACATTGGGTTTGTTGGAGGCATTAGCCAGGATTCTGGTGCTGTAGTGCTGAAAACTATTGATGGAGGCGACAACTGGTCGGTGATGCTCTACACACAAAACGGAGTAGAGTACCTGTGGAAGTTTGATTTCGTTACCCCGCAGTTGATCTACGGTTCCATTGAAGCCTTCAGTGGGCCCACCAACATCGTGAAATCGGTGGACGGGGGCACCACCTGGACCACTTTGCAGGTGTCGCCCCAACAACTGGACATTCAGGGTATTGGTTTTATCGATGCCAACAAAGGGTGGGTAGGGCCACGAAATTCTCCCATGTTTGAAACCACTGACGGCGGGCAAACCTGGACGGAGTTGTTGGAGTTTCCCAACATCAACAAGTTCTTTCGGATCAATTCGCAATCGATGTACGCTTCTGGCTACGATGTGTATAAGTTCAATGGCACCACTTCGGTGGTGGTGGGGCCCAGTATTGAACCACAAGATCACCTGCTTTCCAATGCCACGCCCAATCCATTTCAAGACCATGCGCAATGGGTAGCAACGATCAACAACCTGACTTTTGCCCGAATGGATTTGCTCGATGCGCAGGGACGCCACATCAAAAACCTGCATGCCGGTTACCTGCCACCCGGCGAACACTTGTTTCAACTGGATGCTGCTACCGCAGCTGCCCTTCCGGCCGGAAATTACTTCATGGTGTTGCGCACCAGCGAAGGCGCCACCACCCGGCAGTGCATAAAGGCAGGCGCGGCCCCAATGCCCGGAGGCTAAATTTCTTCTTTGAGGTTAGTAACTCAATACTTTTCCCGAACTATTGGCCCGTGGCCCAAATCCAGCACAAGGGTGCTGAATTGCAGTTCGAACCATTCGTTGAACAGTTCCCAGGTTCTTTTTTCGGGCCAGGTGCTTTCGTCGGTGCAAATGCTGAACAGTTCGTTTTCAAAGATCCAGGGCCAGTCTTTTTTCATCACCTTTTGCGGATCGAACGACAGCTCTACCTCGGGCAACAAATAGGAGTTGTATTCCATCATCTCCTGAATGGGCGTAGCCTCTGGAAAAACGGCTTTGTCCCAATCGAAGTAAGGCTGTTTGGGAATTACGATCACAACCGTTCGGTTGATTACAGGTGGCTGGTAGTCGGCTTTCATGGCTTGATGGACCGTTTAGAAATGTTGCTGGCATGAAGATCATAAAATGATAGTTGGTATACCTGCTTAACTAGAAACTTTCTTCCCCCTTTTAGCAAGCGCATCCAAGGCACACCACTTTTACCCGATTCTTGGGTAAGTCAACAAAAGTAACCCCTTGGGAGGCAGGAGCAAAGGTACCTTGGAAAATCCATCGGTTTTTAAAGAGCGCACCATGGAACCTGTTGAAGTGCGGAACGGTGGCTTACCGCGTGCACCTGTCTGCCCGGTTGCATTAGGAATCTTAAGAAACCCTAAATACCTTCACAGGCCATGCCCCAATCCAACCTTCAACTCCTATGCGGCTTTCTGCTGCTGAGCTCCGTGCATTGGGGTGGGGAAGTGGCTACTACCGTGCTGGAGCATGTTGTACCAGTGCCCTACAACTGGCTACCCTGGTTGCGGGTTGTGGTCCTGGGCTTCGAACTGCGACTGCTCTGGTATTTCTTAAAGCCTTCCGCAAAGGAAAAAAAGGTAGACAATAGAACGGCGGTCAAACTATTAGTATCGGCAGCCGTCTTGTTTACCGCTGCACACTTCGATCATCATATCGCCTATTTTCCGGTGTATTGTGGGAATGCCTTTTTCGACGGCACTTTGGATGTGGTATTTGAATCCCACGACCGGCAGGCGAGCATCGTGCATCATGTGGTGCCGGTGCTGTATGCTATGGGGATTGGGGTTTATGGCACCTGGATTTATCGAACACAAGGTTCTGCAAAATAGCTTTTCGGATAAGTTTTGAAGAATTACCTCACGCCACCAAGCCAGCCATTTGAAACTCTCCGCGCAACGCGGTGAGGTTGGGCTTGTGTTGATAGAAGGTGTCGACCACCGCCTGGGTAGCCTTCTGTTTGCCTTCGATCTGCTGCATCATCTGCAGGCGATAGGCCATTTTTTGGTAGGCAGGCCGCCTTCGGGGACGGCCCTCAAACAAGTTGTGGCAGGATTGCCGCAGCAACTCGAAACAGGCTTCGGGGTGCAGGTTGAGCACGGGTTTTAGCAGGTCCACCATATCGTGCTGTTCCACCTGTATTTTGGCAAAAGCAAAAAGGTCTTCGAAGCGCTTTTCTTGTTTCAGCAGTTGGGTAAAGAAATCAGGAGGCACTGTTCTTGGAAGACTGTCTACAAATTGGTTGCGCTCCTTGTGGGGAAGCAGGGCCGATAATCGTTCATATTGCTCTAAACGGTGCCAATGGCTCACTTCACCTTGCAGGGCTTTCACCAACAAGGGACCGTCATTTTCTTCCGTCAGGTGTTGGCTGAGGTAGTGGCAATGATCGGCCGGCCAGTTGAAAAGTGCCGTTTCGGCCACCCGTCGAAAATCTTCGGTGGCTTCGAGCTGTTGGTAATTTTCCAGCAGGCGCAGGCAAATGGAAGAATCGTAGCGGTAGTAGCTTTCGGCAATCTCGGTCCACAGTTCCCGGTTGTCGGTCACGTGGGCAATTTGAAAAAACACCTCGGCCATGGCAATGCCGGTCCAGCCAGTGGCCATCAACATTTGGTGCAATTGCGCTGCATGTTCCGCTGAGCGGGCCAGTAGGATCAACAAAGGCTGTAACTTGCTGTTTTGGTAGTCTTCCGTGAATCGTTCGTCCAACAGGTCGATCACGGCGGAGATGGCTTCTGGTGCCAACACTACCCGGTTGAGGCAAGCCACCAACTCGTTGGTTACCTCTGCTACCAAATCCAACACGAAATCCTGAAAACTTTTCTCGAACACGCCAAAGGTATCTTTCACCTCTGGCAAATCGAAGGTACTTTCGTAAAGCCCCAGCAAACAAGCCACGCTGTCTTCTAAATGGCCATGGTGGCCCAGTTCCAGCGCTTTCTCCGGCCATGTTCCCAAGAGGGGGCGCACGGCTGCTTTGAGGTTTTGTCGCAATTCTTGCGGCACCGGTACATTGCGGTGGGCCCGCTGCGCAGCGCGAATAATCGCATCGGGTGCAAAGCCCTCCAAGGCTACGGCTACTTCTTCGCTAATGGCATCGATGTCGATCGATGGAATTTCGGCCTGGTGAGTAAAGGCCAGGAATTGATCTTGCAGCGCATCGTCGAGGTGCAACAAATGATCTAAAAATTCTAATTTCTCGTCGGTAGAAGTGGAAGCAAACGACTCGTCAAAGGGTGGCAATTCCTCTTTGGCAGCCAGGTGGTTGGGCAGGGTTTCCTGAAATTGACCTGCGGCAATGCTGAGGCCTGCGGCCACCAGGTGCTGGCAAAAAATGCGAGACCCCGAAGCTTCAGGACAAGTACAAGCGGCTAAAAGTCGGTTGTTTTTGAGGGTTATGGAAACGGAATAAACCTCTGCTCCATCTTCTACCTGACCGGTATACAATTCCCCAGAGCGCGTAAGATTTTTGACTCGATTGGCTAAAAACAAGGCTTTGCCAGCAGTATAGCGATCTTCCCCCGCTCGTTTGCGCAAGAGCTCGGCAGTGATTTTAAGGGGCTCTTGACTACCTTCGATTTTCATGAGGGTACGTGTTCATGGGTAGAGCGGCCATGACTATGGCTGGTTGAGCAGATGTGCATCTACTGTTTAAATGCTTGTTTCTGCAATGACGCAGAAGTCGATTCTTACTCTTCACGGCCATGCCCCCTTCTAACCCTGTGGCAATGATAGTGCGCATTGCAACATGAAAAGTATTTCTTTTAAAGGTAGCGGAAATAAAGGAGGAATCGCCCTTTTTCGAAAAAGATATTCAGAGGTAGTGTTGAGAGCAACCAGAGGTCGATTTTGCGCAGCCGTTTTCCCGCCATTGCTGCTGTTTTTTGCATGAATCAAGACCAATGCGAAACCATTGCAGTGCATAGCTTGTTCTGTTTTCCAATGTAGGTGAAGGCAAAGCACAACAAATTGAGAGGATTTTACCATCACCGTGCAACCCTTTTTGTAAAGCCTCTGTCCTTCCTTTTGACTGGAATTGGTTAAGGCTTCGCTGGCCGCACACAAAATAAGTACTGAGCCCACCCACTCTGGTTCTTTTACACCTTTAAACTCTAGATCATGAAAAGTATATTTCGTCCCTCCAACGTCCTTTTAGCGCTCTTAGCCGTAAGTCTGTTGGTCAGTTGTGCCCGAGTAAAAAATTACCCTGAAAAAATTGTAGATGAATGGACCGATTGCGATGGGGAAAACCCAGAGCAGGAAGATCGGTACCGGTTCAACAGCGATGGTACCTTCCATTTTCAATACCAGCAAGATCAAGTGCAGAAAGAAGTGAAAGGTACCTATTGGATCGAGAAGCGCAACATTTACCTCACCGTAACCGAAACCTACCAGGGAGGCAGACAGGTGTGGAAACCGGCAGAAGCTCCCTTGGAAGCCAGCAGTAACGAAACCGATGATGGCACCAAAGGAGGAACTACCGACACTACCGAACCAACACAGGAACCCGTAGAAAACTTCGCTCCCAAATGGACCGATGGACCGGTGAAAATTACCTGGATGAACCGGTTCGACATGTGGTTGGGTTTTGAGCACCACAACGACGACGACATGCTCCTCCACCGCAATTGATCTTTTGCCCGACTACTACACATTGCCCAACTTACTGCCAGCAGCAAGGTGGGTTTTTTGTTGCCCTCAGCCGTTGCTCACAATAAATTCTACCAGGTTATCCTTGGGGTCGAGACCAAATTTTTTCCGCAGGCGGTAGCGGGCTACTTCTACTGATTTGGGCGGCAAAGCCAATAAGTTGGCAATCTCTTTGGTAGTGAGGGTAAGGCGCAAAAAGGCACACAAACGCAGGTCTTTGGGCGTGAGCGCAGGTACCTTGTTTTTTAAATTTTGAAAAAAATTGGTGTGGACCGCCTCAAAGTGCATGCGAAACTCCTCCCAGTCATTTTCCAGTTGGTTGATGCGGTTGATTTCCTGCTCGATGTGTCGCAGGCGAAAAGATGCCTCCGGATCTTGGAGCTCTTTGGCTACCAGGTGGGTTTTTTCTTTGATCCGCAGCAAGTGATCTTTCTTTTGCAACAGCTGCATGGTGTAGGTGGTCAGTTGCTTGTTTTTAGCCGATACTTCGTTGGCCAGCCGCTTGATTTCCTGTTCGTCTTGAGCCGCTTTTACTTCCATTTTGAGTCTCTGGTGGCGCTGTTGGGTGCGCCACATGTTGAAAAACAACGATAAAATGATTGCGATCATGCCTGTGCCAGCCACCAGGGCATTGCGTTGCAGCCGGGTTTGATTTCCGGTAATGGTCAACACTTTGATTTCTTGCTCTTGCAAAGCAATTTCCTGTTCCCGGGCTTGCTTTTGGTAATGGGTTTCCAACTCCGCAATTTTAGCGTCCATGCGTTCGCTTCGCAACGAATCTTTGAGGTGGAGGTGCTGCCGCATAAAATGCAGCGACTGTTTTAAATCACCGGTTTGTTCATAAGCATCTGCCAGTCGCTGGGTGGTTTGTAGTTCATTTTCTTTCGTGCCCGTTTGCCGATCGAGGGCATAGGCTTTCTCGAGGTAGGGAATTGCTTTTTCGGCCTGATTCAGGGCGGTGTAGCACGATGCTGCATTGTTGTAGCACCGCATGAGCGCCAACTGATTGCCATCTTGCCGGCACAGCTCAATGGCTTGTTGTGCCAACCCCAACGCCTTTTCGTATTCGCCCATGTGGTAGTAGGAAATGCTCATGTTGCTCAAAACCGGCCCTTTCATTCGTTTGAGCTTTAATCGGTCCATTAAAATCAAGGCCTGCTCGTAGTAGTGGATGGCCGAGTCCATTTGGTTGAGTTCGGTAAAAGAAGTGGACATGCTGTTGTAGGCCGCAAACAGACCTTGTGGAAATCGTGCATCCTGGAAAAGCTTTAGGGCTTTGCGTTGGTTTTCCAAGGCAGATTCAAAACGTGTCAATTGCCGTAGTGCTCCGGCCACGTAGAGGTTGGCCTTCCCCATGTTGATCGGGTGCTGCTGAGTTTCCCAGTAGCGCAAGTTGGTGTAGTAATGTTCCAGCGCTTCATCATAGCGGCCTTGTTCTACTTTGTTGACCCCCAGCCGAACGTGGAAGTTGGCCTCCATAGGCTTTGAAGGATACGCGCTCAGCAAGGCCATGCCTTCTTCCATGGCGGCATTGGAGGCTGGATACTGATTTTGAAAATGCAGTGCCAGACCAAGGTTGTAGCGGCTTTTTACCCGCCCAAAAGAGAAGGCCAGCGAATCGGAAAGCACCACGGCCTCCTGCGCAAACACTTCCGATTCAGCCGGAGCCCTTTGGCACAAGCCACGTGAGAGCTGTAGCAACAAGTGCACCCGATGGGTATCTGGAATAATTTGTTGTTGTAATGCTGCCCGAAGGCTGTCGATAGGATAGTTTTGGGCATGGGCCAAAACAGGAAGCAGGAGTGCTAGTAGCATCCCGCACCAAAGGTAACGTTGAGTCATTGAATAGCATATTTAATTCAACAGTGGTGCCGGGAAATCCGGTTAAGGCAGAAAGAAAATGGGCAGGGCAAGTGCCGATGCCGAAACAGGCAGTGCTGCTTCAACCATAGCAGTAACGTTCGGAGAGGGAGAAAATTTTACGGGAGCCAGGGAAGAAGAACTATCCAAGAAACGAAGGAAGGTATTCAAGCTGCGTTTTTTCATTTTAACGTCCACCATAAAAGCGTCCTATCGCTTGTTGTATCCACCAGGGCACTAAACCATTTCCAATTGTTTTAAAACAGGATGCCAAAGACCTCCCGATTCCATAAATCCATTTCATCGATCCTCCGCTGAAACGCAGTGCGCGTGGACCAAAGCAGGGGAACGGCTGTTTTGGTGTGCACTTAAAAACCGGTTTACCTACCAAATTTAGTCCCAAAGCTTATCCTCGTTTTTCTAAAGGATCGCGACCTTTGTAAATGGGCAATGCGCTACCTCCAAAACTTTCTTGGTTGGGAGGTGCCAGACGCCCACCGGTGAATCCGATGTATTGCAAGCCCTGAGGGGTGAGGATGAGAGAGAACCGCGATTGAACTTTGAAGGAATAGATACAAGCTGCAACTATCATGGCCGATAGAACATCGGATCGCTACCAAGGGCTTGGAGAAGGCTTCGACTTTCTAAAGTCTGGTATGGGTATTTCGCAAAGCATACATGGTGTGCTTACCCTGCTTTTCATTAAATACGTATCTGACAAATTTGGGTCTTCTTCTGACAGTGCGGTTCACATTCCCCACGGTGCCAGTTTTGAAGACCTGCTAAGGCTAAAAGATCGGAAAGACTTTGGCGAACGCTTGAATAGCCACGGTGTGCTTCCCATTTTTCGAGCCAACGGTATGGGGGAAGCCTTGAGTGACGTTGATTTTAAGGTGGACCACCTTGAAAGGGACGATTTTTGGAGTGCTTTTGTCGGTATTTTTCAACGTCCGGTTTTTGACTTTAGCGATCCATCGAATCAGGATGATACCTTGCTGAGCGATGCTTTGGCATTTTTGATGCGGCACGCCTACACCGAAGCGGGCACCAACGAGGTGCCTTTGCAAACCCCGCCTGAAGTAGCTCGGGCATTGGCGCAAATCGTGGGTTGGCATCCTACCGAATCTTCCGAAGTTTCGCTCTACGATCCGGCGTGTAGTGATGGAACCTTACTCTACGAGGTGGCGCAGGGAATTTCGGCTCCGCTGTTGCTCCACGGCCAGGAAAAAGACAAAATGGCGAAAGACCTGGCGGTGATGAATGCCTTGGTTCGCGGTGATACCGGAGCGGTCATAAAAACCGGCGATACCGTGGCCCAACCCGCTCACATTGAAAACAATGGTTCGCTGAAATGCTTTGACCTCATCGTGGCCCGTGCGCCCTTGTCGGTCAAAATACAAAACCCGGTTGCCCTGCCGGTAGACGAAGGGTACAAGCACGTGATTCCCTACGGTACACCGCCAGATGAAAATCACAACTACTCTTTTTTGCTCCACATCATCGCCTCCCTCAACACTACTGGTAGAGCTGCCGTCGTGTTGCCGCACAGGGTGCTATTTGGTAGCAATGCAGAGGCAGGAGTGCGCAGAAGCCTGATCGAACGCAAATACATTCAAGGCATCATCGGTTTGCCCGCCAATCTGTTTTTCGGTACCGAAAAAGCGGCTTGCATACTGGTGCTCGATAAGGCCGGAGCCTCAGAGCGTTTGGGGGTTTTTCTCATGGACGCCAGCCAGAATTATTTTGCCGACGGTGACAAAAACCGGTTGAGCGAGCAAAACGTTCGCCAACTGGTGGAAGGGTTCAACACCCAACGCAACCAAGAGAAAAGGGCAGTTTTTGTTCCCTTTATCCGAATTGCACAAAACAACTTTAACCTCGATCTGTCGCGCTACCTGCAAGAAGACAAAGCGCAGCAAAATCAAAATGGGCACCTCCATGGAGGCATTCCCAACGGAAGCCTTGACCTATTGGAGTCTTATTGGGAGGTGTTTCCCGACCTGAAAGAAAAATTATTGGTGCCCCTGCGGCCCAATTACTCGCAGCTGTCTGTTTCGCTCTCGGAGTTGAAAACCACCATTGTAGCTCACCCCGAATTTGTGGCGTATCGCTACCGGATGGATTACCTGTGGAGCGCCTGGAAAACGGAAAATCAGGATATTTTAGAAGCCATCACTTCCAATACATCGGCTGAGGCAATCATCCACCAATTATCCGAAAACCTGTTAGCGGCCTATCACCGAAAGGCGCTGACCAACCGCCAAACCATGCTCCAGCACTTGATGGACTACTGGGAAAAGGTGATGAAAAGCGATGTGCAATTCATCATCGACCATGGCTGGGTAGCCCGGTTGCGCCAGGTTTCGGGCCAAGGTAGTGAAATAGATTTCGATTGCGATTTGTTGCCCAAGGAATTGGTAGAGCAACGCTATTTTGCCGGGCAAAGAAGCGATAAGCCAGCTGAAAACCGTGCTTTAGCAACTCAAATACACGCTAAGTTGCGCCAGCTTACCGCAGAAGAAGTGAGGGAACTGGTGGTAGTTGACAAATGGCTCGCCACGGTGAGTAGACTCTTTCAGGCCACAGTAGAAAGCACCGCTCAAAACCTTGCCAACGAATTGAGCACACTCGCAGAGCGTTATCCCAATACCCTTGCCGATCAAGATCAGGCAGAAAATAGCAGCCAACCCCCAAAACTTAAACTGGCGCACATTCCAGCCCGCGAGCGGCTTTTTTGATGAAAGCTTTCTGGGGAAGCGGCCATAACTTGTAGCGGCTTTTATCTCTTTGATGACCGGTCGATTATTATCCCAATCCGATTGGTGTATACCGTACCCACTACAAGCACATTTCTTAAATTCCCTGCATGAAAACATGCCATTTCCTTCCACTCCTCATGTTAGGGGTGCTTTTGAGTACCGCTGGTTGTAACGCGCCCTCAAAGCCCCATAGTTCAAACAACCAAGTACCCGAGAAGCACTATTCAATTGTGATTGATGCGGGCAGTTCCGGGTCGCGCATTTATGTGTATCAATTACAACCAAAGGCGTTAGACAATATGCCGGAAGTTACCATGGTAGGGAAACCCAAAAAATTTAAGCCCGGCATTTCTGCCATGGCCACCGATCAGGAAACGGTGATGCAGTCCATTGCTGCCCTTGTGGAGCACGCCAAACAAAGTATCGATAGCGCCTATTGGGGGAAAACGCCCCTTTACCTCATGGCAACGGCAGGCATGCGCCTGGTAGAAAAGCAGCAGCAGGAGAAAACAATGCACCAAATTTCCTCCTACCTAACAACAACGCCGTTTGCTTTCAAAAAAGCCATGATTATTTCCGGGCAATTTGAAGGCCTCTACGGCTGGATTGCTGCCAACTACCTCGACGATCAAATGGACCCCAATCAAAAACGGGAGGCGTTGGTGGAAATGGGAGGAGCATCTACCCAGGTGGCGCATGTGGCGGCTACCGCTGGCGATCGTACCCAAACCCGAACTTACCGTGGTGAAGAACAACACATCTACGCTTTCAGCTATTTAGGTATGGGGAGCAATGAGGCCATTCGAATGACCGCCGTTCCGGAATGTTACCCGGTGGGCTACCCGATTTCCGACTCTCAGAAAGGCACAGGAGATTGCGCGGCTTGTGCTAAAAAAGTGGCCCAAAGCTTCGCCCAACTTTGCGACTCCATTTCCTACCTGGATTGTCTTTTTGGAGAAGACGTTCACCTCGATTCGGCATCCACCTACCTCGCAGTGAGTGGTTTTTATTACACCTTTAAGGCCCTCGACTTTGCCGATACGGTGCGGTTGGATTCTCTCCACGTGCGGGGCTCCCGCTTCTGTGGCAAAACCTGGGAAGAAATTCAAAAGCAATACGACGATTCACCGGAATACCTCAGCACCTATTGTTTCAATGCCGCTTACTATGGGGCACTGCTCCGAGAGGGCTATCACCTAAAGGAAAGCACCGTGATTCTGAGCACCAATAAAGTGAACAATACCGAGGTCAGCTGGACTTTGGGTGCTGCCATTGATTTGGAAATGGGGTTTGAACCGGACGCATATTGAGTTGACGCTTCCTTGGTGCGATTTTCAGGGAAAATGTTCTCTGAAGTGGACGTGCAGGAATTTTTCTTAGATGCTCAAACTTCCTTCCGATACGCCAGCGGAGATACGCCTTTCAGTTGCTTAAACTTTCGGTTGAAGTTGGAGAGGTTGCGGAAGCCCACCAGTTCAGAAATTTCGGTAACGGAATAGTCGCGCTGTTTGGCCAGGAGTTGACAGGCTTTCTCAATCCGAATTTCGATGAGGAATTGCACGTACGATTTGTTGGTTCGTTTTTTGAAAAACCGACAGAAAGCATTCGGGGATAAATTGGCTACCGCGGCAATGTCTTGCAGCAAAATTGGGTGTTGGTAATGGCCAAAAGTGTAGTCCATGACCTCGCTCATGCGTTTACCTTCGTTTTCGCTGAGGTCGGAACTGTAGTCGTATTGCAACAATTTGGTGGTGTGTGCGGTACCGATCTCGTGAAGCAATTGTAAAAAGATTAAGAAGCGTTGGAATTCATTTTGCGACTTCATCGAAAGAAAACGTCTTTGAATAGGATGGGCTCCTTCGCGCAAGCGAATGCCCTGCTTCAACTTTTGAAAAAAACTTCTCAAGGCTTTCAAATCCCGTAGCTGAAAGAATTGTGGGCCAAAGGTGCTCTCCGTAAAAAACAAACTGATCATGTAGGTACGAGAGGCGCTGCTGGTATCGGAATTGAACAGGTGGGGCACTTTGCTGTCAATGCAGATAATGTCGCCTTCCAGGTAGCGGCTGTAATTGTCGCCCACCACCAGGTCGCCTTCGCCTTCCACAATGCAGGAGAGTTGTATCTCTTCGTGCTGGTGCAAATAAGGATATAGCTGCGTTCCGATATCTTCTTGAAAGATCAATTCGGAGTTGGATGGTTTGGGGATTTTAAAGGCTAAGGTTTTCATGGCCTTTGAATAGATTCTTATCACAAATAAATGCAAACGCTGTGAATTATGGTAAGATAGTATTGGTTTTGGCTAAGATCGAGCAACCGTCATTGGTCCTGGCGTCACAACTTTACATCAAAAGCAAACCGTCTTATGAAAGTGGAGTGGAAAGGCATTATGCCAGCAGTAACCACCAAGTTTACGGCCGAGGATACGCTGGACCTGGCCCTCTTTGGTAAAAATATTCAGGCCCAATTGCAGGCAGGAGTAAATGGGATAATTCTTGGCGGCACACTCGGGGAAGCCAGCACCCTGCGTGAGGCCGAAAAGCGAACGATTTTAGAAGCTACTGTTCGTTTGGTAGCAGGCCAGGTGCCGGTGATCATGAACATTGCTGAGCAAACGACCAGCAATGCCATCCAAGCCGCAGCGGTAGCAAAAGAGCATGGCGCCAGTGGTTTAATGATGTTGCCTCCTATGCGCTACCATGCCGACGATCGGGAAACCGTTGCCTATTTTAAAGCGGTGGCCGCCTCCACTGACCTGCCGATCATGGTCTACAACAATCCGGTGGATTATGGCATTGAGGTGACCCTGGACATGTTTGAGGAACTGGTGCAGCACGACAACATCCAGGCGGTAAAAGAATCTACCCGCGATTTGACCAACATCAGCCGGTTGAAGAACCGTTTTGGTGACCGCATCGCCATTTTAAGTGGCGTGGATACCCTGGCGCTGGAGAGCCTGCTCATGGGCGCTGATGGATGGGTAGCTGGTTTGGTGTGTGCCTTTCCAAAAGAAACGGTGGCCATTTATCAATTGCAAAAACAGGGTCGTATTCAAGAGGCCATCGACATTTACCGTTGGTTTACGCCCTTGTTGGAGCTGGACATCAATTCTAAATTGGTGCAAAACATCAAATTGGCCGAGGTGGCCACCGGGTTGGGTGCAGAATATGTGCGGGCCCCACGCTTGCCTTTGATTGGTGAAGAAAGAGCGCACGTTTTGCAAATTATCAAGCAAGGATTGGCTACCCGCCCCGACATCCCCCAATACCAAAATTGAAACATGATATCAGG
>CALCCE010000053.1 GCA_937899835.1 uncultured Flavobacteriales bacterium | reverse complement strand
TCGAGGTCCACATCGCTCAAGGCAAAAGTGGTGCCCGGTGTTTCATCCATGAACCAGGTTCCTGCCGCCCCACACAAGTCATCTTCGGCAAAGGCATCAAAGCTGTAGAGAAACAAATCGTCTGCAATATTCGCGCTACGCGTATCCAAGCCGTGCCGCTTGGAGCCGTAGATCGTGGCTTCGGTGCGGTGCAGTTGGGGCTGGGTTTCCGTTTTTTGATAGATGGCCATGGGCACCCCATTGGCATCCATGCTGTACCAGGTTTTGTTCCATTGGGCTTCGGGTAGGAAGTCTCCGCTGCCATCGCGTGGCATTTCTACTTTCAGCACCCGGTTTCCGGTGGCATCGTATTCAAAGTACAAGTCGGCACGCGTGGAGCCGGATGCGCGATGCACTTGCTTGAGCTTCCCATTGGGATACCACTCCAAATACCCGATCTCTTCCTGGACATCGGTACGTAGCGAACCGTCGGCGTGATAAACGTAGTTTCCAACACCTTGTCCCGCTTGGATGTCGTTGTAGGTGGTTCCCACCACGGCATCTTCCACCTGATGCAACCGGTTGTTGGTGCTGGGATAGTGGTAGGTAAACTCATCCATCAAGTTGGTGACCGGTGCCTGATCGTAGGCCCGCCGGTCCAGGTGGGTAATGTTGCCGTTAGGATCATAATCCACATGCACCTCATAATCACCGAGGGTATGGCTACCTCCGGCGGTGAGGTTTTGCCGGGTGGCGTTGATGAGCGAATTCAGCGCAGTAATATCAGCAGCAGTGTGCACATGGCTTTCCTTGAAGCGGTGCAACTGATCGTATTGATACGTAGTAGCACTTACGTCCAGCAGCTGTTCGTCCAGGTCCATGAGCGCGGTAGTTACCCCGGCAATGTTGCCGTTGTAGAGCGGTTTGAGGTCGCTTTGGTAATCACCAGCCGTAGTTGCCAGAAATTGATTTTCCACCGCATCGTCAATGGATTGGTAGTCGCCTCCGAAGTAATCTACGGTAAAGGCAAAGGCATCCTGGGCGACTTTGGAGCTCAGCGCACTCATCGAACCAGAGAATTGACGGCCGTCTTTGCCCATGTCTTTTTCGGGATCGAGCACGGTACTGTTCAGGCCTTTGATCCAGCCTTGCAATGTATAGGCATAATCACAGCCTTGCACTTGCAGGTCGCCCAATTCGGTGCGCGCCAATTTACCATCCAACCGGTATTCGTAGTGCGCATCGCGGTCCCAAATGTGGCCGTCTTTGGAAGTGTGTGTTTCAATGAGCCGGTTGTCGGCATCGTAGGTGTAGCGGTGGCTGTATTGATCTACCTTGCCCTGTTGGTAATCTGCCCTGTGGGGCAAACCGCTCAACAAGTCATAGGTATAATCGGTTTGAAAAAACTGCCTTCCATCGGCACTCAGCTCCGGATTTTCTTGCAAGTGAGAGCGAATGTTCCCATGATGATCGTAAGCATAGTGGCTGAGGTAATCCGGTTCGGGCAACACCCATCCGGCTTCCATGTACACATAATCCGTTACGGTAGCCATCCAGGAAATCCGGTTACGGGTATCGCCCTGCCCTGCTGTACCAAATGCATCCAAAACAGCTGCACTGGAAGGAGTCGAATAATTGATTCGGGTTACCTGGTTGCGGTAACGCCCCATGCCCGGGGTAGCCGATGCGTTTTGAAACAACCAATTTTCCAGGTCGGTGGGGTCTTTGGCCATGGCGTAGGTCAGGGGCGTGGGTTGCACAAATTCCCCGTTTTCAATAGGTCTACCCAGGTCATCAAACAAGTGATAAGACCAAGCCTGGGTGGCGTAGCCACTGCCCATCGGGTCCCCTTCTACCACATTGGTAGTCAGTTCTGCCTGACGGGCATTTTGGCTCACCACCAGGCGCCCCAAATGATCGTACCAGAATTTGGTGGAACCTCCATCCGGAGTAACGGTCTCCGTCAATTGATTCATGGCATTGAAGGTGTAATGCGTCACAAAAGTGTGGTTGTTGAAATGCGCTGCACCACCAGTGCCCGCCCGAAAGCTTTGTACCTCGGCAACATCAGCCGCATCCAGAAATACCACGCCCTTGGGAGGTACGGTTTTGACCAAATTGCCCGCCCGGTCGTAGTACGCCAGAGTGTAGTGGTATTTGTTGGCCAGGTAGTTGTAATTGTAAGTTTCATCTACGGCCTTGCACGTTTCAATGTAGTTGGCAATAAATTCCGCTTTGGCCTTTTCCAGGTATTGCCCGTAGGCCGCATCTGCGTTCATCTCAGCGGTGAGGATCAATGCATCGGCACAATCGTCTTCAGCATACGGCACAATGTTGCCACACAATTTGTCCAACTCCCCTACCGCATCAATACAAGCGGATTCGATGATGAAAGCAATCGTGAGTGGATCTCCGCCCGCAGGATCGTTCACCAAGCCATTCACGTGAAACTGATACCCCGGTGCGGCCATATCGGCAGGCGTGACGTAAATGGTTTCAAACGTTATCAGGTTGTCAAACAGGTCGATAATGTTAGGGTAACCACCCATCGTTTCGGGAGTGATCGAAAAATTGTGTTGGGGACAAACCAGTTCGTTGTTTCCCAAAATGGTGAAGCCCCACGAAAGACTGTCCCAACTGGGCGCGCCAGAAAAGGTGAAATGGCCTCCGTCTCCCATTTCCGCATGAACCGTATAGTTCAACAAACTGGGAAAGGTGAGGTAGGGATGATCTTGCGCACCAGTCATGGAAGAATTAAATCCACCGGGAATTTGCAGGTTCAAGAACCCGATCAATTCAGCGGCTTCCGGGCTTAGCCCTTCCGTAACAATGCCGCCACCGGCCAGCGAATCGCAAATTTTTTGAAACTCCATCAAGGAGAAATAATCGAACCCGGTGCCATAAAATTCATTCACAAACGATGTGAACATCACCGGATGGTCTTCCACCGTAGCAGTTGGAAATTCGGTGAGGAAAGCCGTGATGGCGGTTTGCAACTCGGAACAGTCGATGCACCCATCCCCATTGCAGCCGTAATCGGTAGCGGTAGTGGTGGCTTCCAATTCAATCAGTTGAGGAGGAGTCCAGTTGATGGAACCGGGCATGTAGGTGCCGGCGAGTGCCACCCCGGCAATATCGGCACAAGCCGCGCGGTCTCCACAAAAGTTGAGTGGCACAAAGTCATACAGCATTTCAAAGCTGGCTTCATCAGGCGCGTGCAACAGTTTGTCGCAAGCGCAGGCGTCCAATGCCGGAACCACCGGCGTAGGTGCAGCAGGCGAAGGATTGTGAATGAGGTAGTGGTTACACGCTACAGTTTCCGCTCCGAGCCAATTGATGATCACTGCCTCGAACGAGGCCAGCGTTGGGTCAGGTGGCAAACTGTGGTATTGGCTTGGAAAAGGATAGTCGGCATTGCATCCGCCCTGGCAAACGGTGATGAGGTCGGCCCGTACGTTGTCGTAGGTAAATTGCCCTGGCTCCCAGGTTTCCCCATCGGGCACGCAACCCGCCAAATCGGCCATCCAAACATCGGCCAGGGAAGCACACACCGAATTGCAATACTCCTCTATGTCTCCGGTAGCCTCCCCTTCCAAATCGTCCATGATGGCCGGGTCAGGATCGGTAAGAATCTGGATGAGTGGATAGGGCATCACTTGATCATACACCATAAAATACTTGGATCGGCTGGCGTAGTCATCGCAACTGCCCACACAATCGGGGGCCGTATAATCAATGCACTGCACACAGGGGGAATAGTTCATGGCGCGACCTTCCATTACCACTTGCAACAGGATGTTTCTGCGGGCCAGGTACATGTCCCGAAAAGCAACCCAATGTGCATCTACATCGCAGGTGCTGGTACCGAAGGGAGCACCATCTGTCATGGCAGAAGCTACTTCATACAAAGTGTTTCCTCCACTAACGCCCAGCAAGTATTGGCAAGCCTGGTAATATTTGTTGCTACCGTAGCCCACATAGCTATCATCATAGGGGTATTCGTGGTTATTCAAGGTATCCATCAATATTCCATTGATGAGGGTAACCAGAGGGTCTTCCAATGTTAAAGGAGCCGGGGCTCCCCCAAAACAACCCGAATAGGCAGAGGGGTCTACCGGTGTAAGGTATCCGGCGGCAAGGGCCTCGGCATAGGTTTCTGTGAGTTGAAAATCCAGGGAATAATCAAACACGTTGGAATAGAGTTCACAAAAACGGTAGGTTTCGTACTCCGGGTGAGCTCCCAGCAATGCCTCGGCCCAATGGCCTTTCCACAGCACATGAAATTCGGCCAGGGAAATGCTTAAGTGATTCACTTCTACCGTATCTCCCATTACGTTGACCGTCTTGGCCAGGGTAACTCCGTCCAATTCATAAAAATCCACATCGCGCCAGCTGTAAGCCATCGGATCGGCAGCATTGAACACGCTGAGACCAGAAGCTCCTGAAATATCACCGTATTGTCCACCAGGGCTTACATCGGCCAGCATCAGCGGCCGCATTTGGGCACAAATGGGCTGATTTTGACAATCTTCGATGTACTCGGCTTTCATGGCATCGTACACCGCTTCATCGGTTTCTCCCGTTTCCAGGGAATATTCTTCCCAAGTGCCGAAGGTGTAGTAAAAGTTCAGTTCACAAGGGCTGCCGTTGTAGCAATCGCCAAAATCAATGTCCATCATGGCGTTGGACAAAAACTCGGAATAAGGAATGAGGCAATTCTCATCCGCATGCTCCACAAAAGCGTCCCAATAGTATTCGATGGGTGCTTGAGCTACTTTGAGTGTTTTTTTAACGTAGTATTCGCCAAACCGGGGAAACTTCAGCGTAAAAGTGTCGGGGTGCTCGTCGGAGTATTTGAAAGGGGTGCTGCACGTCATGTCAAAGTCTACAATGCTGCCCACGGTGTGGGTCCAGGTAGAAGCAATGGTATCCGTGCCGTCCGTCAAAGGACAAAGCGGATTGAACTCTCCTTCGGCAGGCGTCACCCTAAACTCGATCTCATAAATACAATCAAAGCAGATACCGGGCGGCAGGCATTCGGTGAACTGCTTGCCCGTAAAATCATAATTGAAGGTGTAAATCTGGTTGGGATCGGTAACAGAAATTTTCTTTTCTACCTGTAAAATTCCCTGATCGGTAAGGCTGGCATCATCGCTGGTGAGCCCTACCAGGTCTACCTCAATCAGGGTTTCAGGGCCATTGCCTTCAATGGCCTCCAGCCCCTCTGGAGCTGCTCCTTCTAAGTAGCTAATGACCGTACGGCCCATGTTGTCCAGAATGGCCACACTGATCTGCCCGTGTACGTCTTTGGTGATCACCTTGGTGTAGTTGACCACATCGGCCGCTTCCGAGCCTAACAGCTCATCCACTTCATCGTCTCCGGGCATGTCGAAAATCACCTCAGTATAATGTCCGTTAGCATCCAACTGATGCTCGGGACCAACGCCACCGGCACGCCGGATGCGCCCGGTGGCATCGTTGGTATAATGCACCTGTGAAAAGGTGTAGCCGTTGGCCTCCGGCACAAACGCTTCTGCCCCGGCTTGATTGGGGTTTTGTTCACTGTAATACTTGGATGCTCCCACGGAGGCATTGGGATCCATGGGCAAGGCAGCCTTCGGACCACAATCGTCCAGCATGGCCGTATCGGAATGAAACACTGAACGGTCGTAGGGAGTGGTTGCATTCAGCATGTTCAGGTTTTCAATATAGCCCAGGTCGGTTTCGCCTACCGGGCTGCCCATTACGCCAATGGCGGGGCGCCCGTAATAGTCATACACCGTTGAGCCCACCACCAGTTCGTCCTGGCTGCTCAATTGGGAAAGGCTTTGGCGCGGCTTCAGCGTACCATCGCTGTAAGTGATGTTCGTATTTCGCTTGCCTTCTTCCACAAATTGCATCGTGGCGCCATAGTTCATGGCATTGCCTTCGTGGGCCGCCACGGTAACTTTGCAAGTCGAAGGATAGGAAGCAACGGTACCATGATCCACATATCCCCAGGTACCATTGGTGTTCCAAACACCGTCAATATCAGCTTGCGGATGGGCCGGAATGCGCCCTACTCCACGGTAACGCACCAACAAATAGCCGTCTCCATAAATCATTGGAACGTGGTAAGAATTGCCCCTCACCCGCACCCGGGACGCATTGTTTCGAAAATCGTACTCCACCGCAGTTTCGGCCAGCACATCGGGTATGCCACCAGTTTCGGTACCGGCATATCCATTTACCCAAGTCCATTCAAGGTCGTACTGATCGGCTCCCACCAAAGTGGGCCAATTCACCACCCAATCGCTGCCATCCACCACGATGCTCATGGCATCGGAAGGAGTGGTAGCATAAGCGAAGGCATCGTAATATTCGGTGGTGATGGCGGCTTTGAGAAACAGGTTTTCGCGGTCTACCCCACTGGGAACAAAGCTTACTCCCCCGTCGGTCGATTGCTGCAACTGAATGTTGGTGAGCCGCATTTCAAGCCCACCATTAAAGGCATACACCTCTTTGTCGCGGTAGGCCTGATCGGGATAGTAGTTGAGGTTGAGCTCGATTCCGTTGACGGTTACCGTCTCCAAATCACCGTCAACAATCTCGTCCCAGGAGAGGTCAAATACAATCCGGTAATGGTATTCCGGGTCTACCTGAATCAGGCTTGGATCAATGCCAAAGGTGATCTCATTTTGCACGCTTGGGATACTCAATGCGGTTTCCCATCCGGGTAGGATATCGTCGTGTTTACTGCTGGTAACGGTAAGGTCGCTGGTGAGGCCTAAACCGGTATTGCTTTCCTCTTCCACCTCTTGCGTGGCAAAAGCAACCAGTTGGCAGGCCAACAGCGCGAGGAGAAGCATTATTTTTTGCATGGGTTGGTTATTCAAAGTCTTCATAATGTGGTGGGCTTAGTGGGTGGATTGAATGCCGGAACGGGTTTCGCTAATGGCTTGGCGACCGCGTTCGGTTTCCTGAATGACCCGCACCAAGGTTCCGTTTTCGTCGTACTGATAGGAGGTGGCAAAATCCCGGTCGTCCAGTTGGGCCATTTTCCGCCATTGGAGGGCATCAATGGCCACCGAGTTCATTTCACTGTCGTAGGGCTGGATGCGCAAGTCGTCGTACAACACGATGTCACTTCCGGTTCCTAATTGGATTTGGACAGCCGTACCATTGGGTATAGTGGGCGGCAGGTTAAACGTAATTTCAATGCGTTGCCACCCGTCAATGATGGCCGAGCGTTGTTCTACCAAATCGGTGATTCCAGGAACGGTAATGCTCACTTGTGCCGCATTGTAATTCGCCAAATTGGCCGGTGGAGGATTGGTTTCTTTCGCCCAAACGGTGAGCAAGTATTTGTTTTCCGGTTGATCGGTCATCAACCGAAGCGGGGGAATCACATCCGCTTCTTGCACCACAAAAGGCATGATGTGCGTGGCGGCCGCTGGTGGTGTGCCGTCCCAGGTACTGGCAAAAAAGAAAGCCGACCTGAGGCCATTCACCGATAAGCTATAGCGCCCGGTATGGGCTGCATCAGTGGTTACCTGATGGTGGCCATTGGTGATTCCAAAATGTCGCGTGTGACATCCGTAGGGGGTAAAACTTGTGTCACTGGCATTGAAAACCCCATCCACAAAATAGTCTTCAAAACCATCGTAACCCGATTCGGTGTAGCGGGAATTGGAAGTGGTGTTGGTTTGCAATTGTTGGTTGTAGCCGGTGCCCATGTTTTGGTAAAGCCCCAACACATTTTTAGTTTCCAGGCCAAACCCGTAGGCATCATACAAGGTGGCTGCAGAATTTTGTATCCAATCTTGCAAAGGGTCACCCGCCACATGGTCGGGCCTTGCAGGATCGTAAATGGGCAGCCATTCTCCACTCACATTTTGCCAAAAGGGCTGATAAACCGTTAGCAAGCCATCGGTTCGGCTATCGCCGGTACTGTAGTCGCGCAGGCCATCAAACACGTAGGTATGCTCCGGTTTCCACTGGCCCAACAAGTTGTGGGTGTAGGGGTTGATCGTGCTTCCCACCAAAACACACGGATCGGTAGGCAGCAGGGCATTTTCGAAGTAATCCTTGCCGGTGATGCTGATCACTTCCGAATGCGGATAGGCCGGAGTGTAAGGCGAATCGCCGGTGTGTTTCTTCAAGGTGGTGACCGAAGCCATGAGCGCCCCGGTAAGGTTGGCTTTCCCCGGATTTTGCACCTTAAACAGGTATTTTTTGGTGGGGTCGGGCACAAACGGTGTTCCGTCGGCATCGGCCAGGAACCAGTCGCCCGTTGCTTCGTTTTCAATCACCCATTGATTGGGCAAGCCGTCAATGGGGAAGGACAAGATTCCGGTAGTATATTCAATCACCACCAACTCGTCTCCCGGAAAGAAATAGGGCTTTTCAGCGGGCAATATGGTAGAACCCACGCCGGTAATGTTGGAACGTTCCAGGCCGATGTTGTCCGACACCAGGCCCATGCCCGGATAAGCCCAATGCGCGGGATAGCTGTATTCAAAGATTTTTTGAATTCCATCTCCCTTTTCTGGGGTGACTTCCGATGCAATTGGTGTACCCGTTTTAGCATCGTACAACAGGTTTTCGGTGTATTTGGCCCTCCCCTGGTCTTCCACCATAATCTCTTTGAGCAAGCCGGTTTGGTACACCACTTTGGTGGTAAGGGTAGAATAAATGTCGGTTTGTATATAGTTGCCTCCCGGCCACGCTGAAGGAAGAAACGCCAGCGGTGGCGAGAACTCAAAATTGAGGTTCAGTTTGGCCGAAGCCTGTTTGATCTCGTTCTTATTCAAATGGGTCAACAAATCTGTAGTGAGGCCCACCAACCGGGTCGTATCGCTTCCGTCGGGTAAAATGGTAGGCACTTCGCTACTCAAGGTACCGTCTGGATTTTCCCAATAACGGTGTTCCATGCTGTAAATGAGGTTGCCTTCAGGATTCTCGGGGGTGGAGGCAGAAAAGCTCTTTTTACTTTTGAACACGCCGTGCAGGTTATTGGTCACATAGGAAGTGCCATAGGAAATGCCAAAGCCACTGATCATGGCTCCGGTAAGGCCTTCTTCACCCGGATTACGCAATACCTTTTCGCACCGGGTGGTATCGAATTGTATCGGATAATCTTTGGCAGTGTAGTTTTCGTGCAGGGTATACCCCATGGTATTGAGCACCAAACCGGGATAATCGATCGAAGTAGTTTTGATGCGCGAATACCGAATTTGCTGCGTAGAAAAGATGGTCTCATTTAGCGGAAATTCCGTGTAATACCTTTCACTTGGGGTGCCTTTTTGTGCATGGACGTAAAAATGAGGTTGACGCAAAGCGATCTCATCCCCTCCTGCATTGATGTTTTCGTAAGAAGCCACTCCGCTGCTGATGGTTTCACCGCGATTATTGACGGTGGTGTATTCGTAGCGGGTGCCATACACGGCACTGCTTTCGCCAGCTACAAAGTCGTTCCAGTTATCGTAGGTTTTGATGGAATGCACCCGGGCACCACCTCCCATTTTGGATTGTAATCCCGAACGCATCCGCACCCAGCACTTGGGCACAATGGCACGCGAGGCGTAGCCGGTTTTTCGCATCATGTGGTAAACCGAGCGCACACTTTTCAGGTTCTTTTTGTGGTTTTTAGAAGCATCACTCGGTGCAGTACCGACACTTCCGCCTTCCAACTCAATGTCGTAGCAACCCACCAAACCATCTTTCGAATAAATTGCCTGGAGGTTGTCTTCCGGGAAGAGCACCAGCGGCAGCGCATCTTTGATCAGTTGACCCCCTTTGCGGCTAATGGGGTGCATTTTGGGGGAGGACGCTTTGGTAGCGTTGAGCAATTCGGGCTTTACCCGAAAAACGACTTTGGTCCATTTCTCGGATTCGGGGCTGGTTTCCAACAAATACCACCCATTTTCTTCAATTTCGGCGTAGCCTTGCACGTATTCATACACGTCAGGGTCTACAATTCCATCATTGTGGGGAGCCAGGTTGAGCAAGGTGTTGAAATAAAGGTAGCGGTGCAGCGAATTGATCTTTAGAGGAAGAAAATGCAGTCCAAATTGCACGAGGGCTTCTTCATGACTGCCACTTAGGGTGTCATCCAAGTCCACCATGATGTAGAAATTATCTACCTCATCGTTATCGGGATCGTACAAATCAGCTCCAAAATCACCTTCCGACGGGGTAAAAACCTCCGGTTCTACATCGGTAGCATAAAACCCGCCAATCTTGTACATGCGGGTCGCTTCCCGATTTTGAATGTACTCGTAATCGTGGGCTTCGTAATTAATCTCAATGCGTCCGCCAGTAGGCAAACCAATGGCCGACAGTTTCCATTTTTGCACGTTGGCGTCTGCCTCCGTGCGGTTTTGATGGGTGTAGGGATACTCCTGATTATCCAAAGACGAACTGTGGTCGTAATTGATCGTATCAGCAGCCTGGTAAGTTCCCCATCGGTCCAATTGACTGGGCGCATAGTTGGCATTGGCAGCATAGGTAAATTCGTACTTGTTCAATGCCCCTTGCGGAGAATCCTGGCCTTCAAAATACAGCCCTTTGAGGGTCAGTTTGCCCGCTCCCGCAATGTTGTCGGGTACTTGCGGGCAGAGCGAATAGTCGTAGAGGAAATGAACGGTTTTAATGGGGCCTTCGCCAAACTCTTTCCCCTTGCGGGTGAATAGCTTGATCTGGTCCAGTTTTTTGGCCTTAGCCGATGGCAGCAAGCCACCATTTTCATCGGCTACTCCGTAGGCATCTTGCCGGTTGCTGTATACAAATTCGGCAATGTAGTCCTTCGTTTCGATGGAGTGCACATACCATTCATCGCGCTCGCCGTAGGCGTAACTTGCCATGTCGTCCAGTGGGTTGGATTTGAACCCTTCATTGTAAGTCGCCTTGTTAGCAGTATAAGGGAAACGCCAATTTTTCACCCCGTTGTAGGCATAATTGAATTTGGTGTAGGCACCGTAATCGTCCGGTGTAGGTCCGTTGCCAGTGCGGTCCACATAATTGTCTGACAATTGCTGGGTAAGCAGGTAAGAAGTAGCGTGTGGCGGAACGTGGTTTTTTAAGTAATAATGATTGTCTCCCCGCTTGTTGCCCGTAGAATTATCAATACCCGGCAGGTATTCCACCAAGCCTTGGCCGTCCAACGCCGGGGCACCCACTACCGGGTCGTAGTTGTTGTAGGCTGAAATGTTGAAAGAAACCTGATCGCTGGTGTTCATCACCGGAAGGCCGTAGACTTCTCGCATGCCACCACTGCCAATTACGGTCAGCTGGCCAATGTGATTGCCGGGGTAGGCTTCAAAATCCCTTGCCTTGGAGGTGACCGCAGTGTAATCGCCAGCGCTGAAACTAAAGTTGTTCAAAACATAGTTGTCAAATGCATCATCGCCCAAAAGCCGTAGTTCCTGGTTACTCAGGGGCTGCAACACTTCGTTGCGGTCGCGCCTTTCATGCTGGTAATAGTCGTTGGAAGTCGGCAGCAAGACGCCACCGCCATCGCCACCATCGGTGGTGAGGTTGTTAAAGGCAAAAATGCCGTCGTCCTCTTCAATATCTTGGCGCAACGCGCGGTCGGTCACCATGCCATTGTAGCGGGCAGTAGATGCAGAACTTTTGTTGTTCACTTTCACAAAAGCGGCCGTTTCGTATCGGGCCTTCACTTCGGGATCGGTAGCTGGAGTTTCTTCCGTAAACAGGAAAGCCCCCTCATTGGTAAAAGGATTTCCCTCCCAACCTCCGCTGGTAGAGCTGTTCTGGTTGTAGGCCAGGTTAACTCCCAATTCAAAGCCATTGGCCCAGGCCGCATCCCCCGAAAATGCTCCCGCATGGCCACCACTCTCAGTGGTGGGGTCTTTTACATAACCTGCATCGTTGCGCACCGCGCGAAACATGCTCCCACTGCCAGCCACTTGAAAATAATCGTTGGTAGGCATGGGGGTAGGCACACCGGCTACATTTTGGTGAATGGCCGGCAACGATAGATTGAAATCTTGCAAGGCATCCGGGGCATAGCCTTTTTCCAGGTTCAGGTAGCCATAGGCAGGTTGAAGCTGTTCCGTGTCGGCCAAACAAACCGTGGACTGCGTGCGGGATACCCCTCCATGAATGTCAATACCAGCATATACCAATCCGCCAGCCGCTATATCAAAAGACCAGGAGCGGTTGTTGAAATCGAAGGTAGCAGTAGGAGTATACGATTGCATGCCCAACGGGTAGCTCCCCGAAACGTTGGCTCCATGTTTTACCAACCGCTTTTCGCTTAACCGAGTCGATTTGCTAAATCCATATCCAAAATCCAAGCTCGATCCATTCAAGGTGTTTCGGTTGATTCCTAAAGAAGCCGAATATTGCCCTTCTTTTCCCAAAGCCAGCGACAGCCCCAGGTTAGAAGAAAGGCCGGAACGGGAAGAAGAGGTTAAACCACCATTGAGAAAAGCATTGGGCCCTACTCCTTCGGGTTTGAGTCCAAAAGACCCGTCCACACCAATAATGTTCTCATTGCCCGTGTAGTTGCTGAAGGAGTACCCGAATTTCAAGTCGGCAGAACCCGCAAAGGGAATATCACCGTCCGCAAATTCCTCAAAATCGGCACCCACGATTTCCGTGGAAGCGCTAAAGACAGTAGTTACGTTTAAAGTAGGCCGCAAATTCATGATTGTGGTGACGGTGTCGCCATCAAAATCATCGGGAAAACCGCGCACGGCCCGGTTGATAGCCCCGAGGTTGAGGCCCCAACCCAAGCCTACCATAGAAGCTTGTTGCTCCATGGTGACACTGGAATTGTATCCCAGTTGAATCGGGTACTGCCCCACGGTAAGCAATGGAATGTTGTAACTAAAGCTACCGGAAGACATGTCTACCAGTTGTCCCCCGGTAGCTCCGGAGTAATTGTTGTCGGTAGGCCCACCGTTGGCATTGGCCGGTGGAATATAAGGCAGCAAAAGGCCGGGTAGCACCATGGCTGCAATTACTTTGGTAATAAAAGCTTTTCGGATTTTCTGAAGCATAGTCGTGGATGATTTGGTGGGCAAATAGGGTGCGCTTTGGACACGCTTTGTAAAATTACCTGCCCCCTTTTCCATCCCTGTCAACCCATGTTCTGAGTTTGTCAACCCATGTTGAAAATCAACCTTTTCGAGCACTTAAGAACACAAATAGTGCACCCACCAAGGAAAAGTGAGGTTTGCCGTTCGCCATTTTTTTTACGTCCAACCCAACCTCCGAATCAAACTTTCGTTTACTTTTAGAGAGACTTGCCCGTCCGATCCCTCCTTCTATAATTTCTGATCTGCGCCATTGGCGTTAGCTCTT
>CALCCE010000052.1 GCA_937899835.1 uncultured Flavobacteriales bacterium | reverse complement strand
TTAGATGGCTTTTTGGTACGCAACGGAGGGAATAACCAAGGCAACGTTGGGGCCGGTCTTGCCGTGGGAGGTGCCACCTCGCGCGGAGCTGTTGTTGCCAATTGCATTTTTGAAAACAATTGGGTCACTAGCCAAGGGGCTTTGGCGGGAGACGCCGGTGCCATTCGCGCTGCTGCGGTGAATCCCACCGATCAATATGACATTCGCAACGTTATTTTTCGCAACAACAAAGCCAAGATTGGAGGCGCCTTGATTTATTCCGGTTCCATTAAGATGAACAATTTGGTGTTCATCGGCAACGAGGCAGAGCTTGGAAGCGGCATTGCCATTGGAGGTACTTCCAACGGTGCAGGAACAGGCACCCTTATTCAAGGAGTCTTTTACAACAATTACACCTTCGGAGGAACCAACCAAGGCGATCGCAGCGGTGTGATCGGGCGTATGAATCCGGGACGTGGTGATTTTACCGTTTGGAACAGTACTTTTAAAAACAACGCTGCCGACTCCGTATCAGTGGTGTACGGAGGTATTCCGCTCAACTTCAACGTTACCACCATTTTTCACAATTGTTTGTTTGACGAGGGCAATACCTTGCCGGCTTTTGCGGCCTATCAAAGTGATAGCGTGGTATTGAATAACTGTGTGGCAGCCTTCACCGAAGGATGGATGGCCAATGGTACCGTCACCAGTCCTGATAATGGCAAAATAGCCCTCACCAATTGGCTGGAAGGACAATCGATTAGTTACTCTGAAGAGGATCAGAACCTTGGTATTTTTGTGCTCGATTGTGATGCACCCGGCCACAACGGTGGCGACAACAGCCTGTTGCCCAGCTCAGTAGCCAATGGTGATGATATTAGGGGCAATGCACGGATTCAGGGCGGAACGGTAGACGTAGGCGCTTATGAAACAGCGGCCTTCGATACGCCCGACATTCAGCAATCGGGTAGTGATTTGGAAGTAAACAACGGACCTTTCGACAACTACCAATGGTTGTTGAATGGCATGCCCATTTCGGGAGCCACTAGTCCAACCTATACCCCTACCCAAAATGGGGATTATGCGCTTGTGGCCAGCATCGACGATGCTTGCGGCAACGATACTTCTAATGTGGTGCCCGTAGTAGTGATTGGCGTAGAAGAACTCGCCCAGAATGCAGTGCGTTTGTGGCCCAATCCGGCCAACGAATTTCTTCAGATAGAAAGCGAGCAAACGGTTCAACGAGTCGTAGTCCACGACCTGTCTGGTCGTCAAATTACCTTACCCGTTGTTGCTTCAAAGCGGATTGATGTGGGGCATTTGCCACGCGGGGTTTATTTTGTTGATGTTTACGTAGACCATGCGATCAGCACCCACCGAATTGTGAAGTTGTAGGCTTGCCGATCCTTTCCAAACTTAGGAAGCAAACTACCGGGCTGCGTCTTGCATAGGGAGACGCAGCCCTTTGCCGTTTACAAACTGTATTTTTGACCGGTGCGCTTTTTAGCTTTTGTACTTTTTTCGGTGCTACTGTTGTGGGGTGAGAAAGGCCAGGCACAAGAACCTGCCTTTTTCCAGTTTGCTGGCCAAGACCTGGGAAGCAATTCAGTGTATGACATTTTGGTGCTGAAAGACGGTCGTATTGCGGCTGCAACCGAACATGGTGTGGCCATCGTAAGCATGAGCGGGGTTCAAATGCTTACTTCGAAAGACGTGATGCAAAACAGCTACACCGACCTTCAGTACGGTCCTCAGGGGAAGTTGTATGTGCGCAATTTTCGAAACCAGCTCTACCGGGTGGCCGATGATTCGTTGGAGTTGTTTTTAGATCTCACCAAGGTAAGGGAGCGGATCGTAGGCTATCATTTTTGGGACGAAACGGTGTTGATGTTTGGTATGCGTACCTGCTTGCGGTACCACATGGCTACGGGTGCACCCATGGAGGATTGGAACCGCCGAGTAGCCCAAAAAATGGATGAAAACTACCGCGTTTCTTTAGGGTCCACTAGTATTTTTGGAGAAGACAGTGTGTTGGTTTTCGGGAATACCCGCCTTTCCAGAGATTCGATAGTATATAAACAGCGATACCCTATCATTCATAACTCTTGGGCACGGTTTTATCAAAAAGATGGTGTGTCTTATTACCTCACTTCTAACGAGGGGCAAATCCACTCGTCTTCTTTTCCTGATTCACTGGACTGCTCCCCTTATTTAAAAGACAAAAGATTGTACAATGCGGGTCACGTAAGTGATTATTTCTGGGTGTCTTCTAATGGCGGGTTGTTGTTGTACGATTCTTCTTTTTCCAGTTTAACTCCGCAGCATTGGTTTACCAACTATTCCATTTCTTGTTTGGCAGAAGATCAGCAAGGTAACCTTTGGGTTGGAACTTTGGAAGATGGGCTATTGCTGGTACCCTCCATGAAGACGCTACAATACAAGCCAGCCAAAGGGATGGAAGGGAACTATGTCAGTGTGGAGGTCATTCCCGATCCAGACTCTGTTTTAATTGCTACCAAAAACGGCCAACTTTTTGGTGCGGGGAGTACACCAGATTTGAATTACCTCACCAACTTGCCTGTTGATTGGTTGTACGATATTCAATACGAAAACAGCACTATTTACGCATCAGGAGCACAGGGTCCGGTACTGCTCAAGGATGGGGTGGCGCGAAAGGGCCTACCAGCCGGAGTGAACAAATCCATTCAACTGCTCGACCACCATGTTGTTGGGCATTCCTGGTATTCCACGACCCTTTATCCGCGCAGCTTAGCGGTAGATACCATCACTACAGTGCTTGCTTTTTCCATGTTGGAGCCAGTGGTGAGAGCGAAGGTTTGGTTGGCAGACCAACCTTTTGAAAAATTGTGGGCGCAACGGGATGGTGCGAAGATGTTGGGCGCTAACATGGGGCGTTGCAGAAGCGTATCTAAAGAAGGAATTCAATTCATCGATTCAACCAACGGATCCCCTTTGGTGGTGAGCGATATTTTTACCGATGCCTCGAACGCAGGTTACGTATTGTCCTCTGGTGGTACGGTCTATCAAATCGACTCCGTATCCCTCGAGTTAGACGCTATTGCCCAATTTGATTGCAGTTACGTTCCGGAACAGCTCGTGGTCAAGGGCGATTTGCTGGTGGTTTACAACAACGGTGAGCTGCTTTACATGGATCGAACAGAGGGTGTTCAACGGCGGTTCAATGGCTTATTGCCTTTTAGTACCGACGAGCTCATCGATTTGGAATTGACAGAAAATTACCTCTGGGTGGCCCAAACTTCGCAGCTTTTTCGGGTACCCTACGCAGCACTTTTCCAAGAGACCTTGCCGTTGGTGCAGCCCTTGCAATTGGAAGGTTTTCCGGTAGCAGAGGCCAGCTATCAATTGCCCGCCGACCCAGGTCCGATACGTGTTTTCATGCACTATACCGATGTTCTGGCCAAACATCAGTTGCAATACAGCTACCAACTCAACGAGGAGGAATGGATCAATATGGAGCGGCTCACCAATGTGTTGACTTTGAGTAATCTGGCAGCTGGGAACTATGACCTGGGCGTGCGGGTGAAGCGCGGCACCCAAGTGGTGAACGAGCGCAGCCTTTCTTTTTCCATTGCCCCGCATTGGTACGAAACAAGGTGGTTCATCGCCCTGCTGGTGTTGCTGGTATTTGGTGCCACAGTATTCTTTTTCCGAAGTCGGATACAGGTGATCAAAAAGCGAAACCGCGTGCAACAGCAACTCAATGAAGCCCAGCACACTGCATTGAAAGCCCAGATGAATCCACATTTCTTGTTCAATGTGCTCAACTCCATGCAAACCATGGTGCTGAAGGAAGACAAGATCAAGGCCAACAAGATCATGAGTGAGCTTTCGGTGTTTGTGCGCAAAGTGCTCAACTACTCGGGCAAAGCCCTCATTCCCCTGCAAGATGAGTTGGAGATGTTGCACAACTACTTAAAACTGGAAAAGCACCGCTTCAACGAAGATTTTAGCTACGAGGTGAAGGTAGACCCCGCTTTAGAAGACGCCATGCACTTGCTCATGCCCCCTATGTTGTTGCAGCCCTTTGTAGAGAATGCCATCAACCACGGTTTGCTGCACAAGAAGAACGATCGCCAGCTCAACATTACCTTTACCCAAAGCGGCCAAGAATTGATCTGCGCCATTGAAGACAATGGTGTGGGACGCAAGCGGGCCGCTGAATTGCAGCAAAAAAGTAAAAAACACAGCTCCTTTGCCTCGGGAGCGAGTTCTCGCCGGATTAACCTGCTCAAAGATGCCGGTTACCAACAAGCCGATATTCACATTGAAGATCGCTACCATCCGAATAATCAACCGGCAGGCACCCGGGTCAACCTACGCTTGCCCTTAACCCATCCCACATGAAAGCGCTCATTGTAGACGACGAACAAAATGCCCGCGACAGCTTGCGCATTTTACTGGAGGCGTTTTGTCCCGAGGTAACCGTAGTAGGAGAAGCTTCCGACGTGCCTGAAGCGGTAAAGGCCATCATCAAATGGAAACCTGATGTCGTGCTTTTGGATATTGAAATGCCCGGCTACTCAGGCTTGCAGCTGCTGGATTTTTTTGATCAGCCCAATTTCAAGATCATTTTCACCACCGCCTACGATAGTTATGCCATCAAAGCCTTTGAACTCTCGGCAGTGGCGTATTTGCTAAAACCGGTAGATGGAGAAAAGTTGGCTACCGCCATCCATAAATCTCAGGAATTGCTGGACATGGATACCTACAAACAGCAACTCGAAACCCTGCAAGCCAACTACGCTTCGGGTGGTGATACGCCACAGCGTTTGGCCATTCCGGTAGGGCACGGCTATCAATTTGTAGCCCCCAAAGAAGTATTGCTGCTCAAAGCCGAGGGCGCATATTGTACAGTAGTACTCACCGACTTGCGGCATATTTTGGTGAGCAAAAAACTTGGGGCCATGCACGAACTGCTGGACCATCCGCGGCTGTTTCGCTGTGGGCGGAGCTATGTCGTGAACCTCGATTTCGTAGAGAAATTTGAAAAGAGCGATGGCGGCTCCATCACCATGCAAGGTGGGGAACAAATCACCCTCACCAAAGAACTGCGCCAGGCGTTTTTGGAGCGCTTGAGCGGGAAGGTGGGGGGATGACCTAAAACCACGCACAGGCCACCTTAAAAGTTTGGATTGACCGACTGTTGGAAAATACCCGATAATCGGGTAGAAATAGCGGATATTCAAATGGGGTAATTATACCCTATAATTAAGAGTAGCAAGGAGGTAGGTTTGCCCTTCGCACTTATATCCACTATTTAAAAAAAGAAGCCATATGGCCATGCAAACCACTTCTTCGCCTGCTTTAGCAGTTTTTAACCAACAACTTTACATTGCCTACAAATCAGCAACCGGCGGTGAAATTTTTGTCAACCGTTCCAAAGATGGCTTCACCTGGGATGAACCTTATCAGATTGGACAGGAGATCAACAACAACGCACCCTCTATGGCCGTCTTCAACGGTAGGTTGTACATGGCCTACCGGGCCGAAACTTCCAATGAGATTTTTGTAACCTCTACAACCAATGGTGTAGCTTGGGATAATACGGTACAAATTGGTCAACGAACCTCGGATTCCCCCTCCATTACTGCCTTCGGAAAACGGTTGTACATGGCCTTCAAATCAGACAACTCGAATGAAATATATGTGTGCTCTTCCACCGATGGAAAGGCTTGGGCGGATAGCTATACCATTGGCCAACAAACGTCTTCCTCTCCAAGTATTTTATATGCGGATAGCATATTGTATTTGATGTATAAAGCATGCACTTCCACACAGATTTTTATCAGTAGCTCTATTGATGGGGCGGTTTGGAAAGGCCCCCAGGAAATTGGACAACAAACTACTTCTATTGTTGCTTTGGCCAATCGTTATAGTGACTTGATAATTGCTTATAAAGCAGAGACTTCGGATGCAATCTTTACTTCCAGTCATTGGGCCCCTCGTCCATGGAGTGGGCCAGAGCAAACGGCTTACGAAACCAATACCGCACCGGCCTTAGCTGTTTTCAACGATAAAGTTTTCATGGCCTATAAAAGCTCCAGCAACAACAACATACCAGTTGTACAGTTGAGTAAGTAGCGTTTTGCGATGCTTTGGAGACAATTGTATCCAGCCACTGTTACCCCATAAAGAGTCAAGCCCATCCAAATGGGATGGGCTTGCTTGTTTTATTTAATAAGATGCGATAGGAGCAGTTGACCCTATACCTCGATAATCTTTTCTTTGATGGCCTTCACAATTAGGCTGGGAGTGTTTTTTACGGCAAACTTTTGCAACAGGCGTTCCCGATGGCCCTCGGCAGTACGTTGGCTGATGAACAATTTCTCTGCAATTTCTTTGGCGGTCAATCCTTCGCAAATCATCTCCAGTATTTCTTTTTCTCGGGTAGAAATGGATTCCGTAGCGCTAATGTTGAGTTTCTTAGGCGATCTTAATTTTACTCCTTCGATCAAGGCCTTTCCTAGTTTTGGATGCACGTACAACCCGTGTTTATATACGGTTTCAATGGCCTCTTGCAATTCCCCAAAGCTGGTGTCTTTCACCAGGTAGCTGTCGGCACCCAATTGCATTAGGTAGTTCATCAACTTGATGTCATTGTACATGGTAAGAATGATAATCTTCAAAGCTGGAAACTCGTAAGTGATTTTTTTAAAAGCCTCTATGCCGTCCATTTCTGGCATGTTTAAATCAAGTAGTAAAATGTCTACCTTTTTTGAGCCCAAAAGGGTGAACAGCTCACTGTGACTATGTGCTTCAAAAATCTCAGAAACATCCTTCATTTGGCGAAGGAGGTAACGAATCCCTTCCCGAAATAATTGGTGATCGTCTGCAATAGCGATATTCATGAAAATGATGGTTTAAATAATTAAAAATCAGAACGCATACAAATTTTAAAACCCTTCGGTGGTTTTTCCAACTCGTAGGTTCCGTTCATTAGGTTGAGTCGGCTTTCAATATTTTTCATTCCAATTCCTGGGTTGAAATCCAGATTAGGAGATATTCCGTTGCCGTTGTCGGTATATACCAAATGAACTTGATTGTCTGCTTCGAAGAAGCGAATGGTAATGTGGGTTGCTGCTGCGTGCTTGAGGGTATTGTTGATCAATTCCTGGAAGATGCGGTACCAATTGATTTCTGCTTCTTTGTTCAATTTTTGAACGAGTTGGTGCTCAAAATCAATGGCAATTTCGTTGGTTTCATTCAGGTGGTGGATGGCATTGGCAATGGCTTCTGTCAGGCCCATTTGTTCCAATACAATCGGTTTTAAATCGTGTGATACGTTGCGCACCGTTGTCACCGAAGTTTCCAGCAATTCAAAAACTTTGGTTTTTAGTTCGTCAAATTTTTGGGGCTCCAGGTGTTGCTCCAACGAGCCAAAATAGAGCTTGATGGTGGTGAGTAAGGCGCCCACTTCGTCGTGCAAATCCCGGCTGAGGCGGTGGCGCTCCCGCTCCTGGCCCTGCAACAGGGCGCGTAGCTGTTGCTTTTGGTGTTGCGTTTCTTTTTGTTGGTGGGTGCGTTGTTGTAAAA
>CALCCE010000051.1 GCA_937899835.1 uncultured Flavobacteriales bacterium | reverse complement strand
AAATTCTCCGCAAACAAAAACGGTTTGATACCCGAATCGAACGAGAATTCCTGGATAAGACCAGCAAAGAGCAACTGGAGGAAAACCTTCAGGACGCAATAGCCCTGCGCGATGACATCCAGAACAACGGTGGTAACTCTAGCTCCCTGGCCACAGCCAACAAGATTGTGGCCAACAGTCAAGCCGCTGTGGATGGACACGAAGACGACCCGGCCTTCTACTCAGAATTAGAGGCCCAGCTCATCCAATTGGAGATCGATGAAATCAACCTGGTGCGCCAGGCCCGCATCGGCAAGATTGCCGAAAACGATGCCTTAATAGCATCCTAAACGTTTAGTCGCAGCCTCTCCGTTTGCAAATGCCGCATTCCATTGCAAACCAGGGAGGCACCAGGGGTGCTTTGCTTTATAACACCACTCCCCTTCCAAACCTATGAAAAGAAAAAAGGGACCTCCCGAACCAGGAAAGTCCCTTTTAAGTGACTCACCTTGCGATGAGCGCTAGTCGCATGGGGCGACAGGTCTTATTGTTTAATGAATTTTTGAACGTGGGTTGCACCATCCACTTCTACCTTGATCAGGTACATTCCATTGGCCAGTTCGGAAACATCGATCTGGTTTTGGTTGGCCGTTGACAGGTCTTGGGTCAGGACGAGGTTGCCCTTCAAGTCAAGGATTTGAACGGTCGACAGGCTTCCGCTCGATTGCAGGTTGATCTGGTCACGGGTAGGGCTGGGATAGACCATCAAGGTCTCCTCCAGAACAGAGGTGCCCTCCTCTACTCCTTTGCGATGAGCCGGAGCAGCTGCTCCTGTTTCGGCTTCACTGCCATCGCACAAGTTGGTGAAGGCCTGGCAGAAGGTTTTTGAACAGCAGTTGCCATCGGCATCAAACCCATAGGCGGTCATACAAACCATGTAAGACTTATTGGGCGCGTAGTAATGTTGCACGGAGCCTCCCGGAGCCGTGATCATGCCGGTGCTGCCATCACCAAAGTCGATCTGGATGGGGTAAAGTGGGGTAAACCCGCTTCCATAAGTGGTTTGGTCGGTGAAGGTGACGTTGCAAAACAGATCCTGGTCGATGCTAAATGCCGGGTAAATCTGGCAAGGGTCTACCCCTTCGCACAACTCGTCACGGAGGTCAGAATAAAAGCACAGGTCGTCTACGGTTCCCGTCATGCTGTTGGCCCATCCCGCCATGGTGCTCACGCCGTGTTGGGCAAAATTGAGGTTCCCCAATGCAGGATTGATCTCAAAGCATTCCGTGCCCACCAATTGCGTGCGCCCTGGATCCGAATACAAGCTAATGCGGCCATTGGCTGCGTCCTGACGCTCCAAACGAACATAGTAGGTGGTGTTGCTAACCACAGGAATCCGATCAGAATTAGGGCTGTAAGTGGTTTGAAACTTGGAACGCGCGGCCAAATAATAGCCGTCGGGCCTATTGGTTGGGTTGCCCAAGCGGACATAGATGCAACTGTTGTTGTTGGGTGGGCCATTGAAGGTATTCGCATCGGGGTGGGCGTTGGTTTCACTCACCACCAGCAACAAGGCATGGACCTGCTGGTTAATGGTCGAGGTTTCGAACTCAAATTCGGCCCGCCAGGTGGTAGTGTTTTGGATGATGCCCCCCAGGCCACGGTATACTCGAATGGTTTGATCGCCACTCAGGTTGCTATAGGTCAGCGCATTGCCGGTAACACCGATCCAGCCACCATTTGTGTTGACCCCAATCAGGGTCCAGAGGCTGGGGTTGGAATAGTCGTCACACAGCAATTGGCTTTGCCCAAGGGTGGGAAACAGCCAAATGCACAGTGACAGGGCTATGAATTGAAGTGTTGCTAAAGTTTTCATCATGGATTTCATTTTGAGGTTTGGGGTATTTCAGCCGGCCTGAAATGTGTTTTTATTTTTGGCTAAATTGCCACCGCCAAGTGAACATTTAGCCCCACGATTTGTCACTGGCTGCATCTATTTCACGCCTGACCGGTTTCAATTTGTAGTTGTTTTTCCAACCTACCCTGACCCCCGATGTATCCCCGATTGCTGTTGGTTTCTTTGTTTCCTTTGGTATTGGTGTTCCTTGCCGCACATGGGCAAAGTGCCGCACAACAAGGTTTGGGCAGGCATTTTAGGGCTGAATTACCCACTCAGGAAACCTTTGATGTCGCCCAGGATGCACGCGGTTTCATCTGGATCGGCACGGCCCGTGGCCTGGTCTGCTATGACGGCACCACGTTTACCCCGATTGAAGGCATTGCCGATGCAATTACGGAGGTAGAAATCACTCCTGACGGACGGGTATTGATTGCCAACAGTTCCAATCAGTTGTTTTATGTTGATCCTGACTCGATTGTTCCGCTGGAACACAACCCTGCTTTGCGTGAATCCAGCATTGTAGTGCAGGACCTTTGGCTCGACAGCCTGGGCAGCGTTATACTTTACAATTCCCCACGCTGGGCACTGATCCAGACGGATTCTCTGATCTTCGGAAAACCGAAGCGCAACGACGAGTTGCAGGTCCTTCCCCAGATGGGTGGAAGGCCACTGCTGGTACAACCCAACAAAAGGTATCTCCCTGACCGGCCCATTCCCATCCGCTGGCAGGATTCCCTCCTGCCCGATTTATTGGATAAGGAAACGTACTTCTGCAACACGGGTAAATCGAAGGAGGAGGTCGTCATCGCAAGCCCCCGGCAGCTTTTTGTCCTCCGGTCGGAAGGTGTGGTGCAACGCCGGGATTTTCCGGTGGACATCACCGGCTTGTTTGGCTTCCACCAAGGCCACCACCTGGTAGGTGCCGGCACGGAGGGGCTTTTCTTTCTCGATGCTTCCGACCTTTCTGTGAACAAACAGTTGTTCTCCGGCAACTGGATTTCCTCCGTGTTTTTTGATCAACACGGGGGCTTGTGGGCGTCTTCGCTCAACAATGGGGTGTTTTATCTGCCGGCTCACCATTTGATGGCCGAGCGTTTTTTTCACGGAAAAAACATCACCGATATCTCGGTAGCAGATGACCGGGCCTTGGTCTCCACCTTTTCCGACATTTACTCTGCCACTTATCCGTTTGAAGACTGGTCCCAGCAATTTCACCTGAAAGCCGGCAATTTCGAATCTGTCGACATCATAAAGGACGGGTTAATTAATTTGGGCCGTACCACATTGCAGCACAAAAAAGAAAAGCATGCCCAAATTTAAGGAAATTATACAA
>CALCCE010000050.1 GCA_937899835.1 uncultured Flavobacteriales bacterium | reverse complement strand
GGCTTCTCGACTTCGCTCGAAGACCGGCGATCGCGCTCGGCGATCGGGGGAGGCGCACGAAGGCCGGCATTTCAACAACCAAGATAATAGCTCGCGCGACAGCGCGTCAATAATCCCCGGTCCTTGAGCGAAGCCGAAAGGCCAACTTTTTCTCAACTCATTGCTGAATTCACTTGATCATTTCTTCTTTGCATCCGGGCTTCTCGACTCAGATGGAAGGCTGACACGGTGCGCTCAAAGACCGGTAGAGTGAAAACCGTTGCGTCTAAAAATTCAACGCAACGTTGCGTGCAACAATCGGACGCAACGTTGCGCGCTAAAAGTGCACGCAACACTTTTTAAAAGCTTGTGGGAGGACCGGTTTTGAAATTGCACCAGGACGAGACTGTCGCTGGCTTGGATACGTAGCATGATCCGCCATGCGCTTTGGATAGCGGATCGTAGTGGCAAACTACGATCAGACTGCCGGGCGTTTTGGTTGCGCTCCCCCGGGCTTCTCGACTTCGCTCGAAGACCGGCGATCGCGCTCGGCGATCGGGGGAGGCGCACGAAGGCCGGCATTTCAACAACCAAGATAATAGCTCGCGCGACAGCGCGTCAATAATCCCCGGTCCTTGAGCGAAGCCGAAAGGCCAACTTCTTTCTCAACTCTCAACTCCTTGCTGAATTCACTTGATCATTTCTTCCCTTAATCCAGTCCTTTCGACTCAGCCAGTCGGCAAAACCGTCCGCTCGAAGACCGGGGGAGGCGACCGAAGACTGGAAAGATCGGCGACCGGTAGAGCCAATTTTGTCAACAATGCTCCATGGAGACCAGTACTAAATTTGATACTACCTCAATCGTCTTGTTAACCTCCCTCTGCTTTGTGGAGCATTCCTGGTATCCGGCAAGCGGGTTCTTTGATTCGGGATTCTCTTTCCGGTTACTTAGAAGGGTAGCCAACCGCCAAAGATGGCCGGTTATCCCCTTTGTTTGACCACCAATGTACAAGGGGTGTGAATGCTGCTGATTTCTTGTTTAGAATGGCTTTAAATAAGCTACTTTTGCAGCTTCAAATCACATACTGATGCATTTTACACATACATCCGCTCAAGAGGCAGTCAAAATAATAGAATCGGGCCACCGTGTTTTTATCCATACGGCCGCAGCGGCCCCTCAGCGTTTGATCGATGCCATGACGGAACGTCATGAAGAATTGGAAGACGTAGAGATCATCTCGGCCCACACCGAAGGCGAAGTACCTTACGCCCGGTGGGAATACCAGAAAAGTTTTAAGATCAACAGCTTTTTCGTAGGCCACAACTTACGCTCTGCGGTGCAAGAAGGACGGGCCAACTACATCCCGATCTTCCTGAGTGAAATCCCGGCCTTGTTCCGTTGTGGACGCATGCCCATTGATGTAGCCTTGGTCTCCGTATCGCTGCCCAACGACAAAGGCTATTGCAGCCTGGGTTGCTCGGTAGACATTTCGAATGCCGCCATCGATACTGCCAAATACGTGATTGCGCAGGTGAATCCCAACATGCCTTTCGTGCATGGCAACGGCATCATTCACGCCAGTCAAATCCATGCTTCGATCGAAGTAGACGATCCCCTGTTTGAACGCCCCCAAAAACCAGTAACCGAGCTGGAACGCCAAATTGGGCAAAATGTGGCCGAGTTGGTGGAAGATGGTGCTACGTTGCAAATGGGCATCGGCGGTATTCCGGATGCTGCCTTGAGCTACCTCAAAAACCACAAGAACCTTGGTGTACACACGGAGATGTGTTCCGACGGCATCATCGATTTGGTGGAGCGGGGCGTGATCAACGGCACACAAAAAGTGACGGAGCCCGGCAAAATCGTTTCCGGTTTTGCTTTTGGCACCAAGCGTATCTACGATTTCATCGACCAGAATCCCATTGTGAACATGATGGATGTCGGCTACGTGAACGACACCCGCACCATTCGTCAAAACCCAAAGGTAACGGCCATCAACAGCGCCATTGAGATTGACGTTTACGGCCAGGTTTGTGCCGACTCTATTGGTACCAAACACTATTCGGGAGTGGGCGGCCAAATGGATTTTATTCGCGGAGCTACCCTCTCCAAAGGCGGAAAAGCTATTTTAGCCCTGCCTTCGAGAACGTCTAAGGGCATTCCACGAATTGTGCCTTCGGTAAAGGTGGGCGCTTCCATCGTTACTACCCGGGCACACGTGCAATACATTGTGACGGAATACGGAATTGCTTCTCTGTACGCCAAAAACCTGAAAGAACGCTCCAAGCAAATGGTGGACATCGCCCACCCGGACGATCGGGAGTTTTTGAGCCGCAAAATTTATGAAGACGGCAAGATCTTGATTTAAAAGATCTGCCAGGAAACCTTGCCCCCAATCTATCCTGAAAAGGTAAAGAGGGAATGCAAGGTAAAATTCCAGACGAAAACACCTCCTACGGCTACTACCTTGCTCAGGTAGTAGCCTAATTTTAGCTTTTGGTGGCCGAAGTAAACAATGCCATGATTGAGCACCAAGCCTACTGCTGCCACCATGGCGAAACGCAGGGCCTGCCCGGCAATGCCCTCGTCCGTGCTTTGAAAGGTCCAAACTCGGTTGAGAAGGTAATTGACCACTACAGCAATTGCAAAACCAAGGCTATTGGCCAGGTATTTCGGACAGCGGACACGTTCTTTTAATAGCCAGGTGGTACCGAAGTTGATACCTACTCCCAATAAACCTACACTTAAGAAACGCCACAAGGGTGCCCAAAAACTCGTCCAATCGATTTCCATTGCAATGCCTTTCTCAGCCGGTGCAAAATTAGGTATCCAACATTGGCAAAGGGCACTTCACCAAAGGATATACCTACAATTAGGTATTTACCTATTGCCACGAAGAAGCCCAGGCGATAATTGCTAATTTTATCCTCTTAAAAGGAATCAAATGAAAGCACTGCCCAGGCTTATTTCCCTTTTTCTGCTCTTTGCAGGGTTGTTCTTCCTGAGTGCTACCCTGCAATCTTGTGAAGACGAACCGATTGAACCTATGACCAACTGTGGAGCTGATGGCTCTGGTGGTTCTGGAGGCAGCGGTGGTTCTGGAGGATCTGGCGGTAGCGGAGGCTCTGGTGGCAGTGGCGGTTCCGGAGTATTCGGCGGTTCTGGGGTTTTTGGTCCTGGTGGTTCCGGCGGCTGTTGTGTCGCTGGCGGTTGTGGATCTGGTGGCTCCGGCGGAGCGGGAGGCTCTGGTGGTTCTGGCGGTAGCGGTGGCTCCGGCGGAAGCGGTAGTGGCGGCTCTGGTGGCAGCGGAGGTTCTGGCTCCGGCGGCTCCGGTGGTAGCGGCAGTGGTTCCGGTAGCGGATCGGGAGGAAAGATTGTCCCGAATGGCAACAACACCGCAGTATTCTAAAATTCTTTGGTCATTTCCTCAGACACCCCTTTCATGCTTTCTTTTCAACTCTTGCATGAAAGCTTGTCTACATTTCTAATCGTTTTTCGATGAAAACGCTCTTCAGTTTTTTGTTGATTTGCGGGTGGTGCGGTACTGCACTCCTGGCCCAGGAACCCGTCATGGTTCAGGCAGACACTACGGTCCAAGTCGCTCCTGCTGTTGAGAAGGTTCGGTTTGTCGGCACTTTGGCCGATTCGGCCAATCAATTGCCAGTAGAAGGAGTAGCGGTGGCCTGGTTAAAAGACAGCAGCATCAAGGCCCACGCGGTGACTGATGAGAATGGAACTTTTGTGTTCGACAATCTCGAACCGGGCCTTCAGGAATTCCAAACCTATCACCTGGGGTACAACGATGGAAATTTTAGCGCTACCCTGCAACCTGGGCTGAATCGGGACAGCATTCAACTGGCTCCTTCGGCGTTTTCGTTGAACTCGGTGGAAGTGATGGGCATTCGGCCGGCCGACTACAGTCGACTCCCGGGAACGGGCACCAAGCTTACGCCTAAAACCTTGCAACGCATTGCGCCCACGGGCACTCAGGAGGCCCTGGAATACGTGCCGGGTGTTACTGGTTTTTCGGACGACGGCATGGGCAACTCCCGAATCAACATTGGTATTCGCGGCCTCAACCCAAGGCGTTCGAGTCGTACCTTGGTGTTGGAAGACGGTATTCCCATTCAGCCAGCCCTCTACGTGTATTCCAACATGTATTACAACCCACCGGTGGAACGCATCAACGAGATCGAGGTGATCAAAGGCAGTGCCAGCATCGAATATGGTCCTCAAACCATGGGTGGGGTAATCAATTACATCACCAACCGGCCCCGCAAAGATTTTGGCGGACGCCTCAGCCTGGTGGGCGGCAACAACGGCTACGGCAGCACCATGGTCGAAGTGGGCGGCTGGGGAAATGATAAAATCCGGCCAGAAATTCAATTGCTGTACAAAACCGGAAACGGCTACCGCGACAACAATCATTTTGAGCAATTGAACGGTACGTTTAAGCTGCTGTTGGTGCCCAACAAGAAACGCCGGATCTACATCAACATGAACGCCAACTACGAAGATTCGGATGCTACTTACACGGGCCTCACTGAATATTCTTACGAAAACGACCGCCGGTTCAACCCCAAGCAATTCGATCAATTCATTGTGCAGCGCTATGCTATGAATGTGTTGCACCAGCACAAGATCAATGCCCAGTGGGAAGGCAGCTCTAAGCTTTACATCAACTATTTCGACCGCGATTGGTGGCGGGAACTGGACATTTTTGTGCGGGAATCTGATTTCCTAAACGGAGACCTGATCGAAGTACCTTCTTCGGAATCGGGTGATGTGGAAGACCTGATCCGGGTGGGCAACGGGAGTTCTAACTTTGGCATTCAGCGGGAATTTATCGTGGGCGGCATTGAGCAACAATACTTGTGGGATCACCGTCTGGGCAATGAGGCCAATGGCAAGATGCACATCGGTGGGCGTTTTCACTTTGAGCGCTTTATCGACAATGCGGGCAATGGCAATGCACCGGATGCACGCAGCTCGGTGCTGTACCGCGCCAACAACTACGAAACTTATGCGGCCGCTTTGTTTTTGCGCGAAGACATCACCATCGACCAGTTCACCCTGAGCCCAGGAATCCGCCTGGAGGCGTTTGAGCAGGAACTGGTGAACCGCCTGAACAACAATGCCCTGGACGATGCGACCACGGTAGTGATTTTGCCTGGCCTTGGCTTCAACTACCAAATGAAAGAGTACGCCTTTTTCGGCGGTTTTCACCGCGGGATGACGCCTCCCAGCAATGGCACCTTGCTCACCTTGAACTTTGGCGAAACCGGCGGAACCGATTTTGAAGCGGTCGACCTGAAAGCGGAAACCAGCTGGAATTCTGAAATCGGCGTGCGCACCAACCAAAAGTATTTTTCGGCGGAGATCGCCGGGTTTCACCTCAGCATCGAAAACATGATCGCTGCGGCCCGTTCTACGGCTTTCACCAACCTCGACCGAGTTACTTCTACCGGAGCAGAAGGAGCAGCTACCGTAAAACTGAGTGCGATTCACCCACTGTTGCCCAACCTTTTTGCCAACTACACTTACCTGGAAACCAAGGTACACAACGGGGTGTTGGCCAACTCTGCGCTTGGAGACGATGTGGTACCGGATGTATCGGGCAATGAGCTGCCTTATGCACCCAACCACAACCTGATTGCCGGTTTGATTTTCAGCTTTCGCAACAAGGTGGAGGTGATGGCCAATTACCGCTATCAATCCAAAAGCTGGTCGGATTACGAAAACATCAATTTCCGCTTTAACCGGGGCGATACCGGTCCTATTCCGGCCTTTTGGTTGTTCAATGCCAGTGTCAATTACCGGGTGAATGCCAACTTCCGCACCTTTGCTAGTGTAAAAAACATCCTCGACAAAAAATACATTGGTTCGCGCTTGCACTCTCACCCAAGCCGTCCGTTTGCGGCTGCCAGCTCGGGAATCATTCCCGGGCCGAGCCGTCAAATCAACGTGGGGATCAATTATTCTTTCTAATCGATGTACCGAAGTTGGGCCCAATACGCGTTGCTACTGGTCTTGTGCCTCACTACGCGTAGTCTTACTTCCATCTACTACATCGAAGACGTAGACAGCCTGCGCTTTGCTTTTGCCGCGACTGACTTTAGCGTGGCCGATTTCCGACCGCATTTTCCGGGCTATCCGGTGTATTGCTTTTTGTTGCAAGGGGTGTACCTGCTCACCGCTTCTGTAGGCTTGTCGTTTGCCTTACTGGGAGGCTTGTCCACTTTTTTGCTGATCACGGCCGCCGACCGAATATGGGGGCTTTGGAGCCAGCGTCCCTCCTATTTGCTTTCCGGTTTGTTGTTTCTCAACCCTTTGCTGTGGCTGATGAGCACGCGCTACATGCCCGACATAATGGGTCTGGCCCTGTTGCTGTGGGCCTGCTATTGGATGCTTTCGGCCTTTGCCACCCGACAGTTGCTGCCCGCGCTGCTCTTTTGTGGTGCCGTAGGCCTGTTGGCCGGAGTACGTCTTTCCTACCTTCCCTTCTTTTTACCGGCCCTGGCACTGGTGCCGCTTTTCCTGCGCCAATTGCATTTTTTGGCAGGCGTCATCTTGTTGGCCGTGGCGGTATGGCTCATTCCCCTGATTCTTGACACCGGCTTCGAAGCCCTGTTACGGGCTGGACAAAATCAAACCACCGGCCATTTCTATGAATGGGGCGGTGCTGTTACCAGCGAAAGTGCCACCTACCGTTACCGCCTTATGCGCACCCTCGAAAGCCTGTGGGCCGACGGCATGGGTGCGTGGTGGACCAACCGGCATTGGTTAACCGGACTTTTGGCCGGGGTTTGGCTGCTGGCCATGGGTAGCGGCCTTCGCCAATTGTGGACCACTAAAAAGTGGCAAGACCGCCGGGTGCAGTTGCTTCTGATAGGTACCGGCAGTTACCTGATTTGGGCCTTCTTTTTTCAGAACATCATTTACAAGCCGCGGCACATCATGCCTTTGCTGCCCTTCCTGGTGCTTTTGTGTACCCTTGGCTTTTTCCATTTCCAGCAATGGAATACCAAAGCCGCTCTCGGATTGATGGTAGTAGGTGTTGCGCTCAACCTCTTGGTGACGGGCATTTTGGTGAACCAACACCGCAGCCCCAGCGCAATTGCGCAACTGGCCAGTTATATCCATGAGCAACCCGCCTCAGACCGCATCATCCACACCGACCGTTTGCGCTATTTCTACCTCAATTCGCACGTGAAATTGCAAGGCACGCCCTTTATTGTGGGCAACGATTCCACGCAACTCCACGAGGTGTACCAGCAAGGTAAAGTGCTGTATTCCACCGAACGCATCGACCATTGGCTGCAAATGGCTCCGGTAGAAGAACAGACCTTTTTTCACAACCCATACGTCAACCGCCTTTGGAGTCAGGTGAAGGTGTACAAATACGCGAAAAATGGCTGATGTACGCCACCCAATACACATTCTTGGGGGCGGCCCGGCGGGTTTGGCCACGGCCTGGTATGCGCAGCAACATCAAGTGCCCTTCGAGCTTTTTGAAGCCGCTCCGCGCGTAGGCGGCAACTGTACAACCCTGAACCATCAGCAATTTTTGTTCGACTCCGGGGCGCACCGGCTTCACGACAAGGATTTGGAAACCACCCAAATGGCGCAAGCCCTGTTGGGCGATGAACTCGAACACATTCAGGTGCCAAGCCAAATCTTTCGGGAAGGGAAATACATCGACTTTCCACTATCTCCTTTCAACCTGTTGCGGTATTTGGGCCTCGGTCAGTTTGTGGCGGCCGGGTGGCAAATGGTGCGCAACAAACTGGCACAATCGGCAACACCCGAAAACTTTCAAGAACTGGCAGTATCTGCCTACGGCAAGCGCATAGCCGATTTGTTTTTGCTTCACTACACGGAAAAATTGTGGGGCAAACCGGCCGATGAGTTGTCGGTAGAAGTGGCTGGAAAACGCCTCAAGGGCCTCAACCTAAAAACCTTCTTGTTGGAGGTATTGAGGGGTACGCGGCAAAAAACCGAACACCTCGACGGGGCATTCTATTACCCCAAATATGGAATTGGCAGCCTCTTCGAAGCCATGCAAAAGCAGTTCGATCCTGCACAGGTGCACCTCAGCGAAGCCATTACGGGCATCGAACACCGAGACCAGCGCATCTTGGGCATTGCCACGAGCCAGGGAAGAGCAATAGACGTAGCGCAACTGGTGAGTTCACTGCCCTTAGGCCTGTTGTTGCAATTGCTCCGCCCCGCGCCACCAGAGGAGGTTTTGCAACTCGCCCGCTCCATCCGCTTTCGCAACATTGTTTTGGTCGGCTTTTTTCTGGATAAACCCTCGGTGAACCCCAACGGGTCCATGTACTTCCCCTCTTCGGAGTTTCCTTTCACCCGAGTGTATGAACCCCGGAACCGGAGTACCGCCATGGCTCCAGAGGGCAAAACCAGCCTCATTGCTGAAATTCCTTGCCAATCGGATGATCTTTGGTGGACCCAAGATGCCAGTCACACCATTCAATCCATTCAAAACAGACTGGTTGCTGCTGGATTTTTTCAGCCCTCTGAAGTGATCGATGCCATCACACACCCCATCACGCACGCTTACCCGGTTTTGGAAAAAGGCTACGCCAGGAAGGTCCAACCTTTGATGCAATACCTCGATCAGTTTGAGAACCTGCACCTCACCGGGCGCAATGGTCTTTTTGCCTATACCCACATACACGACCACATGCAAAACGGTCGGCAGTTGGTGCAAAAGCTCCTAGCGGGAAAATAATCTCTCCAACAGAAAAGCCTTTGGAAAATACAACGATGGCCCTTCCCAACTCAGGAAGTCATCTTCAGCATGTTTTTGGCATTCACGCTCAGGTCAGCCAACAAGGCCTTGATGGTGGGATGTTTGGAGTTTTGAGCAAACTCCTGAATGGAGGAATGTTGCAGCATGGTGCCTTCTTCCAGAAAGATGATCTCGTCGGCAATGTCGAGCGCATCGTACAAATCGTGGGTAATGAAAATCATGGTAGTTTCCAGGCGCTTCACAATTTGTCGGATCTCTTGCCGCAAACCTGACTTCAAACCCGCATCCAGGTTGCTGAAAGGTTCATCGAGCAACAGCAGGCCTGGATGGGTGGCCAGCGTACGGGCCAGCGCGACCCTTTGGGCCTGGCCACCGCTCAATTCTCCCGGATAGGCCTTGGCGTAGCCTTCCATTTGAATGAGTTGCAGCATTTCTTTCACTTTCGCCGAAGCCTTTTTGGGGAGGCCAAAAGCAATGTTTTTTTCTACCGTCAAGTGCGGAAACAAAGCAAAATCCTGAAAAACAAAACCAATGTTGCGTTTTTGTGGCGCTACCAGCCTTCGGTCGTCACTCACTACCTGTTCGTTGAGGGTAACCGAACCGTTTTCCGGACGCTCCAAACCGGCGATGAGCCGCAAGAGCGTAGATTTCCCGCTTCCACTTTCACCCACCACGGCACAGATCTTTCCGGCTTCGAGCGAAAAGGAACAATCCTTCAGAGCGAACTTTTTTCCATCGTAGGATTTAGAGAGATGGTTAATGGTCAATAGGGTTGCCAAACGATTTCTTTTTTCAAAGGTACAAGACTGTTACAACTCAAATATAAATGCCATTGGAGGACAACTCAGGTCCGTTTCTTTTCCAATTTTTGATCGATCAGGCTCACCATGGCCATCAACAACACGATCACTGCAATCAGCGTCAAAGCCGGCAAGGCCGCTTCCGGCACCCGTTCATCATCGGCATATTCATAGGCTTTCACCGCCAAGGTGTTGAGCTTGTATGGTTTTAGGATCAAGGTCAGGGGCAACTCCTTCAACACATCGATAAACACCAACAAAAAGGCGCCAATCAGCGTGTTGCGCAAGAGGGGCAACTCTACCTGGAACATGGTTTTGAATTTGCCGATGCCCAACAGGTACGACGATTCACCCAGGTTTTTGCCCAGCTTCAAGCTGTTGGCCGAAATAGGGTTGTAGCTCACCGCCAAAAAGCGAAACACGTAAGCATATATCAACACGGCACTGCTGCTGTAGAACAGAAAACCAATGTTGAGCTGCAAGGTATCGCTGAAAAACTGGATGATGGATTGACTGCTTCGGATGATGCCAATCCCAATGATGGCTCCGGGAATAACATAGCCTACCACAGCAATGCGCTGGAAAGCCCGGATGGGTTTCAGCAGGTTCCACCGGGAGAAAAAGATGAGGCCAAGGGCCACCACTACCACGAGCAGGCCCGCACCAAGCGCCACCCCAAAACTTTGCAGGGTGACCGTCAGCAACTCGGCATTGAACATGGTGTCGAAAGTCAGCACCGCCCAATAGAGCAACTGGCCAACGGGCAGTAAAAAGCCAAAAATCAGTGGGATACTCACCACCAGCAAACAGCCGAATTTTTGAAAGCCGCTCAGTTGTTTTCTGCGGTTACTTTGTGGTTTTAGGGCACCGTTGGGTGCTGCAAACGATTTTCTACCCCGTTGCCAACGGGCAAGGGCATTTAGCAAAAGCACGGCAATCACCAGCAGGGCCGAAAGGTACACCGCCGATTGCAGGTCTTCCAGCAAGGTCCAGGAACGAAAAATACCGGTAGTGAAGGTGTTGATACCGTAGTATTTGGCTGCACCATAATCGTTGAGCACTTCCATGAACACCAACATCAAACCACCGATAATGGCTGGAAGCACCAAAGGCAAGGCCACCGAAAAAAGATAACGCCTCTGGCCCGCCCCCAGCAGTGCACTGGCCTCTTGCAAACTGCGCGGCAAGGTGCTAAACATGGCCCGGGTGCCAGCGTAGACATAAGGATAGAGGGAACAGCTCAAGACCCAAATCAGGCCGAAAATGTTCATCATGTCGATGCGTTCCATGGGCAACCCGATGCCCTGCATCCAGCCAATGAGGGTGCCGCCATTGCCCAGCATGCCTACATAGGCGTAGGCCACGATGTAGGAAGGAATGGCCAGCGGCAAAAACAACAGCCACGAAATGGCCTTGCGAAAAGGAAACTCGTAAGTGGAAACGATCCAGGCCGTGGAAGTACCGAAAAGAAAACACAAGGTTCCGGTTCCCAACAAAAGGAAAAGCGAGTTGGTGCAGTAACTCATTAAGTAATGACGGGAGATGTGGGACCACATTTCTCCCACGCCGTCAAACAAATACACCACGATGGCCAGCAGCGGTATGGCCATAAAAAAACCAATGGCCATTGTATGAAATGACCATTGGTTGATGTCTCTTAAAAAATGCTTGATATGCTTAGGAAGTGGGGCCATTGTCCCAAGCTACTTCATCGAAAAGAATAACGGCATCCTTGTTCAATTCGCCCAGTTTGGTGAGCGACAAATTATCTTCCTTAAAGGTTCCCCAAGACTGCAACAACTCTGAAATGTTTGCTCCGGGGTTCACCGGATATTCGTAGTTGGTTTGGGCAAAGGTTTCTTGCACTTCTTTGCTCAGCAAGTATTCGATGAAACGAATGGCGTTTTCCTTGTTAGGCGCATACTTGGCCACACCAATGCCGCTAATGTTCACGTGTGTACCGCGGTCGTCCTGGTTGGGGAAGAAAATAGCGACTGCTTCACCAGCTTTTACTTCGTCGGCATCTTTCGAATTGAGCAATTTACCCAGGTAATAGGTATTGATAACCGCCAATTCACCTTCTCCGGCCATGATGGCTTTCACCTGATCGCGGTCGTTGCCTTTGGGCTTTCGGGCCAGGTTTTGCAACACGCCAGCGGCCCAGGTTTTTGCTTCTTCGTTGCCGTGATGCGCAATGATGGAGGCCAACATCGATTGGTTGTAGATGTTGCTGGAAGGACGGATCAAAATCTTGCCGTTCCACTGTGGTTCGACCAGGTTTTCGTAGGTAGACAAGGTGGCGGGATCCACTTTTTCTTTGTCGTACACAATTACCCGCGCCCGCTTGGTGAGTCCATACCAATGGTTATCAGTATCGCGCAGGTGTTCGGGTACCATTTTCATCAAGGCTTCCGATTCGGCGGCTTGCAACAAACCTTTGGTTTTGGCACGTACCAAACGGCCGGCATCTACTGTGATCAACAGGTCGGCGGGCGATTGATCGCCTTCGCTTTCCATTTTCTGCATCAGCGCGTCAGCGCTGGCTTTTACCACGTTGACTTTGATGCCCGTTTCCTCGGTAAATTTTTGGATGATGGCTTTGTCGGTATCGTAATGCCGGTGGGTGTAGAGGGTGATTTCCTCTTCTTCAACCGCATCTTGAGGAGCTTTTTCAGTTTTGGGAGCTTCCGAGCAGCTGGCCAATAAAGCCAAAACAAAAAGGAGGGGGAAGAACAGCCTATTCATATATAAATTGAATTAAACGAAATGACATTAATTTGGAGCGCGAAGATACTTATTTAGAACTATTCTAAATAAATCTACCTTTGCAGAATCGCAACGAAAAGCTGTACCAATTGCAACCAAATCCAACGCTCCAATGACTACCGATCCAAAGTTCAAATTGATTCTCTTATGGTTGTTCACGACCATCGGAATGATCTTGCATTTCAACTACCACGTAGGTGAAATTTTCTATGGCATTGATATCGTTCGCCCCGAAGCCACTGGAGAAGTTCCAATTGGTGTATTTGTGATCCGTTCGGTCTTTTACCACCTGCCTTTCATCTGGATGCTGCTGATCGTATACGTGAAAAATGCCCTCCTAAAACCGATCCTTTTTGGGATCAGCTTGTTGTACTTACTTTCTCATGGCGCGCACCTGGCTGGTGAACTTTCGCAGGAGCAAATAGACCCTTCTCAAACTTCTTTGCTGGCGTTGGTATTGGTAGTAGCTGGCATGCTTTCTACCGAACACTACCTCTGGTGGAAAAAATCAGATTCGGACGAAGCCGCTGCTTAATTCGGCAAAAATAATTTTACTCTTCGCTACTACCCCAGGCTTCTCGTCTCAGCCAATCGGCGGGCTCGGTCCGCTCGAAGACCGGGGAAGGCGCTTGATGACCGGCAATTCAACAACCAAGATAATAGCTCGCGCGACAGCGCGTCAATAATCCCCGGTCCTTGAGCGAAGCCGAAAGGCCAACCTTTTCTCAATTCCTTGCTGAATTTACTTGATCATTTCTATGCTTAATCCGGGCTTCTCGACTCAGCCGAAAGGCTGACACGGTCCGCTCGAAGACCGGGGAAGGCGCTTGATGACCGGCAATTCAACAACCAAGATAATAGCTCGCGCGACAGCGCGTCAATAATCCCCGGTCCTTGAGCGAAGCCGAAAGGCCAACTTTTTCTCAACTCCTTGCTGAATTCACTTGATCATTTCTATGCTTAAGCCGGGCTTCTCGACTGCACTCGAAGACCGGAGAAGGCGCTCTAAGACCGGGGATGGCGCCCGACAACTGGGAATTAAGAGACGCTAAATCAACTTTCAATCAACGCCATTTGTAGGTGGTGGTAGGTGGCGCATCATGCGGGTCTACTTCTACCACTTTACCGTCAACGGAAATGATCAGTGGAGTTTTTTTATACTTCTTAAACTCGATCATTCTCTCGTAAGCCAACTCTAATCCCTTGACTATTTTTCTGCGTTCTTCTTCGAGGTTTTCCGAGTTATCCATAGTATCGAGCTCTTAATTTCATCCAAATTTCTTTGTTTAACACCTCTTCCCTTTGTTGATCGCCTTGAGCAACAACCTCATAAAATTCACCTGAGTTGTTGATGAACAGCCAATTGTGAACCTGAGTGATGTACAATTTAAAAAAGTTGAAAAGACCGGTTTCGTACCTTCTACGAATTACTTTTTCAGGTATATCATGACCTCCTTCTTTTACTCTTCCTTGCACTCTTTTAACAGCTAAATCTTCTGAATTGAGCCAAAAGAAAAGCAGTGTAACACGGTATCCTTTTTGTTGAGCTTCCTCCACGAATTTCACATAGCTCCTGGTAGACAGTGTGGTTTCTATTGCAAAGTTTTCTCCTTGGTTCAGCAGCGTTCTTATCCTTTTTAGCATCAGCCTCCCCGATTGAATATTAGTAGATGCTGAGTTGAAAGGGGAAAGCCCCTTCGCTATCTCATCAGCATTTACAAATTGATCGCAATCCAATATTTCTGGAAGAATGGTGAAAGATGCAGTGGTTTTTCCTGCACCGTTGCAACCTGCCACCACATAAAGCCTTTTCATTTTCTCAAAAGTACGACAAATCAATTATGGCTTTCCCGATATGAAGTCTCCAAGGTTTGCTTCCCTGGCGTTTTAACTGCGCTCCTCTGGGCTTCTCGACTCAGCCGAAAGGCTGACACGGTCCGCTCGAAGACCGGGGAAGGCGCTTGATGACCGGCAATTCAACAACCAAGATAATAGCTCGCGCGACAGCGCGTCAATAATCCCCGGTCCTTGAGCGAAGCCGAAAGGCCAACTTTTTCTCAACTCTTTGCTGAATTCACTTGATCATTTCTTCTTTTAACCCCGGGCGACTCAACTCTGCCAATCGGCGGACACATCCGCTCGATGACCAGGGCATGCACTTGAAGACCGGGAGAGCGCAAACCGTTGCGTCTAAAAATTCAACGCAATGTTGGGCGCTAAAAATGCACGCAACACTTTTCAAAAGCTTGTGGGAAAACAGGTTTTGAGATTGCACCAGGACAACGCTGGCGCTGGCTTAGAGACGTGACATAGTGCGGTATGTGCTTGGGATAGCGGATCGTAGTTGCAAACTACAATCAGAATTCCGGGAGTTTTGGTTGCACTCCCCCGGGCTTCTCGACTACGAAGACCGGCAATGGAATGCTCGACGACCGGCATTATAATACTCGAAGGTCGGTATGGTGACGCTCCAAAACCAACATAAGAAACCGCGCGGAACGCGCTCATAGAAACTCGGTCCTTGAGCGGCAGCCGAAAGGCCATCATTTTTCATCCAGGCGTCTCGACTCTCATCCGGGCTTCTCGGCTCCGCTCGAAGACCGGGGAAGGCGCTCTACTACCAAGGAGGATGCTCAACGACCAATCAGGGCAGTATTTTTTCAACCTGCGCAAACAATCAAAACCGGGCTTCTGTTACTCCCCAAAGCTTTTTAAAGGGAAGTCCAATCAGACTCATTTTCCATGCGCCACATCAACCTTATTTTTCCTCATCAATTGTTTCAGGAAAGTCCTTTGTTGGACAATCCACACCCGGTTTATTTGATTGAAGAGCACTTGTTTTTCAGGCAGTTCAAATTTCACAAGCAGAAAATTGCCTTTCACCGGGCTACGATGAAAGCCTATGCCACTTACCTGGAGGGCAATGGAAAAACGGTGCACTACATTGATGCCCACGATCCACGGGCAGACCTTCGGGAGTTTCAAGCGGAAATCGAAAAAAACAACATCGAAGTGGTTCATTACATCGATCCGACGGACGATTGGCTGGAAAGAAGAATCGGACGCTTGTCGGGAGCCTGTGCATTGCACGCCTATGAGAATCCACAGTTTTTGAACCAGCGGGAGAAGAACCTGGCCGGCTTTTTTCGGCCGGATAAAAAATCGTTTTTCCAAACCACCTTTTACAAGCAGCAGCGCAAAAAGCTCAACATCTTGCTGGAGGCTGATGGCAACCCGGCGGGCGGCAAATGGACCTACGATACGGACAATCGCAAAAAGTATCCTAAAAATCAACAGCCGCCAGCGGTGCATTTTCCGGCTTCTTCTCCGGTTTGGCAAGCGGCAATCACTTACACCGAAACTCACTTTGCCGACTATCCGGGAAAGATTTCTTCCAGCCGCATTTACCCCATTACGTTTGAGGAAACCAGCGATTGGCTCGATCAGTTTTTACAATTCCGGTTCTACGATTTTGGAGCCTACGAGGATGCTATCGTTAAAGAGCACTCCATCCTCAACCACAGTTTGCTCTCGCCCTTGATCAATGCAGGATTGATTCGGCCGGGCGAAGTACTCGACCGGAGTTTGGCTTTTGCGGATGCAGAGGGCATTCCCCTCAATTCTACCGAGGGCTTTGTACGTCAAATTATCGGGTGGCGAGAGTTCATCCGGGGCATGTACGAATCCAAGGGCCGTTTTTCGCGCACCCACAATTTTTGGGGCTTTGACCGGAAAATTCCGGAGAGCTTCTACACCGGCACTACGGGCATCGTTCCCATCGACATCACCATCAAAAAATTATTGGAAACCGGCTACTGCCACCACATCGAGCGGCTGATGGTGTTGGGTAATTTCATGCTCTTGTGCGAATTTGATCCCGATGAGGTCTACCGCTGGTTCATGGAATTGTTCATTGATGCCTACGATTGGGTGATGGTGCCCAATGTGTATGGCATGTGTTTGTTTGCCGATGGGGGCACGTTTGCTACCAAACCCTACATTGGAGGCTCCAACTACCTCAAAAAGATGAGCAACTACAGCAAGGGGGAATGGGAACCCATTTGGGACGGTTTATTCTGGCGTTTCATCACCAAGCACCAGGATTTCTTCCTCTCCAACCCGCGCTTGTCGATGATGGTGCACACCTTTAACAAAATGGCACCCGAAAAGCAAGATGCGCACCTGCACCATGCGGAAACCTTTATTCAGCAGGAATTGGGAGGGTGATTGCTTCAGCAGCCATAAATAGGATGGGACTCCACCTTTAGTTGGCCGGCATCTCCTCCTTTTTCTCCAACTGGCCCTCCTTCCAGTATTCTACACGAATCAACTGGCCCTGTTCGTTCCAATAGCGCCACTGACCCGTTTTAAAATACTGACAATAAGGCAAAGGGGGGCCGGGTTGAATGGCGGTTCGATCGGGAAATTCGAGGTCCCGTAGCAGTTGACTTAACTCGTCGGAGCCATCCCCATAAGTATTCAAAAGCTGGCGGTTGCGACCATAAACAGCGGTAGAATCTTTGTTGATGAAAGCCAGCGGCCGATAGATCCTTACATCAGGAAAATAGCTCCCTTGGGCTTGCATTTTCCCATTGGGGTGATAATAGCTCCATTCGCCCACCTTCGCATCAAGGTCGAACCGACCTGCTACGAGCACGGTGCCATTGGTGTCAAAAAGTTGGTAGTTGCCGTCCACCCTTCCATTTTGGAAGTGGATCACCTGCCCTGTTTGGCCATTTGGGTAGTAACTGGTCCACTTACCGGTTTGGAAATAATTCTCGAATCGGAATTGTGCGGCCACCTTGAATTTATAATGCTCATGTTCGTTTCCGTCGAAATAGGCAACTCCATAAATTCCCTGCAAATGCGCTTCCAGTGGTATGCCCTTCTCGGGTTCCACCTCTTGTAGCTCAAACCGATTTTTCACATTACCGGTAGAATCCCGATGAACAACAACCGTATCTACCTGGGCAATGCACATGCTGCTTATCATCAAGAAAATTATGCCAGCAAACAGTCTACTCATGGGGCTTTAAAAGTAGGTGAAAAAACCGGGTATGGTGCCGTCCCAAACGGTAGAAGAGGATCATCGGGGAATCAGGTAGGATCAAAAGTTTTCTATTTCAGGATTTACTTTTATATGCTATCCGTTCTTTACTATTACCCCAATCGTTAAACAACGCCAGTTGTTTTTCGCCTTAAGATGACCAAGGCCGTTTTTATAGCTTTCGACCCCTACCCTTCGTTCAAAGGCTCCGCCATTCATATTGATCAGGTGGTGGCCACATTGGATGCGGTTTATGGCCGCCCACTGGTGCTTACCCTGCCGGGTTTGGCGCCTTTAGACGCGTTGCACTTTCAACTGGCAACTGCTGACACCAATTACTTGCAACGTGGTCAGGCCTTCACCGATCTGGCTGTATCCAGGTTGCGCGATGAGCAACAGTTGAGCATCGGACATTTCAGAGACATCTGGGGCGGTTTGGCCTTGCTGACCCAACCCCACATCCTTCCCATTTTTGAGGTCAATGGCTTTCCCTCCATCGAATTGCCTTACCGGTATGGCGCCATCGCGCCCGAAACGCTTCAAAAGCTGGAACAGCTGGAAAACCTGTGCTTGCGCGAAGCGGCTAAAATCATCACTCCTTCGGAAACCATCTTTCGGGAAATCCGGCAGCGGGGAATTCCTGCGGCTAAAATTGAGCTGATTCCTAATGGAGCCAACATTCCACCACCACAAGCCAAACCAGTAGGGCTCCCCGAGCAATACCTGGTTTACTTTGGCGCCTTTCAGCCCTGGCAAGGAGTGGATGTGTTGTTTCGAGCGATGAAATACCTGCAGGACCAACCCCAACTCAAATTAGTGGTTTGCTCCTCCCACCCGCCTCACCGCTCTAAAAAACTGGTCAAATTTGCCCATCATTTGGGCATTGCCGAACAGCTGGTTTGGTTCCATCAATTGGAAAAAGAGCAGCTTTTTGCCGTGGTGGAACATGCTTTTTGTTCGGTTGCTCCCTTGATCGAATGTTCCAGAAACATTCGCCAGGGTTGTTCTCCACTCAAGATTTTTGAAAGCATGGCTTGTGCTACACCGGTCATTGCCTCCAACCTTCCGGTATGCGAAGAAATCATCACGCACCACGAAAACGGAATTCTGGTGCGCCCCGGCCGGCCGGCCGAGCTGGCTCAATGCATTCGCGATCTGGCCCTTTCGCCCATCAAAAGCCAACAACTTGGTGCTGCGGCTCAACAACACATCGCCAAAAAGTACGATTGGGCTTCCATCAGAACCCAACTTTCCAAGGTGTATCAAACCACCCCATTCGAAACCTTCTTTGCTTAAGCTTGCCCCATGATCATCACTAAAGCCCTCAATTACCACAAGCAACTCAATAAAAGTCAAAAAGATTTTTTGGCGACCAAAAGGCTCAGTTCCACCCAATCCATTCGCAGGTGGCTGGGTTTTATGGCACAGATCAACAAGCACGATAGCCTGGTGGACGAAGCCATTGCGCAATGCATTACGCTGTTTTGGGTGATCGGAGTGCTGACGGTGGTGGGTGTTCTATTAATTTACCTTACTGAAGAGGCACTTTGGGCTATTCTCTCCCTGGTGAGCCTTTTGGCATTGATTCCGGTATATAGCGCCAAAAACCAATTGCAAAGCAAAGACCTCAACAGTTACCTACAGCTCTTCTTTTTTCCACTGCTGGAAATGCTGATGGTCAAAGCGGGCCAGCAGGCGAAATTGTCTGCCACCGTAGATTTTCGCATTCCCCAAGCAGACATTGAGCCTAAAACCGGAAAAGTGCGAGGCCGACTTTTAAGGCTCCGCCGAATCACCTACCTCACTGCACAGGTAAAACTTCAAGACGGAGCGGTGCTGACAATTGGCGTAGCCGCTGCAGTGAAGAATTTCACCTGGACCAAACGCAGTTATTCGGGCAAAATCAAACACAAATCCAAACTCAAAACCACTACGCAGTTGGTGCTGAAAATTAAGTTTCCCAAAACCAAATACAAATTGATCAAAAAGGGCAATTTTTACATTGATGCCAAGAGCGATTCCGAATACTACATCGTTAAATCCAAAGCCAAGGCAAAATCGGTGAATGAAAGTGATTTTGTACTTCCCATCAATGTTCCGTTTCAGGCCATGGAGAAAATTTATCAATTGTTTGAGGACCTGAAACCGGAAGATAATCCGAAGGCTACTCCCGCAACAGATCATCCTCAAAACGCCAGGCGTACCAATGAGGTGGAAGATGAGTTTGACGATTTCCTTTTGCCTACAGTGTGGATGGGAAGCTATTTTGACAATTACGACCACAGTTCTTTTGACTACGAAGCAACCGGTTGGCACGTAGATGAAAGTGACGAAGTAGGAGTTTTTGACAGCTGATGCCTATGAAAAGACTGCTGTGGCTCACGGAGAATTATCCGCCCCAACGAGGTGGAATGGCACAATCTTGCGATCGGATTGTGCATGGTCTTCGGCAAGAGGGCTTTGTGATTGACGTTGTTCACTTTGTGGCTTCGGACCGAGCCACTCCTACCAAAGAGCTCTTACAGGGCAGCTATACCAGCATTGGTAACGGTCCCAGTGAATCTTTTGTGCTCAACCGGGCCTGGTTGCAACTTCGAAAGTTACCTCCACCCGACTACCTGGTATGCTTTGGCGGCTTGCTGCCCATGACAGGGGCTCCCATTTTTTCGAAATGGCTCAATACTCCTTTGGTCACCCTCATCCGCGGCAACGATTTTGACGAATCACTGTTTGCCCCGCGCAAACGGAAACTGTTGGAAGATTGCTTGAACCAATCTACTTTGATTTGCACTGTGAGTGCTGAAAAGCAATGGAAAATCCAACAGCTATCCCCTGACCACAAAGTCTTGTTCATCGCCAACGGCATTGACGCTAATGCATGGAAAGCCTCCACCCATGAGTTAGAATTTGCGGAGCAATTCCGTTCCAAAATTCCTTCGAATAAAATCGTTTTGGGGCTTTTTGGCGACTTAAAAGCAAAGAAAGGAGTCCCGTTTCTTTTGGAAGCCCTCCGCAAAAACCGATGGGCAAATGCCCTGCATTTGCTCTTGATTGGCGAAATGCAAGAAACAATCGAAACGCTGCTGACAAAGCACCAAATCACCTACGATCGACTGCCTTTTCAAGATCGGTTTCAATTGCTCAAATATTACCTGTGTTGTGATGCGATGGCCATCCCCTCCTTTTACGATGGCATGCCCAACGTTTTGCTAGAAGCCGGTGCCTTGAGGGTTCCGGTTATTGGTTCGAAGGTGGACGGAATGATCGATGTTATAGAAGCAGTAAGTCCCGAATGCCTTTTTGAAGCCGATTCGGAAGATGGTTGCCGCAAAGCGATTTACTCCATAATTCAGCGGTCGGAAAAGGATCGAAAGCAGCTCGGTTTGAGGTTACAACAACACATTCAGCAAAATTTCACCCATCGTCATGAAATCGAAAAGTATTCTCAAATTTTTAGTTAGCCTTTTTCTCTTGGGTTTCCTGGTAGCCTGTTCCGGGGAAAGCAAAGAATCTCGGCAGCCGGAACCTATTCCGGTGACGTCCAATACTTCGGAGGCTTACATCCATATCAACGATTCCTCTAACGTAAATCAGGCCACGCTTTTCTTGGGAGAAACGTTTGAACTCCGAACGGCGGATCAGACTTTATTTGGCGAGTTGACCAAAGCAGACAAACGAAAGTATTACGATTCCAACGGGAACCTGCATTATTCGGTGAAATACAAAACTGATGGTTTTAAGTTGCGCGATGCGAACGAACAACTGCTTTGGAAAGTAAAAGTCAACAATGGGCGCATCAAAATTGCCAACGATGAAGCCATGCAAAACGCTTACAAAATAAAGCAGTCGGAAAGCGGAAAAATCAAGATCTCGCATCAGGAAAAGGAAATAAAAACGGTACGGCCATCGCACAATGGACCCATTTTACAGCTCTCCCAAAACCAAAATATCGTTGGGCTAGCCCATGAGGACTTAGGAGGCATTCTGTTGCTCGATGCGCTGCAACCCATGGAGCAATATGTAATCCTCATGGAGTTGACTAAGCTGCAACCATGAAGCTTTTTTATGCCATGGGTGGAGGCTTCGGCCATTTGGTGCGCACGCATGCTTTCATACAAAAAATGGGTTTTCTGCATTTTCGCGTACTCACCAGCAACCCCTTGGCTACGAGAATATTCAAACCTGAAAATTTAATATTTCTACTCGCAAGTACTCCTCAATTAGTCTCCATGATTCAAGCGACCGTTTTGAAACATGCGGCTGCAAGTTCCGAGGTGTATATCGACAGTTTCCCACAAGGTATTTTGGGCGAATTGGGCGTACTTGCTCAAGTCGGGAAACCTTTGCACTATCTGGCCAGAAGGTTACGCTGGCCGGCCTATCAACCGATGGTAAAATCAACTGTGCTGCGCTATGACCAAACCTTTCTTTTGGAAGAATTAGAACCCGCACACCAAGCCTGGTTGCAAACACATTCCAAGCGTTGTTTGCCCTTTTCAATTACCTATCCAAGCCCCAACACAGCGCGGGTAAAGCCACAAATTCAATTTCCACAGCGCCCCTTATGGATCGTTGTACATGCGTTTCATTCAAACGAAGTCCAGCAATTAGTCAATCTTGCAGAGACCGATGCGGAACTTGAAAACCAATCGCCCGAGCTACTGGTTATTTCCGATCAACCCGTGGACTTGCCGACAGGCGCCCGCTTGTTAGACGATTACCCTGCACACGACTGGTTTCCATTAGCCGCACGCATTTATTCTGGCTGTGGTTTCAACAGTTTTTATCAGCTCAAAAAATACCGCCAAAGAAGCATACTACTTCCCTTCGATCGCAAGTTAGACGATCAGCATTGGCGGCTTCGATCGCTCACGGCTTAGTTGGGTGGAGCATCGCTAAATGTTTCTTGCAGTTGCCTTTCAGAATGGTAGCGCCAAGTGGTTGATTTAATGGATATTTCTGAGGTTCACTGCATTCCATTAAACCGCAATTATTGTCTTCATAAGCTCGATGTGTAGCACCCAAAATAGTCCCAATAGTTTCCCTTGCTCTTCCCTGCTTTTCGTATCTTGAGAAATTAATTTTTGACCCCAATTTCTTATCACCCCAATTAATTTTTGCCCATTGCCCAATGGGGCACTAACCGACTTATCATGACTAAAAACTATCTCCTCCAGATCGCACTGGTAGTGCTTTTTGCTGCTATTGGTTCTTTTGCGCAGAGCCAGGCACCCATTTTTGAAAATGAATTTTACCACGTTCACTCCCTCTTTAAAAATGAAGATCAACCCCAAGGCCCGTGGGACCTCTACACCATTGCCAACAACGAGCAGGCTGAATTTGTATGGGGAAGAGATTACATCATGCAAGCCTATGCAGAAATGGCTTCCAATCCCAACGTTCCCATAGCCCAACGCGTGGAGTATTGGAACACCCTCATTCGCATGTTTTCTTATGTGTTGAGTAAGCGCGATAATGTTACGGGTACGGCAGATCACTGGGACCGTGTGGAAGACTGGTGGAGCAACAAGAGGTACCAGCCCACGCGCAGGTCAGGCGACCTGGTGCATACCGGCTTATTGCTCTATCCTATGGCCATTTTTGCCGAATACATGCTCCAACCTTCTAATCATGGATTTGCTACCTCCTTTTCGTTTAACAAGGGACTGAATGACGATCCCTATTACGACACCGACACGTATCATGAAATCGCTGAGGACTTACTGGAAAAAATAGATCAATCCGTCAACGCGCACCTTAATTCGGACCAATGGGTTCCCTACAGCTCCGGAGGGGTGAACTACGGCTATTTCAAATTTCAAGACCCCGGGGCAGGCAACATGGTTTCCAATAGCGGAGACGGTTATTACACCCTCTACCCCAACCGCGAACTGCCCTACAACCAACAGTATGCCTTTGGCAAGGTGCTTTTGACCACCTACAAAGCCCTTCAATACGAAGGCGATGTTCGGGCTGTCACCTACAAGGACAAGACGGTTCGCATGGCCAATCACTTCCGCACGAAGCTCCTCAACCACCCTGATGGTGGCTACGTTTGGTGGTACGAAGACATCAATTACACTTTTTTCAACGGCATTTCCAATTACCCCGAAGACATCCGGCACGTGCACATTACGGTCGATTTCCCCTACCTGGTGCACAAGGAAAACCTGTCGTGGGGCGGTGCTGGTACCGGGCCCATTTTTGATGCCAACGACATGCAAAAAATCATGCGGGCGGTAGACCGTGCCTATTCGGGTGATCCATTGCATTACTACACGCACCTCAACGGCAATACCTCCTACCCCACCCCAAACAACCAGGGCAGCCTGGATACCCTGGCGGACCATCTGACCAACATGCTGCAATTTTCTGAATGGGGCGAACAACTCTATCACCGGGATTACGATGCTATGACCCGCCTTACCCTGGACCAAACCATGCATGGTTCCATTAGCGCAGTCGGTTTTTTGGGCCTGGCCCGTATGGCCATCAACGGCCGAGATTTAGGCTTCCACTATCGACCTACCCACGTATCGCGCGATCCTGGAAACGGTTCTCTCTGGCGCGGAGTGGAAGGTGGTGATTTTGATGGCGATGGCTACGAACGGGAGTTTGTTAACGTGCGCGCAGCGGACGATATTTTCTACGTTTACCAAGCTGGAAACAATGGACAAATGAATTTCCTGGCCTCCCGTTACGAGCCCGGCAACTGGGTAGATTTGGCTACCGGAAATATCGCTTCTCCAACCGGGGATGAAATTGTTGCGGTGCGCAACTACAATGGCTTTCAGCATTTCTTTGTATTCAATCGCACGGGGAGTTCGCTGAGTGTCCATGCTACGTACACTGGTTTTGGCAACGGGTCGAACTGGGCCAGCATTTGTGCCGGAGATTTCACGAACAATGGCATTGACGAGATAGCAGCAGTGCGCAACAACGAAGGCCTCATCACCATGCTGAAAGACAACAACGGTTCTAATGTTTTAGCCGGGGTTTCTGGTGGGTCTTTGGTGACCAATGTGGTGAACTGGGTGGAACTGCAAGCAGGCGACATCAACCAAGACGGCCGAGATGAAATTATAGGCATTACCGAAAATGGAAAAGTGTCGATCTTTTATTACGATGGCGTCCAACTCCGCGAAGCCATCACCCAACTAAACGGCCCCTGGCAAGGCGGTTTTGTCCGAGAAATGATCTTGGGCGATTTTGACCAGGATCAAAAAGAGGATGAACTGGTTATTATGCAAAAAGGAGGGCTGGTTATTCAGCTCGATCTTTCTTTTGAAGGCTATTCTGGTAGTACAGAAGCATGGAAAGCCGAATACCACCGCGAGGAGCTTTTCGACCCTTCCTTCTTTCGGCGTTCGGTTTCGCTGGGCACTATCCGCAACGGAGGAGACGATGGCGAAACGGATAGCAATTGCCTTTATGACCGTATGGTGATGCTTAGAAATTCGCATACCGATGGCCACATGTTTATATTCGACCTCGGCTACGAACAGCAAGCCCCCATTTCCTGCACCGGAGACCCCCATGAGGAGGAAAACGAATTCATAAGTGAAAGAAAAGAACTGTTACCAGCTGCGGGAAGCGTGCCAACGGCTGGCCGCCTCTATCCCAACCCAGGAGCCGATTGGGTAACCTTGAACCTATCGAGTGCTCCGGGACAAGTAGTCGTCCAGGTTTTTGATCTTGCCGGCAGGCAGGTGACGCAATTCTATAAAGTGCAAGAACAACCTCAACAAGCCCATGCGTTAGACCTGTCTCACTTAGAAGCCGGTGTTTACCTCATCCGGGTGGAAGGGAACGGCCGTTCATTCACCGAAAGGTGGGTAAAGCAATAAAATGACTGCATCAGGCCGGTGCCAAGGTTTAAGGTAGCGGCCTGGTGCTTTTCCAATGCTCCAACTTACCGGATATAAAGGGGTATGAAAATTGAAATCATGACGATTCAATTTTAGATGCTTTTTTACAGCATGTTCAAAACCTTCCGCAGGTTTTTCCGATGCGAAGCACTGAGCGGAATTTTTTGGTCGGCTACTCGCACAAAATCAGGTCCCATTTCGTCGATATGGTCTTTGTTCACAAGGTAGGAGCGGTGCACCTGCACAAAACTTTCGGCGGGCAGCATGGCGAGCATGTCGGAGAGGTTGAAGCGCAACAGGTATTTTTTATGCGGCAAAAAGATCTGCACGTATTTTAATTCCGATTGTACATACAGGATATCGCGCAGCACCACTTTGCAATACAAGTGGTCTTGTTTCACAAACAGGTAATCGTCTTTCAGCAAGGGAGCACTTTCTGCTTCTTTCTGCACTTGCGTTCCTTTGAGACGAGCAAAATTTTGTAACGCCAATTCAATGGAAGAGTAGATGTCTACTTTGTTGAACGGTTTCACTAAAAAGCTGTGGGGCTGCGTTGCAATGGCACTTTGCAGGGTATCGGCATCGCTGTAAGCGCTGAGGTACAAGAAGGGTATCCCGAATTTTTGATGGATTTGCTCTCCCAGCCAAATCCCGTCTCGGGCACCTTGAATGTTGATGTCTAAAATGGCAATATCAGTATGTCCTTTCTCCAAAATGGTAAAGGCTTCCACCGCATCTTTGGCCATCCCTGAAACGCGGTAACCAATTTCCTCCAATCCATCTTTGATGGTATCGGCGGTGAGGAATTCGTCCTCAACAATCAAAACACTGATGGGCTTCGTCATGTGGGTTTGAGTTGGTCTGTAAATGCTACTGTAAACACGCTTCCTGCCTTTTGGCGATAGGTGAATTTTCCGCGCAGTTGCCATGCCAGTCCCTCCACCAATCCAATGCCCAGGGAGCGTTGGGAAACCTGTTCAAAATCGGACGGATAACCTACTCCGTCATCGGCTACGGTCAATTCAAATTGGTGCGCCTCTTTTTGCACTATTGTAATTTTCACTTTTCCAGGCCTCAAGTGTGGAAAAGCATGCTTGTAGGCATTCGTGAGCAGTTCGTTGATGATCAGCCCCAACGGAACCGCCACATCAATGTGGAAAAACAGTTTGGGAATGGCCTGCTCCAATTCAATGGTGGCCCCGGGCCGCTGGTGCATCAGCGCAATGGACCGGGAAAGATCGGCTACGTAAGAAGCAAAATCGATTTGGGTAAAGTCTTCGGTTTGATAGAGTTTTTGATGAATGAGCGCCATGGATTTGATCCGACTCTTGCCTTCTTCCATCAATGCCTTTACCTCCGGATCAGGCGATTTTTGAGCTTGTTTGTTCAATATACCAGACACCACCTGCAGGTTGTTTTTCACCCGATGATGGATTTCCTTTAGCAACATTTCTTTCTGCTTCAGCGAATCGTTGGCCGCTGTTTTTTGTTGCTCAATGATCTGTTTTTGCTTGTTCAATTTCCGCACAAAGCGGTACAACACCAACAACAACAGGCTCAACACGGAAATAAAAGCAATGAATACCAATTGGGTTCTTCTTTGCTGCTGGATTTCATCGTTCTTTTCGACCAGTCGCAACTGCTGCTCTTCTATTTCTTTTTCCTTGTTGTCGATTTCGTAAAGAATGGCTGCCACCTCCGTAATACCACGACTACGCTGCGCTTCTAAAGCATCTCTAATGGCCTGACTTTTTTCAAAAAGCTGGTTGCCGAGCGCCTGTTTGCCTTGCAGGAGGGCAATCTTGGCTTTCAATTGAAGGTTATTGAAATACAGTTCGCCTTGCGGATTTTTTTCGTTGAGTTCTTCATCTCCCAAATGCAGGTAGTGCAGTGCTTTGGTGCATTCCTGACGTTCGAAATAGAGTTGCCCCAACTTGTTCCAGGCACTGAGGTAGATGTTGGCTTCACTCACCTGTTGGGCAGAAGCGGCTTCCTTTTCCAAACATTGGATGATTCGCGGGTGGTTTTCGGGGCGCTGATCGAGGTAGGCGATGTCTGATTCAATCACATTGATAAAATGTGCTTTGTACAGTTTCGAAAACCGGGCGTTATTTTTTTTGAATACACCTTTTCGGGCCAACGCTAAAGCCTTGTGAAAATAGAACCGTGCGCTATCCGTTTGTTGCTCTTCCCGGAAGGTAAGCGCAATGTTGTTGTACAATGAACTGTGAGAAGCGGCATAGCTGGGCTCTCCGGCATTCAACTGAATGATCTTTCGGTTGTAGAGGCGTGCCTTGTCGTATTGCTTCATTCGGTGATACACCAAAGCGAGATCGGAGTATTCTTCCAAGTCCACCTTAAAAGAATTGGAATACCCCCGGGAGGCCTGGTGCTTCCTGGGAAGCAATTCCAGGTATTTGTCGTAATACCCCAGGTTAAAATAAGCACTCGACAAGGTGTAGTACAAACTGTACTGGTCCGTGGCCGAAAACGAGTCGGCCTGCACCAACAAGGCATTGCCCAAACGGATGGCCGCTTTGATCTCCCCACGCTTGAACAATTCCTCGTATACCGCTAACTGTGCCACCAACTCGGCTCTGCTTTCCTCTTGTTCTTTCAGCAGGGAGAAGGCCCCCATTAGCTGGGGTGTAGTGGCTTTTGCTAAGGAGTATTTGCGGTTGTCCACCAGAGAATCTATCAGGCGGTGCAAGTCCGTTTTACTAAATTCCGCACCAATGGTATCTGAAGGCATTTGTGTGGTTTTCTGCGCCCATCCGGCAACAAAAAACAGGCACATACAACAACAAAAACTAAGGCAGGTCCGCATGTAACTCAAGTACCATTACCCATCGAATAAAACAATTTTAACGATGATACTCAATTAATTGACTTGAATGCCGAAGAAGTTGCCGCGAATGCTACCGGTTTGGAAGATGAACGCTACCTCGAAAGGTAAAAACAAAAATTCTCCGTCAGTTCTTAGAAATTTTCAGGTAATGACCCGAAAGTATATTGCCGAAGGAGATAATATTTAAGAAGGTTTATTTCCAATGAAAAGCGGGACGAAGACAGAACCGCTGCGCTCCGATTCCCACTATTGATTTTCCTGAAATATTTTCAACAGCTTGGTCTTTTTTCTGCGGGAAACTTCGATTTCTGTGCCATCTTGCAAAACCACAAATCCTCCATCAATTTTCTTGATCTTTTTGATATAGTTCAAGTTAACCAGGTGGGCATTTTGCACCCTGAAAAACCCGAGGTGGGCTACCGCGTCTTCAATCTTTTTGAGGTTGCGGGCAATGTTGAGGCACTCGCCAGAGGCCAAGTACATCAGCGTATGTGTTCCCTTGGCCCGGAAGCGATAAATATCCTCCGCTTCAAAGAATTCTAATCCATCTTCGGTAGGCAACCCCACTTTTCCCAAGGGAACCGTTACCGGTGGCGCTGGTGTCGGTGCTTTACTGATCACTTCCCCATGACTTTTAAAACGCGCAATGGCTTTGATCAAACGCTCCGAATGAATGGGCTTCAGCAAGTAATCGATCGCTCCTTCATCAAAGGCTTCCAAAGCAAAATTGGGATATGCGGTCACAAATATGACTTTGAACTGCCGGTTAGGCACATCCCGCAACAGGTCGAAACCGTTGTCCTCGGGCATTTTAATGTCTAAGAAAACCAAATCCGGCACCCGCTCCAAGATGGCAACTTTGCCTTCCACAAGGTTCTCGCAAATCGCTACAATTTCTACCTCCGGGCAATGCCGGTTGATCAACTTACTCAAGGCTTCTCTTGCCTTCCATTCGTCGTCGATAATGATTGCTTTAATGTCGCTCACAATAAACTTGTTTCTAGTGGTTTGTTGGCCGTAAAAATTGCGTTTCCATCATCGAATGACCTTACAGTTGAGGGGGAGAAATAAAGATAGCTCAACGAGGCGCAGGCATTCCAGCCCAGCCTATTCGCAATCATCATCCTTCCTGCTGTTTTCCTTTTCATATTCTATTTTATTGCATGATCAAAGATGGTTGACGTTACATAATTAGTGGAAAAATCATCTCAATTGAAAACCGACAATAACTGGTTCAATTGGCCAATAATTGGTTCTATTCTCCCAACCTATGGTTGAACTTACCAAAAGAAAACGGGCCGGTTTGATCAATTACCTGGAGCTACTCTCGCCTGTAGCGCCAATGCAGCCGGTCAGGGAAACAGAAAAAAACTCCTACCAATCATTGACTCAGCCTCTGATTTTATTCGTTTAGCTGAAAGCAGGAAGTTCCAGCGGAAAAGAAAGTTCCACCCTGGTTCCAGCCGCCTGGCCATCTGCAGTTTGCAAATCGATGATTTCCATGGCGTATCCGCCCTGCTTCTTGCGGTTCAACAACTCAATGCGCTCCAAGGTAATTTGAATGCCGGTAGACTGGTATTCGGAGGCTTGCTTCAGGTTTTTGGATTTTTTGCGGCCTATTCCATTGTCTTCGACCAACAGCAAAAAACCATTTTCTTTTTTTCGGGCAATGATGTTCACGTGTCCTCCTTTTTTCTTGCTTCTGATCAAGCCGTGCCAAATGGCATTTTCAGCGTGCGGTTGCAAGAGCATGGTAGGGATCATAATTTGAGAAGCCGACAAGGCATCGTCTACCTCAATTGAAAAAGTAAAGGCATGCTCAAAACGCTCCTGCTCCAGCTCCATGTACAGCTTCAAAATGGCCAACTCCTCCTCTAAGGTTACTTCAGTGACGCTGGTGTTTTGAAACACCCGAAGCATCAGGTCGGAGAATCTTTCCAAATGATTGGCTGCGCTGCGGGGGTCATCGTCAATGATGTAGTACTGTGCAGAATTGAGACTATTGTACAAGAAATGAGGATTGATTTGTGCCGAAAGGGCTTTTTGCCGACTTTCTACCATGGCCATTTTCAACTCCTGTTGTTCTTTCCGCACCCGGTTTCGAAACCACGATATTCCATAAAGAACCGCGATTACCGCCAAAGCTTCCAAGGCATAAAACCACCAGGTTTTCCAAAAAGGGGGCAATACCGTGAACGTATAACGCGCAGGCGTTTCGCTCCACTGTCCCTTGCTGTTGGCAGCCGCTACCTCAAAGGTGTAGGAATTGGGAGGCAAAGCTGGAAAAAAGGCCTGCTGGTCCTTCGTTTCCTGAAAAGTAGAATCCAAGCCCAACAAGCGATAGCGGTAAGGGATATCGCCGGCATTGGCAAAGGTGGTGCCTGCAAAATAAAAGTGGATGTTGTTATCGGTATGGGATAGGTTTTTTGAATCGGTTTCCAGCTCTTCCCCGTCTTGCTGGAGGGTCATCCGGCTGATGTTCATCTTTGGAGTTACCGTAGGTAATTCTTCCTCATAGATGGGTGTGGAATATAGACCTGCGCTGGTGGCAAGCCACAACCGCCCTTCAAACTCATGCATGTTCAACACAAAATTGTTGGGCGGAAAACCTTCTTTGGTTTGGTAGATCTTTTTGAGTTGGAACGTATCGTCGGTGTATTGAAATCGCAGAAGCCCAACATCGCTGGATACCCACAAATCGTCATCCAAGGTTTGATACATTCTTCCCAAAGACTTCGCCCCCAGGCTTTCATCAAGGGCTAAGGTCACCGGGTCGGGAGACTCCCCCTTCATCATCCGCCGTCGATCAAACATCAACAAGCCTTTCCTATTGATGGTCGCCAGCAACCAATGCTTAGTAAGCAAGGTGAAAGCTACGCCCCTCCCCTCCCAAAGGGTATCCACCTGCACCGTGTCATTTTCCTTATCGATAAAAATCCTTCGAATGGCATCATTACAGCCTACATACAGCGAGTTATCTTGCTCTTTTTCAATGGAAACGGGCTGACAAAAATCCTCCAATAAAATCTCTTCTTCGGTAGGTGCTTTTCCATGCGCCAGGAACTCCAACCGGTTGCTCAACAGGTACATCCCTGTCGAATCAACGACCATGTACTTGCCCCATCCGTGCGCCACCTTGGTTGATTGATGGTCGTTGTCCATCCGGTAAAAACCCTGAATCGAAGAATAGTAGAGGTAATCCCCCACCACTCGCTGGGAGTGAATGGTTTTGTTCACCGGCAACTTGATGGGGTCGTATTTAAAGTCGCCATTCTTTTCCAGTTGAAGTCGAAAAAAGTACACGGGTATCGTCCGCGCATACAGCGCACCCTGAAAGTCAAATACATCTTGGGCAGTAATCCGATTGCCATTCAAAACCGTAAGATGATCTACCGTAAACGGAGCCGAGGCGTAATAAACACCATCGTTTAAGGTCGCGAACCAGTAACCACCTTCATAATCTTGTGCAATCGCTGTAACGGTTTTCCCAGGCAGGTAATTTCCAACGATGCTGTAATCGCTATCCGGATCAATTACATACGCGCCATCACCCACCGTGCCTACCCAAATTAAATGCTTGCGGTCCTGAAACAATGCCGCCTTCACATGGGTGTTGCGAAAGGCGCAATTTTCTTTCGACCCTGAATCGGGCTGGTGCAGGAAGAGCTTATTTTGAAAAGCCATCAACCAATTTTCCTGCACCGGCAAGGCAGTAAAGTTGCCCGATTGGAAGGTATCTATGGGTGCCAGATCAAGCACTTGACTGGGGTCGCCGATTCGCGTGATCGACAAAGACAATCCTGTATCAGGTGCCACACCTCCGTCCAGAAACTGACCTATACCGCATTCGTAGAGGTAGTTTTGACTACCGGTAGCAATGCGTTCTAAATTCGGTTTTTCGGTGGTAGAATGAATTCCTGTGGCGTGCCACAAGCCCCCAGGCGCCCATGCCACCCAAGCGGTATCTCCCCGAACCAGCCAACTGCTGATGGCAGCATCCGGACTTGCTACTGCTTGCTTCCAACCCATGTCCACCAAGCGAAAGGAATCGCTTTCCAGCACAAAAATTTGTTGGTGGCTGGTTCTACACCACAGCCGCTGCTGATCGTCTTCTAATAGGTCTACAACGGACAAGTCGGTCAAACCCTTTTCAGCTCCAAAGCGTTGGAAGGCATTGCCATCAAAGCGCGCTACACCTTGGTTAGTTCCAAACCAAAGCGCCTCATCATGTCCAACCATCATACAATTGATTACCTGGGAAGGCAGGCCAGCTTCAAGATCGTAATGGGTGTAGTTGGGTATTTGTGCAGACAGGTTGTAGTGCCCGATTGTGCCCACAAAACAAATCCAGAAAAAGCACCTTGATAAAGCGCTCCCCAGTAGCCAAAATCGTCTCTCTTTGTTATGTTGATGCCGTTTCACTACGCTTTGAAATGACGGGGTATTTTTACCACCACCTGGGTGCCCGACGGCTGTTTTTCTTCATCCAAAAGGTCGGTAATGGTCATATCGAAGCCAGCATAGCTGCCCTTGTTCAACAAGTCAATCCGATTTTTCGAAATAGCAATTCCCGATCCCGCCATGCCCCGATGACTCGAATTGCCCCTTGTCTTGGCACGACCAACGCCATTGTCTTCCACGTTCCAATACAAATGCTCTTCATCCTGCGATACACCAATTTTTATCGTCCCTTCTAGGCTTCCCATTTTTAATCCATGCCAAATGGCATTCTCTATGTGGGGGTGAATCAACATGGTAGGCAAAATCGTATGGTCTTGATCTACTTCTGGCTGCACTTCAATTTGAAATTGAAACCGATCATCAAAGCGTTGCAATTGCAGTTCGAGGTACTGTCGTAAAATCTCGACCTCTTCTTTCACCGTTACTTTCGAATTTCGGGTGTTGCGCAATACCAGTCGCATCAACACCGAAAAACTGGCCAGGTGGTCAGCGGCTTTGGAAGCATCTCCTTTTAAAATGAACGAAATGGCCGAGCGCAAAGAATTGTGCAAAAACCGGGGATTGATCTGCGCTGAAAGTGCGTTTTGCTCACTTTCGGCCAAGGCAAGTTGCAATTTGTACCGCTCATTGCGGATGTAGTTGCGGTAATCAATGAAAAAATAAAGAATGGCCGAAACCGTGATCACTTCCAGCAGAATGAACCACCAGGTTTTCCAAAAAGGAGGAGGAATGGTGAAGTGCACAGTAGCTGTTCCAGGAATACCGTCACCGTTGAAAATGCGTACCTCAAAAGTGTAATCGCCACTGGGCAAAGAAGGATAGAATACTGTCTGATCTTGTGTTTTTTGAAACGTGGAGGTAAGGCCTTTTAGTCGGTATTCATAGATCACCTTCCCGTCGTGCTGGAACAGGGTTCCCTGAAAATGAAAATAGATGTTGTTGTCCTCATAGCTGAGTTCTTCCAAGAGCGAAGCAGTACGTTCAGCACCGCGCTGCACCTCCGTTTGGGTAACTTCAATCAATGGTGCATTCGAAGGTTGGAGCACTTTAGCAATCGGAATCGACCAAAGTTTATCCTTACCCGCCACCCACATTTTACCTTGATGTTCCAGTAGCGCATTAATTTCTTTCTCCGAAAATCCATTCTCGCTCCGATACCATGATTTTTGCCGCAACGAGTCTCCCTGCCATGCGTATCGATAAACCCCGCGGTTGGTTCCGGCCCACAAATCCCCGTCTGAACTAAACGCCAAGGCTTGAAAGGCTATGTTTAAATCCTCACCACCTTTTCCATCATATTGGATGGTTTTACCGTCCGCCGAACGCACGATCAATCCTTGGGTTTCCGTGCCTACAAACGTCCATCCAGCTCGTTTGACCATGGCGAGTACCCGGTAGTCTCCCAACCCATCGATTTCTAAATCTTCAGGGATAATTTTCTCCGGTAGCGCATCCGTCACCAGCTGATCGGCCAAAGCATCGGTCGATTGTAAGCGATAAGGAGCGAGCAAATAAGGGTCTTCTACCATCGGTTTCAACCCATATACATTGCCTTGCCGGGTTTGAACCCATAAACTGTCGTTCCCTACGAAAAGATGGATTGGGTTTTCATACGCAGCCTCCTGCCCCAAAGGGTAGTTGATCACTTCGGGTTGAGGAACATAAAGCACTCCTCCGCCGATAATGCTAAACCAAAAACCACCTTCGCGGTCTTCAGCAATTGCCGTAATGGTTCTTTGCGGAAAAAGGCGCTTGACTGGCATGTAATCCTGTTGAGGATCCAGCTGGTAGACGCCACTGTAAAAGGTTCCTACCCAAACGTAGCCCGCTGCGTCTTGAAAAATGGAGTTCGTACAAAAATTGGCCACGAAAGGCAGCCTCCGATAGCTCCCTGTCTGTGGGTCATACAACACCATCACATTTTCCATACAAAAGAGTTGGTACCCCTCCCTTGTCTCCAAAAAAGAATATCCAATATAACCGGCCCTGCCCGGGCGGTCGATCACAAGGCGTTGATCTGCCCCAAGAGAGTCCGTCAACTTAAAAACCAATGAGTCTATTCCTCCGGCCACATACCCAATGAGGTTTTGATGGTGACCAATTTGCCTGCGGTAGGCCGCAAAAGCATCCGGTCCTTCCAAGATAACTTCGTCTACCAGTTCCCATTTCTCCCCAATGCCCTTCACGGGAGGATTGCCGGTATATCCAACCCAAACGGTGTCTCCCTTAAAAGCAAGGTCCATGATGTAAGACCTCTTGGTGTGCTTCACCAAACGACTAAAGGGCACCAGGCGAAACGAATCCTTTTCGAGGAAATAGACATCCCCCGAGTAGGTGTAGGCGTAGAGGGTACCATCCTCCGATTCGCGCAAGCCAAAAACAGCCCGATCTTCCAGCCCATGATCCTGATTATAAGTCCTGAAGGTAATTCCGTTGAAGCTTGAAATGCCCTTCGAAGTAGCCATCCAAACTTTTCCATCCGCCCTCGTTCGAAGCTGAAAAACGGAGTTGGAAGCCAGGCCGTCCACATCCCTGTAATACTTGTCTTCGGGTTGCTGCCCGGCCACCCCATGCGGAAACAGGCATCCTCCCAACAGAAGAAAAACCAGCAACCAGTCAACACAAGTTGAGAAGAAACGGGGTAACAGCATCAGCACCGGAAATTAAAAAGACCTCTAAACTTTGCCAAATTCGGAAGAATGGGCCGGGCCTCTTTGTTCTTCTGGAGCATGGAATGAATATGCCAACCCTCTTTCTCTGTAAAAGTCAATTTTAGCGTTGTACCCCAACAAAAAGGCCCGGCCCACACCTAACCTATGTGAACCGAGCCCTGTCATCGCTTAACCTTTACCTTGGTTTACCTCATAAGATCACCAGTTTAGTAGCGTAGCTTGCTTCGCCATTCCAGGCGCGAACGATATACACTCCGCTGGGCAAGAAACCCACTTCCAACCGCTTTTTGAATACGGGTTCTCCGCGGTGTTCCTGCCGCGTATTTCCGTTGATGTCCAGTATTTCAATGCGGTCCATTTCAATCAGTTGGCGGTCGATGTCCACCAAATGCACATGAACCTGATCGCTGGTTGGATTCGGATAAAGCGTCACCACCGGTACTACTGGTTCGTAGTCAATCGGCTTCACGTAGATCTGGGTGTTGTTCGTAACGATAAAGTCGTTGTAATCGAACTGAATTTTTGCTTCGTTTTCGATCAAAGTGTACAGTTTCAGATCTTTCTTCGGCAGGATGGAGAAAGTGACATATCCTTGGCTGCCTTCCGGGTTCGAGGCAGAATCGGGCAACTCGATGTTGCGGTTTACCCATTCTACTACGCCATCTACCACCGACACGGTGAAAGGGTGAGAAGAACTCTCCATTTGGAAAGTACTCCAATCGAGATCGGGCGAAAGCTCGTCCACAATGCGCACAATGCGGGCCGCATAGGTGCCTACGTTTTGAAACCGAATCTTATAGATCAACACCTCGTTCCGGTGAGCTACTTCGGATTTACCCAGGTCTTGCACCATCACCATTTTGTCGTTCGGGTCAATAGAGCCCACCACGATGTCGGTCATGGAATACGTGTTGTTGGTGGTATCGCATTCGCTGCTCGCATAGCTGATTTCCGCTTCCACCGTAACCAAATCATCCAATCCGGCACTCAAGGCCACAGAATCCGTCAATTCAAAAATCGTATCGCTCAATTGGTCCAGCCCTGAAAAAGTCAGACTATAAGCACGATAGCCACTCGGTGCAATCCCTTGGGTCCAGTCTGTATCGAGGATGTACACGTTGTCGGTCATCGTCAGGTCTACCTGAATGGTCTCGGTGGCATCGTAAGCGCCCTCGTTGGTCACCACCACATTGAGCATGTTGGTCAAACCCCTGCGGAAAGCAGTGGTTCCAAGGCTCAAGCTCAAATCAGGATCGCTGCAAACCGCATTCCGGCCAAAGTCGTTGCCACAGTATTCGGTAGCCGTAGCCTTGTCCACCACCAAGGTGTAACCGCCATTAGCCACGGGCAAGGTTTGTGTCCATTTGGAGTTGGTATCCAAGGCAATGGTATAGGAGCCGTCACCAATGTACAGTTGGTAGTAACCGTTGTCGTCCGTGTATACCTTAAACCCGCCAGGACTTACCGTAAGACTCGCATTGGGAATTCCCTTCTCTCCCAAGTCTTGCACCCCGTTTCCATTTTGATCGTTGAACACCATTCCACAAACTTTCGAAGCGCAGTCTTCATTGATTTTATGAATTTGGTTGACAGCCGCTCCATTGAGGTAAGAAACCACTCCCGATGGCCATTCTACCACCAGGCTATCAATCGCAGTAGCATCGTTCAAGCCAAACAGTATCTTGTTCGAGTTCTGCCCGGCCATGCCCGAAGTTTGAGTAGACACATGCTTATACTGCCAAACTGAAGCACCATTGATGGTGACTTTCACCCCAATTCTGGCACCGATACCATCCCGGTTCGAGATGCATCCTTCAAGGTCTACTACAATGTGGTTCGTGCAAGAGCCTTTCTCGTTGATGAAAAAGTCGTTTTTGCTGTTGCCACGATTGGCCACATAAAGGTCGTAATCGCCATCGTTGTCAAAGTCGGACCACGACACGCCAAAAGAGTTACCAGTTTCCTCAGTAATGGCATTGGTAAGCTTGGTAAAGGTGCCGTCTCCATTGTTGGAGTAGAGAAAATTGTTGAATTGATCGTTGGCCACTGTCAAATCCAAATCGCCATCGTTGTCGTAGTCGATCCAGGAAGCTCCATGAGCGTTTGAAATGTCGGTCACTATGGCACCTGAAGTCACCTTAGTGAAAGTGCCATCTCCATTGTTGTTGTAAAGAAAGTTGGGTTCCAACATGCTGGCATTGGTCACAAACAGGTCCAGGTCACCATCGCTGTCGTAATCGCCCCAGGTGCCCCCTACCGAGTTTCCGCCATCGTTCACCACATTGCCGCTGGTGATTTCTACGAACAGTCCGGCATCATTGCGAAACAACTGGTTGTTTTCCCCATTGGTATTGGCCAGAAAAAGATCAGCATCCCCATCGTTGTCGTAGTCGCCCCAGGCTACCCCAACCGCTGATGTAGCCGATTGGGCAATCACACTGTTTTGGTCTTTGGTAAACCCTCCGTTGCCATCCCCGTAATAGAGGTGGTTGAAGTGGGTAACGTGGTAGTTCGCCACCATCAAATCGAGGTTTCCATCTTTGTTGTAATCTGCCCAAGCCGCCGAATGACCGTAAATGCCTCCCTGACTGAGGACTGAATTAGCTACACGGGTAAACGTGCTGTCACCGTTGTTTCGGTAGAGCCGGTTGGGGGCGTTGGCCTGATAAGTCACAAATAGGTCCACATCACCATCGTTGTCGTAATCCCCCCAGGTGCCGGCCACTGCGGCTCCTAAATCTTCTACCACAGGACCAGAAGTAATTTTGGTAAACGTACCGTCCTGATTGTTTTGATAGAGCAGGTTTTGAGCATTTACATCTTTGGAAGGAACGAACAGGTCGTCGTATCCATCACCGGTATAGTCGCCCCAAGAGGCACTCCAACTGTCGATGTTGTCCAAATGCAGTCCTGCAGTGTTGTCTTTCTCAAAACTCATGTTGGGATCAATGGCCAGGTTGATGGTTTGCAGTGGCACATTACAAGCGTTGGCACCATTGATTTGCACCTGCAAGAAATCTCCGTTTTGGAATTGATCTCCAAGCTTTAAGGTGGTGCTGAGTTTGTAGCGGTTATTGTTGATGTCCAGCACACCAGGAATACCGTCCAGCGCGAAAGCGCTGTTGTAATCGTTGATGTCGAAGGAGTAGGTTTTCGACCCGTTGTCGTATGCGGGATCGGCTATGCTGGTGTACGCATTAGAAATGTTGTAAAGAAACTCCGAGGTATTGGGCTTTACGCTGATCTTTTGCGTGTCAGGCGTGATGTAGTCGATCGTCATGTCAAACATGTGTGCCAACTTCACGCTGGTGATGTCAATTTCCAACTCCAACTCCGCGTTGCAGGGGTCAGCACCCAATTCCGTGGAAATTCGGGTTTGGTAGGCCGAAGGCTTCGGCTCTACGTAGAGCGAATAATTCTCATAAGGGCAGGCAAAGCTGGCGAAATCAGTGGGATAGCCTGTGCACTCGTAGCCGGTGTAAGTAAGCACACGCACCGTATCGCAGCTGCTGAAAGTGCCGTGAATGCTCAGATCAGCAGAAGCATTGGCCTTGATTTCACCCACCCGATAAATGTCGTTTTGCAGTGTGAGCAAAGCTCCCGTAGCATCATTCACCACCGAATCAATCGTGAAATTGCTCGGCGGAATAAAATGGATCCACGCATTGTCGGCACCCGAACTCGAAGTATTTTTCAATTTATAATCCCAAACCACCTTACGGGTATTCGCATCTTGAGTAGGATTGGCTGAAATGGGTTGCAACGCAGAGCGCTTGTAGCGAATCCGGTCGTTGGACGAGGCCAACACCTGACCCGATTCTGCTCCATCAATGGCATCCGACTTTTCGTAATTGAAAATCCAAACCATGTCTTCGTATTGATTCTCTGGCACATCGCAATTGGGCGCAATTTCTACCTGAATTCTACCGTGAAACCCATCGTCACTCTTCTTGAACTGGCCCGATGAATAGTATTGGGCCATGTTGTAATAAAGGGTGTCCCCGGTGACCTGGTCAGGAGAAACGTTGTTCACCGTTTGGCTGTTCGTGGAATTGGTTTTCTTAGTACCCCAGTGTTTTAAAATTGTGTTGACGTGCGAATAATTGGGCGGCAACACCAACCAGGCCTCCTTGATTTGTCCCCAATAGCGGTATTCGTAGGGGAACAGGTTGCCCCCTCCGTAGTTGGAAGAAAGATCGCCAATGGACATTCCCCAATATTGGTTCACCACTTTGGTACAGGACGTTACCGTAAGGCTGTTTTGGGAATTGTTTCTCCAATCGTAGCCAATGAGGGTAATGCGGCCGTTTTTAAAATTGCAATATTCCTTTTGGCCATTGCTTGGATTGGCCACTGCACTCAGGTAAAACTCATTCAGAAAAGTGGTTTCCTGAAGCAATCCATTCACATTGTCGCTCACCCGGTAGTTGATCCGAAGTTCGATGGAGTCGCCACCAGCGTAGGAATAGCCGGAAAGAGCCGGATTTAAAGCGCTGAGGTTCGCGGTGGCAAGATCAAAACTAAAATCTTGCTGATGATTGGATATGGATGTGGTGGGAGTAAGGTTGGTAACGATGAAGTGGGTAGCTGCACTGGAATCGTAAATGGTCAACGTGGCATTCACAAAGCTCAATACACTGCCATAGTCGATCGAGGAAGTAAAGGCCCCATAGTTCCAGGTAGTTCCTGAAGACTTCACAAACGAGGTCACCACCGTTTCAATGGTATCTCCTACCATGGCACGGTTGCGCTTTATTTCGGATAGATTAAGCGCTCCACTACCGTCGGCCATGCCATCCAGGTTGTTGTCGGGCAATCCAAAATTGGTGCGCAGCACCGAAAAAGCGAGTACGTTCGGGCCTGCGCAACCCACGGCCGGGCAATGTAAATACGTCTCCACCTCCAGGTCACACTCCATCGGAATTTCACAACCTGTAGTGCAAGAAGTATCTGGAAGGTAGGCCAGGTCCATCTCAATGGTTTTCCAGCCCGGACTGCCACAACTGCCAGAAAGGGTCAGTTCCATTTCACTTTTAGGCACCGTAAAAGGAGCCGCTGCCGGAAAGAAAGCCGTCACCACGTTGCTGGAATAATTGATGGATTGAGGCGTCCATTGAACGCCGTTGGAATGAAACTTTAGGTTTTCGTACACCAATCCCAGTTCCAGCGTAAAGGTCACTTTGTAGCTGGCTCCGTCTCCTGCAGGCAGGTCGTTTTCAAAACTCGATACGATAAAAGTGAAGTCTTCATCCTCTCCGTCGATGATGTCGGTGGGCGTTTCGGTGGTAAAAGAAATCAAGTGGTTGTTCCTGCTTTGCCCGTTAAGCGAGGCGGTGTAGAGAGTGGTAGCACATACATCAGAATAACTCAGTTCAGCGCGCCAGCCTTTCACCGCCTCGTTGTTGCAGGTTTGCACGCAACAGGAGTACATGTCCCAGGCCACGTAAATGGTGTCGCCCGGTTGGATGTTCACCAGCGTAAAATCCATTTTTCCCACCGGGTTTGTCCCCAAACAGCTATAATCTCCGGTGTTCTGCGTGGCGGTACTCGTCATCCCGGTAACGGTGGTAAAGGCACCACTCTGCCCTACTTTGTATTGGAGAGAAGCAGGATCAAATCGGGAAAAAATAGTTTGGTTGTAAGTGCCTCCGGTGGACTTAAAAATCGAAACATCAATGTTGGATGCCACACCAGTTCCTTTGTTGACGATGCGCATCGTTTGGTTGGAGGGCGCACCCGAACCAAAACAATCCTCCAGGACTTCAGTACCGGAGAGAGCAAGTTTGGGGCTTTGGAAATCGATACTAACGTTGCCGTAGCTGGTGGAAGTACTCAAAAGGTCACCATCACAACCCCAGTGAGCATTAATGGCAGAAGTCACCGTAACGTCAACACAACTTGTCCCCGACAAGGTTTGAGTTAACGTAAAAGACTCGTTCTGATCAAGGTAATTGTCACTGTTTCCAACACCGTTGAAATCACTTCCACTGAGCACAATAGTGTCTCCACTGATCGTTCCAAGAGACGTGGCATCCAATGTTAAGGTAGAAGCATTTCTCACGTCAGTGAGGTACACGGTGCTGGCCTTGCCGTTTCCGCCATTAATAACGGTTACATTGCGCGTGAGGGAGTTACCACTCAAGATGGTCGCGGCATTGGGAGAGACGGAAAGAATGGTGAGCGCAGGATACAAGATGTTATACGCATCACTCACGTGCGTTTCGGAGCCTCCATCGTAATGGATGGTAACGGTATTGCGAAAAATGTTTCCTGCATCCTGAAAGGTGATGGCATCCTGAAAGGCCGCTACTGCTATCGAAAATTTGATGCTGTCGCCCGCGGGTATATTTCCTGAACTAAAAATCAAATTGTTGTTCTTCACCACATTTTGTTCTTGCACCTTACTATATGTTGTCTCAAACAAAGAACCATAGACATATCGAATTCCTGAAGGTAGCGCGACCACTACCGACACATTGGTCAAGGTTGCGGTAGAGTCGTTGACGATCACCAGTTCAAAACTTTCGCTGTTTAGGCAAACCTCCATTTCACTGGTTACGGTGGACGAAATGGTGGCAGCAGCATTAGCCTTAAAAATGCTTCCCAAAGAAAGCATTACGGTTAGCAGGAGTAGATATGGTCTCATAGGTTTGTTCATTTGCCCCCACTACTATTAAATAGTGGTCCAAAAAATATAAACAGCTGAAAAACAAATAGATAAACATTTTCACAGGAATCCCCACTTTCCGATTTATGGAATAAATGTGGAGTCATTCCGATTACCGGAAGAGCATTAAGCCACAGGATTGACTTTGGCGAGACAGTGACCTTTTCAGACCCAAATTTTAGTAGATGGACAGCATTTCGGTTGGAGTTCTACCCGAAATGCTGCAACCCTTTCCAATCTATTAAAGCTACCTTGCTTTAGTAGCCACCAAAAAATAGCTAAGCATCACTATTATTGGATATCCGATTCAAGATTCCTGATCTCACCATCGGCGGGAAGGCCTCACTCCTAAAAATCCTTTGAAGCTTTCCACTTTTAAGAGTTTGACGAGAGGCACTTGCAAGGTCTTCGAAAACAGATGGGAACAGCATTTTCGCAGTAGGCATTGGATACCATCCGCTACGACTATTTCGCGAGGTTACCTTTTCCAAGGTGAGGTATCAACCTTCAAATCGAACAATATGAAACCAGGTATCCTTTCTCTGATCGTCCTTTTATCCTTGCAAGTGGTGAAAGCCCAAAGTCATGACACGCTGCAATTGGCCGACTCCTCCAATTCAATTGCAGCGTTCATTGCCAGCAACATTCCGGCAAAGTATAAACTTGTCGATTTCAAAATAAACAAGACAGCATCTGATAGTTCACAGATACAACTCCACAACTTTGATAGTTTGAACGTGGGAGAAGCTTGCTTTGTAAAGCGGATCATCACTTTACCCAACAAACCAGACGGTGAACTATCCATTATGGATGAAAACATGAACCAACGGTACCATGCAAAATATCAAAATGGGGACAGACACGGAAATGAATTTTATTGGTACGAGTCTGGACAAGCGGAATGCATCAACAGTTGGAGCTTTGGTACCATAATAAAAAGTGAATGTTTCTATGAAACCGGAACCCTCCGATCCTCCTTTATAGAATCACCCAGTGGTCAAAAAATGCTTCGATCCTATTATCCCAATGGTCAATTAATATCCTTTTATGACGAAGAAAGGCAAATTGAATACACCTACTTTGATAATGGCAATATTCAAACGCAAAGAGATGACAGAAAGAATTCCTATCTCGAAAATTACCCTAATGGATCTATTAAAACGAAAGGAAAAATCCAAAAGGATCAATGGAAAAGAAAAGGAAAATGGTACTACTACAACCCAAAGGGCGCTTTAATAAAAGTACTCTTTTACAAGAAAGGAAATAGTGGCTGGTATAAGGCTGAAGCAGGCTGGTACAAAAAAAAGGAGTACCAGGGAGGCAGCTGAGTTTCACACTGGCGACTCTCTCTCCTGTTACCATTGAACAGACCTCCACTATAGGCCGTGTTTCTTGATACAAATTGTCCAAAGCTTTCATTTTCCTAATAACTCTCTATCCTTTTCAGCTCAAGCAAGACAATTTGCTCCGTCTGTAATACATGATATTGAAGCATGGAAAGCCGCACCAACACATTCGAAAGAGGTTGGTTGTAGAATAGGACACTCTCCCAACTTTCAATCATTTGTACCCCGTCTTCATCATAAGTGAAATCTTGCGGGTCTATCGGACAATAGAAAAAGGAACGGTGTTTTGACTCCAAAAGTGCCAACATGTTCTCTTTGAAATTTTTGAGGTGTAATTCTAATCCTAACGCAGTCCATTTACCTTCCTTTGGAGAAGCTGGGTCGTCACCGAACAGAAATTCAGTTGGCTTGAGGTAATTATCTAACCCATTTATTTTCAACCAGTCCTCTTGACTCCCTCCCTCAACATACTCAACAACTTTTGATTGAAAGGAAGCCAAATAATCAACTGTATGAGAAGTTAAGTTTCTGATTTTTTTCAGCTGGTTAGTCTTGGCATTATTCCCAGAAAATAAAGGCAACAATTCAATTTCAAAGTCATCATTCTGCATCCTCAATAAATTCTGTTGATTTCTATAATAGTAGTGATCAAGAATTTTCCCTTTCTTCTCAAATTGGGTATTATTCTCTAAACACCCTCCAAACAGGAACAGCGTAACAACTAACAAAACACAGCTCAAAATTCGATTTTTCATCAAAAAAAGGTGAATTTAATTTTCAAATATCATTCATAATTCACGTCAAAACTACTCCATACTTAGGATAACCTTTTGAATAATTTTTGTTTCGACAATCCAGTAATTTATCAAAATAAATTACAGCAATCAGTTCAGAAAATCGAAAATCCTAAAACCGCTTCCTAAAGCAAAGCGCAATCAAAAGGCCTCACCAATTCTACTTTTCTTCAAGCTATTTTTTTCAATCATTCAAATCCAGACAACTCCCTAAAAACCAACAAAAAGTACAAGGGTCTGAAGCAGATTGCGTTCGAGTTCAAATCAATAATTAAACACAATCGAAGGATACCGTTTAATTGCTTTATCCTACCGTTTTCTCATCCTCAGTAGACTTAATAAGAAAAACAGAGTAGGTTTAATTAAGAAGCTCAACGCAGCAAAGCGTTTTGCAATTAACCTAATTGGATCAAATACTTACATGATCTGTAACCATTTTGTAACTAAATAAGCTCACATCGGTCATACAGCAGAATAGCTTGAACACAATTGAGTTGAGAAAACCCTGCTGTTGAACTTGAAAAAGAACTCACCCAAATATGCTTGAAAACAAAGTATAGCCGGTTGCTGATCTATCGTAATTGCACAAACAACGTTTACATACTTTTTTCAGTCTTTAGATTAGAATCAAGCATTTATAGAAGATTGATGAACAAAACAATTCTATCTCTGATAACATTCTTGTTTTTGTGCTTGACCACTCAAGGACAAAAACACAACCTTAAGGGGAAAGAATTCTGGTTTGGTTTTATGGCGAATATATCATCCTTAACTAAATCTGTTGTTGCAATCACCTCCGATAATGGAGCTACTGGGGTCGTTGAGATCCCACAATCCGGATGGTCAACTTCATTTACTGTTCCTGCAAATGGTTCTATCGAAATGGTGTTGCCATCAAACATAACGCAGGCCAGCTCAACGGGAACTTTCCCTTTTGGGATAAAGATTACTTCAAGCGACTACGTATCTGTTTACACACTTAACAGGGACGGAGGCAGCGAAGATGCGGTGCAAATAAAGCCACTTGCCGCTTTAGGCTATGAATATTACGTTGCAACATGGTTTGAACCTGTTCCAAGAGATGATTTGGCTGAATACATTATTGTAGGCACAGCTAACAATACCAGCATTCAAATAACAAGTCCTGCAGGAGGTATCAGCACCATTAACCTCGATGCGGGAGAGCTCCATCAGGTACAATCAAGTTCAGAATTGACGGGTACCCACATCGAAGTCATTTGTAATTCAGCTGGCAAAATGCATCCTGTAGCTGTTTTCTCAGGAGCAAGATCAACAGAGGTTGGCGCCATTCCTGCACGAGATCATTTAGTTAGTCAGATGACGCCCGTGGAGACTTGGGGAACCTCTTTCAATCTTGTGCCTTTGCCCTATAACAACGACTATTTTGTAAATATTATAGCGAGTGAGAACGGTACTCAGGTATCTTTTAATGGGAATAATATCAACCTCAATGCCGGAGCTTATTATCGAGGCAATTTGATCGGGCTTGGCTATATTTCCTCAAATAAGCCGATTTCTGTTCAAGTATTTACCAGAGGTTTTCGTTTTATAACCGGGCATTTGCCAGGGGTCACGGATGACGGTGATCCGTTAATGATTAATGTTTCTCCGGATGATCAGGGAGTCACTGACGTAAGGTTTTACGGTTTCGACCATCCCTTTCTTTCGTTTGTTAAGCCGCAGAAGGTGCAGGTAGTTACAGAAGCATCCAATACCAATAACATTACTTTTAATGGAACTCCGGTGACTGGCTGGACTACCAACCCTTTTAATCCCTTCTATTCATATGCAACAGTAGTAATCCCACCAGGAAACACGGACCATGTCCTGTCTTCATCAGGTGCTCCTTTTGTCGCGGTATACAGTGGACTGTTCGATGCCTCAGGCTACGGTTACACCATTGGTTTTAACTATACTGCTCTTGCCCCAGGTTTTGAAATCGGTTATTTGCAAGACACCCTAAACTACCAAGATTTCACAGATACCATTTGCTCCTGTGAACCTGTTTATTTCGAAGGAAATTACCCCAATGGATCAGTCGGCTATCTTTGGGACTTTGGAAACGGAACAACACAGACAGGAAACCCCATAACACATACATTTACCAATGGGAATTTTGATATCAAACTGTATATCACCAGCCCTTCAGGTTGCATCATAGATTCTCTCACTAAAACCAACCTGATGGTTGAGAATTGTGATATCGCCATGTCTCCCGCAACCACAATATGTCCAGGCGATTCAGTTACGTTAACCTCACTTTCTGGCAATCAGTTTTTGTGGAGTACGGGAGAAAACACCACTTCCATTACCGTTGCTCCGCAGCAAACCACAACCTATACCTTAGCGGTAAATGGTGGTTCTCTCGCAATTTGCGGATCAATAACCGTATATGTCCACCCCCAGAATGCAAACATGGATGATACCGTTACTATTTGTTCCAATACAGAATACCTCATTGACCCTGGATTGCCTGGTTATTACCTCTGGTCAACAAATGAAATAAGACCCTCTATAACGGTGAGTCAAAGTGGCACCTACTGGGTAGAAATAACGGACACAAACAATTGTTTTTTCACGGACACCTTACTCCTTGTTACTCAAGACCCCACGAATTGGTGGTTGGAGGATCCCTATTATTTATGTGACAATAGTTCCATTCAAGTCATTCCCCAAGGTACATTTACGGGCAGCGAAAACTACCAGTGGTCCACACTCGACACTTCCTTTGCAATTACAGTGACGGATGGAGGTGCTTATTGGTTAAAGATCGATGATGGCATTTGCGTCACATCAGACACTAGCCAGGTTTACCTTGTATCTCCACCTCTTGTCAGTTTAGATTCAACCATAGAGCTGTGTGAGAATGAGCTCGTGTTGGACCTGGCTCAGGATTATACCAATTACAGTTGGTCAACGGGTGAAACAACGCCTCAAATAACCGTTTTTGAAAGTGGAGTTTACACAGTAGAAATGAGCAACACCTGCGGACAGTTTACCGATTCCATCAACGTTATTTTTGACTGCTCTTTCGATTTCCACATCCCCAATGCATTCACCCCAAATGAAGATGGATTAAACGATATTTTCCTTGGGAAAGGCCACGGAATAGATGAGTTCAATATGCTTATTTTCAACCGTTGGGGAGAGGTAATCTTTGAATCAGACGATCTGTATACGGGTTGGGATGGGCAAGTGAATTCAAAAGGTGAAATGGCTCAACAAGGTGTCTACGTATATCAGGTAACCCTAAAAGATGTTTTAGGAACAACGCGGCAGTATATGGATCATTTTACCTTGGTGCGTTAAAATACCCAGGACTCGATTTCTATTGAAGCCTTTGTACTTGTTATGTATCAATTGCTTTCGGGGATAGAAATATTGTCCAACCTATCTGTAAAGATTTAAATTACTCCTCCACCACCAAAAAAAGCCTTTCCGATTTCTCGAAAAGGCATTCAACTTTAGGTTGACTGGCGGGAAAAATTTCTAACGTTTTTGTAGGGGGATTTAGAGAAGATCGCGAATCAATTTCATTTAAATAGTAAATGATTTTTTTGTGCAAAACACCCTAACAACGCTAAATTGTTTTGTTTTCCATTTAATTGCAATACTTGGTTTCACCCACTCTCTCAAAATTAATTATACCCTCTTGAGAGGATTGCGAATAACCAAGGATTATATTTACTTGACCAAGAATGATCTATCTATAAGTAACGTAGAATCTCAAAACTTTGATTCATCATAGCGGAGTTTCGAAAAAAGCTCAGGACTTAGAAAAAACTAAGTCCTTCACAATTCGGATCAAGGTGACAAATGCGATTATTTCAATTGCTTGATGGGTAAATTATTTTATACATACTTAGAATATAAGTATTAAGGTAAGACACACATTCACTCTGGGGTGCAGACTCGCACGTTGGTCATAATATTAAAAAATGAAAACAGAGCCTGACGACATAAACATTTTTGCATTTCTCAAATATGAAGGAGAATTAGTAAATGATGGGTTCATGGATGCGAAGAAGGCAAGGGAAATTTTAATTAATGTTGATGAGGCCCTTAGATACTTCCTATTTCAAGAAAGTCGTGACTTAAAACAAGTTGAATTCGAAATCCCGGTGAGGATAACAAAAGGCAGCTGGGAAACTATATTCCTTGAAAACTTTGATGCAATATTCTTAAAAACAGTCACGGCATGGGGCGCCTCTAAATACTTCGGAAGTGCATTATCTGAAATGGCGAAAAATGACTTTAAGGAGGTAGGGTTTAAATCAATCTTCAAAGACGCATATAGCTCAATGACATGGGTATTTAAAATTGCTCTTCATTTAGGGAACTTCACAAAAAAGAAGTTTAAAAAGCTCACATTTTCCAAAAATAATAAGGTTGTAAACCTTGAAAATGACAAAGGGGAACTTATGGAAGTTCCAGTGAAATATTTAGAAGTATTTTCTAATTGTCCACCTAATCTTTTTGTCAGTTTGGCTCGAATAATTGAGGTCGAGAGAGAATTAGTAATTGGATTTGAAGACAAAGAAAGATCAGATAAGCAATTTATACGAGTTCGAGCAACTGAAAAAAGCATTTTTATCCCTGACGAAGATGAAGATGAAATACTTTTTCCAGAGTTGGAACATGATTCATATGTAGAACTTGAAGGACATATAACACGGGGCAATGAGAGCTCTAATACTATTGGATTCATGTACCAAGGCCATATTTTGACTTCATATCCAAATGAGGGAAATATCAAAAACTTCAAAGACGCATTGTTCACCAACTGTATAATTAAGGGATTTGTTGATAGATTAAACAAAAAATCTGGAGAACTGAATGAGAAGCTCCCCAGAATCAAGTTTATTCAATTAATTAGCAATGAACCTGATGATATTCAAACGCAACTGTTTTAAAGGCACCTCTATGACCAATAAGCCCATAGAAAGCAATAGCACGCATCGAAACATTACTAATCAAAACCAAAACATTAAAAAAGTTGCAGTCCTTTCAATACAATAATTAGAGTTTAACATATAAATTCAACACCTGGGATACTAAAAATTCGCTCTTCTAACTCAGCAGCTTCAAAAGCAGAAATTTAAATCTCTAAAAGAGAAACAAATTCGTCATACAAGGACTCTATACAGAAATCTAAGACTACGCATAGCTAATTGGGCTATATCCGTCAAAACTCCCCAACAAAAAAAGCCTCCCCGATAACTCGAAGAGGCTTTCAACTTTAGGGTGCCTGACCGGATTTGAACCGGCGACCTCCAGAACCACAATCTGGCATTCTAACCAACTGAACTACAAGCACCAGGAAAATCAGAACGATTTTTGGATTGGGGAAAGCCGAAGCATTTCCGCAAACCGGGCAGCAAAAATAAACAGATTTTCGAAACTCAGGCGGCTTTGGGTGGAAAAAATCAGTGGGTGCTTGGGATGGACGGAGCGGCCTAAATTTCTGGTTCAGTAGCGGTTGTGTCCTTCGGGGGATTGGTGCTTCATGAACGGTTGGACTGAAAGGGGCGCTTTTTTGGGCTGGGTTTTCTACTTTCGAGCTTTACCCCCTCGTTAGATGGCATCGTGTTTCCGTTTTCGTTTTTCTGCTCTTTATTGTGGACTGTTCCTCGCCGGTTGGCTTTGTGCTTGTGGGGATGGGAATCGCACTGAGGAAGATGCTGCCAACGGGAAAACGGGCATGACCGATACCTTATATAAAGTTATATCAGATACTGTAGACGTTTCGGACACCATCCCCATCAACCAAACCGATGTAAACCACCTGAAACAGGGCCGTTGGGAATTCCGAATCGGTGGCCGACTGTGGAAACTGGAATTTTATGAAGGGGGTTACCGCAATGGCCGGTGTTTTGAATACGAAGCAGAGGGTGGGACAAAAGCCATGGACTACAACTACGGCCAACGGTCGGGTTATGCGCTGGAATACCATCGCAGCGATTCGATACCAGAAGTGGCTTCTTATTATTACATCGACTTGTTGCAGTGGACAGCCCATCCCAAAGCCTTGGATACGCTGCTCCTTCATCCCGATGGGTTTCAATTGTATACCGACTCGGCTACTCTTGAAATTCCCTACACTTTTGGGGAAAATTTTTACGAAGGCAAAATTGTACAGGTGGGCAATGATCAGGGAAAACCGGTTGGCGTTCACCGCATTTTCAGACGAAGTGGAGCCCTGAAAGCGGAAATCGACTACGACCAGAGCACTATCGTGGTGTTTGCTGCAGATGGCGGCTCCAATACCCAATACACTTTCCAAGAGTGGCAGGCTAAATCCGGCACCACGCTTTAAGGCTTTATTCTAAGCTTTTCTTCACCTTGTCTATATGCCCTCTATGGAGAGGCCATTGAAATGGAAGGCCATTTATGCAAATTTCGGGTAGCGAATTCCTGGTGTGCTGGTTGCTTTCGGCCTTGTCGCTGGCGAACAACTCGGGGAGTTTTCATTTATTGCCTGTAGGCAGATCACCCCTGCTCCACCAGAAATCCAAGTATGTAGCAGACCCGACACGGGGCCCTTACTCACAATTTGTAAATTTGCAGAGATGGGCAATTCTGAAACATCGGTAGTCCTTCAGGTGGAAGGAATGACTTGCAACAATTGTGCGTTGGGAGTTTCCAAAGCCCTGAAAAACGAGGGTTTTCAAGATGTTCAGGTAGACTTTGCCTCCGGAGAAGCACTGCTGTCGCCTGATTCGGAGCATCCCGTAGAGGAGGCCCTGCAAACCATCAATGCCTTAGGGTACAAGGCGCGCCTACCCGAGACAGAAGCTGGCCCTGCTCCGCGTTGGTCTACCTTAGAAAAGCGCTTCTATTTTACCCTCCCTTTTTCAATCTTCCTTTTCGGGCACATGTTTTTCCCCGAATCGGCCTGGATCAACCACCCTTTGATCCAATTCCTGCTCTGCCTGCCGGTGTACTTTACCGGGGTGCTACAAATTGGGAAAAGTGCCATCGCTTCTTTGAAAGCGCGGGTGCCCAACATGGACGTTTTGATTTTCACCGGAGCCACCGCTGCTTTTGGCTACAGCATCGGGGGTGTACTCTTGCATTTCGGCACTTCGGAAGTCCACAACTACCTGTTTTTTGAAACAACGGCCACCATCATTACCCTGGTGCTGTTGGGCAACGTGCTTGAACACCGTTCGGTAAAACAAACCACTACCGCCATGCGTGAATTGGCGGCCCTGCAACCTCAAAAAGCCCGGCGAATCATTGTGATTGTGCGCTATGAGCAAATCGAAGAGGTGGATGTGGACCAACTGGAGGTGGGCGACAAACTACAAGTCAACACCGGAGACCGGATACCGGTAGATGGCCTGGTGCTGGAAGGTGGTGGACTAGTAGACGCCTCGCTGGTGACGGGTGAGAGTGAACCCATTGCGGTGGCTGCGGGAGAGCAAGTGGTGGGTGGCACGATTTTGCTCGACGGTAATCTAAATATGCGAGCTGAGCAAGTAGGAGACGATACCCTATTGGCCCGCATCATTGCCCTGGTAAAAGAAGCCCGCCAAAAACAACCGGTCATCCAAAAACTGGGCGACCGAATAAGTGCAGTATTTGTTCCGGTGGTATTGGCAATTGCTCTGCTCACTTTTACGTTAGGGTATTTTGTTTTTGAACTCCGTATGGCCCAAGCCTTGATGCAAGCAGTAGCAGTGTTGGTGATTTCGTGTCCCTGTGCCATGGGATTGGCAACTCCCACTGCAGTGATGGTAGGCCTCGGCCGAGCCGCCAAAAGCGGCATTTTGATTCGCGGTGGCGACACTTTAGAGAAACTGGCTTCGGTAAAAACTTTCTTATTTGATAAAACGGGCACCCTTACTTCAGGGAAGTTTCAGGTAAAAGACCTCACCTTATATAATGGTATCGATCAAAAGGTAGCACGCGAACAGGTATTGGCCCTTGAACAGCATTCCAATCACCCGCTGGCGCGTTCGATCGTCGATCGTTGGCAAGAGGAAGTGGAAGCTGCCCCCTTGCAGGCGGTAGAAGAACTGAAAGGCATTGGCCTGCGGGCCACGGATGCCGCAGGCGTTTCCTGGGCGGTAGGGAACCACCGACTCCTCGCCGACAACCCTCCTCCCGCCGAGCATTCATTTTACTTGTTGAAAAACGAGGAACTCGTAGCCGGTATCGATTTGGAAGATGAAGTATTGCCCGGTGCCGCTACCACCATACAACAACTGCAGGCCTTGAAGCTTCGAACGGTGCTGGTGAGTGGCGATCGCCAAAGCAAAGTGGAAGCAGTTGCCCAGGAATTAGGGATTGATGAACTGCATGCCGAACAACTCCCGCACGACAAGCTTTCAATCATCGATGCGGCCACTGAAATAGGGCCTACTGCCATGGTGGGCGATGGAGTAAACGATGCCCCGGCCCTGGCCCGGTCAACGGTGGGCATTTCCTTCGGGAATGCCACCCCGGTAGCGCTACAATCGGCTCAGGTAGTGGTGCTCGACGGGCAAAACCTGCAACAGCTGGTGAAAGCCCATCAAATCGGCCACCATACTCTTCTCACCATCAAACAAAATTTGTTTTGGGCCTTTTTCTATAATATCATTGCCATTCCGGTTGCTGCTTTCGGAGGCCTGCATCCCATGGTTGCGGCCCTGGCCATGGCTTTTTCCGATGTTATGGTAATCGGTAATTCGATTCGGTTGAAATACAAAAAACTCGGTTAGCCCTACTGCCCGTAGCATGAAAATTGTCCTTTTCGTATCTGCTGGTTTGGGCAATGCGCTGCTGCTCTTGCCCCTGATGAAAAAGCTGAAAGCCCGGGCAAACGAATTGGTAGGCGTTTTTGTATCTGACCAAAGCATCGAACAGTTGTTTGAGCACAGCGGATTGCTGGACGAAATACACACCTTGAAACAAAATCAGGATTGGGTGAGGTTTGGCACTTCCCGGGTGAAATCGTTTGATGAGGCGTACCTCGATTTCTTTTCAGCTACCCGGAAAAACATCCTGCTGGCCAACACCATTTCCAATAAAACCATCACCAACCATATTCCACGGCGGTTACCTCCCTTTTTGAAACACTTTTTAAAGGTGCAACCGCCCACCCGCCACGTTCATGAAACGACTCAAAACATGAAGTTGCTGTATTCCAATTACAAGGATGCCGACATCGAAGAGTCCATGATGCGCTTACCCGGAAAATTTCCTTCCGTAGAAGCGTTGGAAAACCCGGCGGTTCAGGAATTGTTGCCGGTGCTTCAAGGTGATTATATCGTGGCCCAGGTAAGTGCTGCCAACAACAAAGTGCAATACAAAAACTGGCCCCTGGACCATTGGATTGCTTTTCTCACCGTGGTGAGTCGGCAGTTTCCCAAACACGAGTTTGTTTTGCTGGGCGATAAGAACGAAACCGAACTAGCGGAAAGGATCATGAAACGCAACTTGCCCAACGTGCATTCGCTGGTGGGGAAAACCACGATCAGCGAATTGAACAGCGTGATTGCACAAGCGCAGTTGTACCTGGGTTGCGACAGTGGCCTGATGCACCTTGCCGTGGCCCTGGGCCGACCTACTTTTACCATTTGGGGCGCTTCTGACTTTAATATGTACGGTTACCACCGCTTGTTTGGGCCACACCACGGTATGATCTTCAATCCCAAGATGGACTGCCGCCCTTGCAACTCCTGGCTAACTCCCAACCAAAGTCGGGTGACACAACCGGAAAAATGTCCCGATTTTCGATGCCTCAGAGACCTTACTCCCATCATGGTTATCAATGCATTTAACGATTACGTAGACGAATCGGGGGCAATTCTCCGTTCCTGACGAGCAAAACGCATGTTTGGAAAAATTCTTGCCACGATAGGCTCCCGATTTTTGGTGAACATCATCCAGTTTTTTCTGGTGATTGCCACTACTCACTTTCTGGGCGATGAAGGGAAGGGTGAAGTAGCCTTGTTGGTCCTCAACATCACCCTGGTCATTCAATTCACTCAATTCATTGGTGGGCCGGCCTTGGTCTACCTCGTCCCACGGTTGGATGTTTTCAAAATGGTGATTTCGGCCTATACCTGGTGTGTGGTGGCCTGTTCGGCGGTTTCCGCAGGGCTCATTCTTATAGAATTGGCCCCGTCAGAACTTGGATGGCATTTGCTGGCCATCAGCCTCATTCAATCGCTTGGGGTCGTCAACCAAATGGTGCTGTTGGGCCGCGATCGGGTGAAAGAATACAATTGGTTGTCCATCATGCAAGTTGGCCTGCTGATAGCGGTATTTACCGGACTGATGTTTTTGGATGGTCCGCGAGATTTGCAAGATTACCTTGCTGCGCTGTACGTTGCCAATGGAAGCATGTTGCTGTTGAGCTTTTGGCGCATCGCCCCGGAATGGACCTGGACCAGCTTGCGCGGAATGGGCAAAGAGATCAAAGAAATGGCGCGGTATGGATTTTTTGCGCAATTGGGCAATCTGGCCCAGCTGTTGAACTACCGCCTCAGTTTTTTTCTGCTAAAAGAATGGCACGGAGTAGCCAGCGTTGGGGTCTACTCTACTGGCATTCAACTGAGTGAGGTGTTTTGGGTCATCAGCCGTGGAATATCTACAGTTCAATACGCACACATTTCCAACAGCCAGGACGAAAATGCAAACCGAAGACTAACCTTAGACTTGCTAAAATTTAGCTTTTTATCGGTATTGGCTTTATTGATTCCTGCTTTGTTGCTGCCCAACGCCTTTTACACCTTTCTTTTTGGGCCCGAGTTTTCGCAAGTGAAATCAGTGCTTTATTTCCTCGCTCCCGGGGTTGCCGTTTTTGCCGTTTCCAGCATCCTCAGTCATTATTTTGCTGGTGTAGGCCTGCTAAAGGTCAACGCCTACAGCTCTATCATCGGCCTTGGCTTTACTTTAGTATTGGGATTTGGATTAATTCCCAGTTATGAAATTGCAGGGGCCGGCTTAACCGCCACAGCTTCCTACTCAGCAGCCACGGCTTACCAACTTTGGTTTTTCCTGCGTTATACGGGCTTTTCCATCAAGGCTTTGCTTCCCACCCGAGAAGATGGGCAGCAGTTTGTTAGTCGGTTGCGGCAATTTTTAGGATCACAATAATATTTTCAGATTCCATTTTGAGCTCAAAGGCTTTTTTTGGGTTCCTGCATTGGTAAGAATTTAATCCCGCACTGGGTTGACCGACTCATTAGATCGGGATAAATTAGCACTTTGCTATTTTTTCTACATTTGCTGATTCGCCTGCAACTGAGTCTAACTAAATTTCGCTTAACATGAGAAAAACTTTACTATTTGCCTTGGGTATGGCCTGTATGGTAGGAGCACAAGCTCAAACCAACAATCAGGCAACCGGTTGGACACCACCCGTTCTGACCCCTGCCCAGGAGAATTATATGGTTACCATCCCGTATCGGGATTACAAGCTGGGGAACGAAACCCCAAGTCAGTACCAGATCAACAACGGCTCCAACTACTCCGGTGGCCAGCGTGCGATCAACGAAACCGTCATTGGAACCACCCGTTACGACCTGCAAACCAACGCATCGATCCAACGCCGGATTCTTAACCATTCGAATGGTGACCTTTCTGCTGTTTGGACGTTTAGTGCAGTAAATGACTGGTCTACTCGTGGATCGGGTTATAACTTTTTTGATGGAACTGCCTGGGGAACTGCTCCTATTGCAGAAATCGAAACCGAGCGTACCGGATGGCCCAACATCGGCGTGGTAGGTTCAAGTACCGAGTCCATCTTCGCACACAATACTGCGAGTGATGTGATTCGTCGTTCTGACCGCAACACGATTGGTTCCGGTACCTGGAATCAGGCCAACCTCACTCCATTGGACATTCAGGTATGGTCCCGTTTGGCGATCGCCGGTCCGAACAACAACACGGTTCACCTCATTGGTTTGACCTTGCCTTCCACCATTACCACCGGTACTCCTGGTGTTCCTTTCAATGGTATTGATGGAGCATTGCTCTACAACCGCTCTCTGGACGGCGGCCAAACCTGGGACATCATCAGCCTGCAGCTGCCCAACATGGATTCTACCAATTGGGAAGGTTTTGGCGGTGACTCCTACTCCATCGATGCACGTGGCAACACGGTAGCCATCGTAGTAGGTGTATTCGGTTATGGTGTACAACTTTGGAAATCGACCGACAACGGAAGCACCTGGACCCACACTGTGATTGTGGAGCCCGCTTTCCCACGTTTCGACGAAGCAGTGCACTTCATTGCTGGCAACATCGACAGCTCGGTTTACACTTCCGATGAAAACGTACACGTATTGCTCGACAACAATGACGATGCACACGTATTTTTTGGCCGTCAGCGCATCACCAACGATGTGATTGGTGACGGAGCATTGGGCTTCTTCCCTTTCCAGAACGGTATTGATTACTGGAACGAAAACTGGGGCGATCGTGAGCCGCTCACCATCGCTGGTGCTTTGGATCACAACGGTAACGGAGCCCTTGACATCCCTGACGGAACCTGGCTTGCCAGCTACCGGTTCACCGGTTTGGCCAGTGCGCCAACTGCTGGTATCGATGCCAACGGCGACCTTTATGTAGTATACCATGCAGTACACGAAGAGCACGACAACCTCGCGCAGAAGTACCATCGGGTGTATGCTGTAAAATCAACCGATAACGGTTGTACCTGGACCACTCCACTGGACTTGACCGATGATCCAACACACGATTTTGACGAGTGTGTGTATCCATCGCTGGCCCGTCGGGTAGACAGCAAATTGCATTTGGTATACCAACGTGATTTCGAGCCTGGAATCGCAGTAGCCGGTGATGAAGATCCGGTAGTAACCAACGACATTCTTTATTTGTCGGCGGATGTTTCTGACCTTGGCAACACTCCTGGAGTATGTGCCCATGGTATTCAGGCAAGTGGCACCAGCCTTTGCCCTGGTGATACAATAATGTTGGAGGCTTATTGTGGAACCAGCTATGCATGGTCTACCGGAGCTACTACTCAAACCCTTCAAATCACCACTTTTGGTCAGTACATTCTCAGCACTACCACCGCTTGTGGGGTGTTGCAAGACACGGTTGATATCGTTGCTCCTTCACAAGGGCCTAACGTTAACATTACGGGGACCAACAACCTGGAGCTTTGCCCAGGGGACAACCTGACCTTGACTGCCAATACCAACTCTACCAGTGCAACCTACTTGTGGTCTAATGGCGCAACTGCCGTTAGCACCACTGTCAACGCTGTTGGAACCTATACCGTATCCGTAACCGACTGTGGAGGAACTTCTGTTCAATCGGTGACGGTAAATACTCCCGGACCACCTTCTACCACGATCTCAGGGCCAACCTTTGTATGTCCTGGCACTCCTTTCACCTTGACCGTCAATCCGGTTAGTGGAGGAAGTTATGTGTGGTTCAACGGTGCTACCGGAAACTCCATCACCTTGCAAGATACCACTGGTCTTTTCCAGTGTAATGTGAGCAACTGCGGTGGTAGCACGGTAGTTTCTATCGGTGTAGGTACGGAGCCTGCTCCTTCTCCATCGGTTTCTGTTGCCGGTGACCTCGAATTCTGTGAAGGTGACGATGTGACCCTTACTGCTGGTGGTGGTCAAAACTACCGCTGGAACGGGCCTAACAACTTCATGAGCACCAACGGTTCGATCACTTTGGATCAAATTGCCCAAAGTGGTGATTACTTTCTCACCGCCTTTAACGGCTGTGGCGACTCCGCAACTACTACCACTGCTACTTCAGTAACGGTTAACCCATTACCTGCGGTACCAGCTATTTCTTACAGCAACGGAACCTACACCTCGAGTGTAACCTCGGGTAACCAATGGTTCTTCAATGGAACTTTGCAAGCTGGTGAGATTCAGCAAACCTGGACTCCAAGTTTCCCAACTTCGGGCGGGCAGGTAACGGTAAGCGTTACCGATGGCAACGGCTGTTCTTCTGAGAACTCGGTAACCGACGTATTGGAACTGAGCAATGCAGCTACTGCTTTCAGCGTATTCCCGAATCCAAACAACGGAGATTTCACCTTGCAATTCACCAATGCCGTGAATGACCTGTATACCATTGAAATCACCAACCTGGTGGGTCAATTGATCTACAGCGAAACCGTACAATTGAATGGCAACAACCTCCGCAACCTCAACCTCAATGGCATGGACCAAGGGGTTTATATGTTGACGGTACGTACCGCCACTTCTGAAACTACCGACCGGATTATGGTGCGGTAAGCGAAACAAGTTAGAACACTTTTAAAGGCCGATCTTCATTTTGAGATCGGCCTTTTTTGTTGGTTGCTGAAGCATTATTCTTGAAATTTCAAAGCGGGATAACCCTCCTATTTAAAAGTGGACCAATTAACCGTTTACGTCCATAAACAGCCGGAAAACCGGCGATTTGCGCCAGTCTCTTCAACCGTACCGCCACTGAACTTTCGTTAACAATCCTCTTAAACCCATGCGTTGACCCGAGTTTGATAAAAGATTTTAGATATATTTAACAGAATTCAAGAATCCTACAACCTGAGACAGTATGAAAAAACTGCTACTCCTACCTGCACTTTGCCTTAGTGCAGGCCTCTTTGCACAACAAAATACTTCCTGGACTCCGCCTCAGTTGACACCTGATCAGCAGAATGCCTACCGTGAAGCAGAAATTGCTCCCGCTGGCATGAACCGGACACCCAGCCAAGTGCAAATGAACTCGGGCAGCAACGCCACCAATGCCGCACGCGCCATCAACGAAACCACGATCGGTACAACGACCTACGATCTTCAAACCAACACGGCTATTCAACGCCGGATCATCAACTATCCCAACGGAGACATTTCTGTAGCCTGGACGTATTCCAACAACAACGATTGGTCTACACGGGGCACTGGATACAACTTTTTCGATGGATCGAGTTGGGGAGCCAACCCCACTGCACCATTGGAATCGGTACGTACCGGATGGCCTTCTTTAAGTCCTCTCGGTGCTAATGGTGAGATTGTGATTTCTCACGATCCGGCCAACGATGTGCTGATTCAAAGCGAACGCGGAACTGCTGGTTCTGGTAGTTGGAATGAAACGGCACTTTCCCCTCTTACTGCTGGTTTGTGGAACAAAATGACCACCGGTGGCACCAACAACAATACCGTACACTTAATTGGGCTTACCACGCCCACCAACATCACCTTTGGTACTCCTGGTGTGCCTTTCAACGGTATGGACGGAGCCTTGCTTTACTACCGCTCACAAGACGGTGGACAAACCTGGGACATTACCGACCTTCAACTGCCCATGTTGGATTCTGTACACTATGTAGGAATTGATGCCGATGCTTATTCTATTGATGCCCGCGGCAACACCGTTGCTGTCATTGTAGCTACGCTGGGTGCTGGGGTGCAAATGTGGAAATCGACCGACAACGGATCCAACTGGACCCGCACGAGTGTGGTTACTCCTCCACAATGGCGTTTCGATGATGCTACTACTTTCATTCCTGCGGTATTTGATAGTGCATGGTATGGATCAGATGGCTCCTGCCACGTGTTGATCGACAATTCCGATCAAGTACACGTTTGGTTCGGTCGTCAGTTTGTAAACAACGAAAACCTGGGCGATGGCCAACTTGGTTTTTACCCTTTTCAAAACGGTATCGAGTATTGGAACGAAACCTGGGGAGATCGTGAGCCACTGACCATTGCTGGAGCACTTGACGGTGATGGCAACGGAGCCATCAGTATTCCCGATCAAAGCTGGTTGGCCAGTTATCGTTTCAGCGGTTTGGCAGGCTATCCTACCGCAGGTATTGACAACAGTGGAAACATTTACATGACCTACGTGGCAGTGGATGAAACCGCGGACAACCTCGCTCAAAATTACCGCCGAATATATGGTGTTATGAGTTCAGACGGTGGTTGCTCCTGGTCTAATCCGGTAGATTTCACGGCCGATCCTATTCATGATTTCGACGAATGTGTTTACGCCAGCCTGGCCCGCCGTGTCGATTCCAAAGCACACCTGGTCTACCAGCGTGATTTTGAACCTGGACTGGCCGTAAACGGGGATGAAGATCCTGTGGTGACCAACGATATTATTTACATGTCGGTGGATGTTACCGACTTTAGCTCTACTTCCGCAGTTTGTGCCCACGGCATCACTGCCAGTGCTACTACCTTCTGCCCTGGTGATACTGTGACATTGGAAGCATATTGTGGCTCAGCGTACTCCTGGTCCAATGGAGCTACCACCCAATCCATTCAAATTACTTCCTACGGACAATACATTTTGAGTACCACTACCGGATGTGGCGTTTTGTTGGATACCGTAGACCTGGCGGCTCCCGGATCGGGACCTAACGTAAACATTACGGGTACCAACAACCTGGAGCTTTGCCCAGGGGACAACCTGACCTTAACGGCTAACACGAACTCCAATAGTGCCAGCTACTTGTGGTCAACTGGCGCAACCGCCGTTAGTACTATAGTTAACGCTGTTGGAACCTACACCGTATCGGTTACCGACTGTGGTGGAACTTCCATTCAATCAGTGACGGTAAACACCCCCGGACCTCCTTCTACCACCATTACAGGTCCAACCTTCGTTTGTCCTGGTACTCCATTTACACTTACCGTTAACCCGGTTAGTGGTGGTTCTTATGTGTGGTTCAACGGTACCACCGGAAACACGATTACGTTGCAAGACACCACAGGTCTCTTCCTGTGTAATGTGACCAACTGTGGAGGTACCACCGTAGTGTCAATCGGTGTAGGTACTGAGCCTGCTCCTGCTCCATCGGTTTCTGTTGCTGGCGACCTTGAATTCTGTGATGGAGACGATGTTACCCTCACCGCTGGTGGAGGTCAAAACTACCGCTGGAACGGGCCGAACAACTTCATTAGTACCAACGGTTCAATTACCTTGGATCAAATTGCCCAAAGTGGTGATTATTTCCTTACAGCCTTCAACGGTTGTGGCGATTCAGCTACTACTTCGTCCGCTACTACGGTGACGGTCAATCCACTCCCTGCGGTACCCAATATTTCATACAGCAACGGAACCTATACCTCAAGTGTGACCTCTGGTAACCAATGGTTCTTCAATGGAACTTTGCAAGCTGGTGAAATTCAGCAAACCTGGACACCCAGTTTCCCAACTTCGGGCGGACAGGTGACCGTGAGCGTCACAGATGGCAACGGTTGTTCTTCTGAGAATTCTGTAACCGATGTGTTGGAATTGAATGCGGTACCTTCAGCATTTAACGTGTATCCGAATCCAAACGATGGTCGGTTCACGATTGAGTTTACCAATGCTGCCAACGAAGTCTATACCGTTGAAGTGACCGACTTGTTGGGTCAAGTGGTAAGGAGCGAATCGGTACGCCTGAATGGCAACACCCTGTATCCGCTCGACCTTCGTGAACTGGGGCAGGGATTGTACTTGGTCAATGTTCGCACTGCTACTTCAGCAACCACCGAACGCGTGATCGTTCGATAATATACCTGGTTGATATGACAAAAAAAGGCCACTCCCTCTCGGGAAGTGGCCTTTTTAATGATCTAAACTTTCTTTAACCTACTACTATTCTTTGACGATTCGCCTGGTCATACGAACGTCTCCCACAAGCAATTGAAGTACATATACCCCCTGGGCCAGGTTGCTTACCTCCATTTGAATGGTTTGATTACCGCCGTGCGCGCTACCCACCCATCGAGTCTGCAAGGTGCGTCCTTGCAAATCGGTGAGCACGATTTGGGCAGGTTGTCCAGAAATCCCACTCAGTTGAATATTCAATTCATTTTGCAATGGATTGGGAAAAGCCGAAAATTCAACGGCATCTGTTGCTACCGATTCCGCGGTAACTCCTTCGTTGTTGAAAGCAGCAACATGCTTTCTTGGCAAAGAACCACAGCCACCCGAAAGTACCAATTGACCGGTTCCACTTGGACTCACTCTAAAAACTGAGCCTAAAAACTGAACATAATCACCCACCGAATGGTTGGCAAGCACCGGAAATTGAATGGTTGGAATGTTGTTGCAATCCAAAGATTTGGTTTTGAAGAAATTCCAGATTTCGGTATTCGCGTCAATGTCTCGGTTCAAGTTTCCCAGCTGTTGGTTATATTGACTGACACAACTGGGAAGGTTATCTGGGTTGATGACTGAATTGGGCCACTGATGACCACCATTGTCAACTTTCAAAAGCTCCACTATATTCCCTGATCCATAGGAATATCGTGTCACGGTGCTGCCATCAGAAGGATCTGTATCGGGTATATTGGCAGTGTTATGCATGGTTGACAGGCCATTGGCTTGAGCCCATTTTTTCATGCCCGGTTCTACTGCCAGATAGTCATTAAACTCAGGTTGAAAATAATCGACATTCATATCTGCTGTACCATGGATGTGGAGGTAAGGTACCACTCCACCAGGATTGAAAGAACTGAACAAATCAGGAGTTTGCCCCGCTACGTTGGCAAAGGCCGCAATACGATCGCACATGCGAAAGGCCATGTGGCCGGTAAGCATGCCGCCTCCCGATAAACCTACCAGGTAGACCTTGGAAGCATCCACCCCTCGGTTAGCGATCATTCTATAAATCAAATCAGAAAGGAACCGTTCTTCACGATCCATTGCAGTAGTTGAAACCGGGCTGTAGACAGGCCAGAACCCCAATCCAATGAGCGCATTACCAATATCGCATTCATCTACAGGGTTAGGAGTGGTCGCAGCTCGGAAATGGGCATCGGGATAGACCGTGACAAAGTTCTCGGAATTGCCTAACTGATCAAATTCGGTTAGGGCTTGCATTTGAATCCCATTGCTCGGGTTACCGTGCAGCACAATGACTAAAGGATAGCTGCCCGAATTGCTATGCCCGGTAGGTAATGAAAGACCGAAAGAACGGAGTTCTCCATTGACATTCATTTGCCTTTGCTGGTATTGGGCACTAAGTTGGGTGAGACCCATGAAAAAGAATAAAAGGATAAGATTGAGTTGTTTCATGATGTGTTGATTTGATTAATTGCGTGAGGCAACCAATGATCAAAACTTTTAAATGATGAAATCGAACCTACTGCTGGTGAATCCTACTTTTCACCCACCCCGGGTGAAACAAAAAACGGCCTCTTAGACCAATAAAAGCAACAACGGAGGAAAAGCGCCCTGCTGCTCCAGCAGCTTCTTAACTGCTCAAAAATGGATGTCAATTAGCTTTGGGAAGTAGAAAATCGCCCACTTTTGGTTCCCGATTTCCTTTCGGGATCGTCTGGCACCTACGTCAGGATTCTGTAGCCGAAAGGGTAGACAATTCAATCACTTTCAAGATCAGGGAAGCACGCTGGCTTCCAGCGCTACTTTCGATGTTGAGGTGGCGGTACATTTTTTTCAAGCTGGAGCGTACCCCTTCATAACTGACAAATACCCGGTCGGATAATTCTTTGTTGGTGAGGGCCGGATTTTGGTACAGCTCATACAACACCGCCCAATCAGTTTGGTTAAGCTTAAATCCAATGTTTTGCTCAATGGCTCCCCGGTCAAACGTCTTGCGTTCTGGAGTAGGTTGAGCAATCACTGCCGATTTGAGCATTCGAATTTGCTCCAACATGGCTTGTTTTTCCAGTTTATGCTTCAGGTGTCGGGATCGGAAATAAAACAGCAGCAACAAACCGGTCACGGTAAAGCCTCCCAGGGCAATGCCCATTCTTGAGCGGTATTGGGCATCCTCATATTTCTGTTCGAGCATTTCGGTTTCGCGCAATTGTTCAAAACGCAAACTGTCTTCTCTTCGCCTTCGGTTCACTTCGAAGCGGATGCGGCTTTCTGCCAACCTTTCCTGGTTTTCAATGCCTTTTAAACTGTCGTTGTATTCTGTAAAAAGCTCAAAGAAATACAGAGCTTTCTCCGATTGCCGATTTTTCTTGTAAAACTGGTACAGGGCATGACTGCAATCACTTAAACCCATCAGATCCTGGGTGGAAAGGTAGACCGATCTGGCTTTTTCCAGAAAAAAGAGGGCACTGTCCGATTGATCTAAGGCCAAAAAAGTTTCTCCCAATTCCCGATATGAGGTCGCCAGGCCACGTTGGTAGCCCCGGTGGTTGAAGACCTCTATGCTCTGCCGAATAAAGTGCAAAGCCATCACATTTTTGTCCCACTCCCGGTAAACCCGTCCAATGGTGGCCAAAGTTTGGGCTTTCGGAATGGGATTGTTGTGGTCTACATGATAGAGCAAAGCGCTGTTTAAGTGATCGATGGCCCGTTCAAAATCGCTTTCCTGGGCATACAAAGCACCCAAATTTTGATGAGTGGTCGCCATCCGGCCTTTATCCTCCAGCAGTTCACTGATGGCCAAAGAAGTTTGATATTGCTGTTTGGCTTCGGATGTATTGCCCAGGTAATTGTAGAGGTTTGCCGAATTGTTGAGGGCAATAATCATCAAGTTGCTGTCGGCCACAATCTCAGCAATCTCAAACGCCTTTTGAAGGCAACCAATGGATTGTTCGAAGTCGGAAATATCTTGTGCCACAATGGCTTTGATGTTGTAACTTGCAAACATAAACCGGTGATGCTGCCACCTTTTGGCGAGGGCCAAGGCCCGGTTCAAATGTTCCAATGCCGAGAGCGATTCGTTGCGTTCACGCGCTACCATGGCATAGGCATTCATCGCTTCGATGAGCGCCAGGGTATCCTGCTCGCGCTCGGCCAGTTCTAAGGTAATTTGTGCATAGTGGAAGGAGCTGTCCAATTGGGTATTCATGTACCCCTGAACCAATCTGATTGCGCATTCGTGACGGACCTGAAACGAGACCTCACCGTCAGCCAGTTGTTGCTTCAAGCTGTCAGTCAATGGGTTGGCTTGCACCAAGCAAGCAATGCCCAATACTGTGATCAACAAGCCGACCTTTCGCATCATGTTTTGCACCTCCAAAACCCCAATAAAAATAAGCAAAGCAGGTATGGAAGGACAAAATCCAACAAAAGAAATGGCCAAACATCAAAATGCTGGCCGCGGAACAGCGATGCTGACGGGCCTAAATTCGGAAGCCTTATTCAGAACTTAAAGTACAAAGGATGGCGCATGACCATCCAGCAATGAACACTTAATGCAAATCGAAAAGATCGTGGACGCCCGGCGTGCGCTCCACGGTAAACCCTTCCGCGTAAGCTGCCTGGATGGACCGACCAAAAGTGGCAAACTTACCTTTCAACGCATCCATAAACTCCGGAGTGGTGAGTGGAGTAACGTCTTCACCTTCTTGCGGCTGCCGAAACTGAGAAGAAAAGGCCAAGACAGTTTGCATCTTGAGGTCCCACTGCTCACTCACATCCACCACAAAATCCGGGTGGATGTAGCGGTCCTGGATGTAGTGGTATACTGCTTTAGGACGCCACTTTTCCTGAGGCTGGCCCTGGCTTTCTGTTTCAATTTTCACCAAACCGGCGAGGAAACAACCTTCCGACACCAACTTGGAGCCTTTTCCGTGGTCGGGGTGCCGGTCTGAAATGGCGTTGGCCAACACAATGTCGGGTTGGTATTTGCGAACGGCCCGCACCACAGCGAGCAGGTTTTCGCGAGAATGCTCAAAAAAGCCATCGGCCATGTGGAGGTTTTCCCGAACCGTTAGGCCCATGATTTCAGAAGAGCGGGCGGCCTCCTGGTCGCGCAGGTCGGCCGAACCACGGGTGCCCAATTCGCCACGCGTAAGGTCAACTATCCCTACCTTCTTGCCTTGTTGGAGGTGTTTGATAAGGGTGCCTCCGGCCCCCAATTCAACATCGTCGGGGTGGGCTCCGAAAGCCAGAATGTCAAGTTTCATAGTAGAAATTAAGATTGAATCCAATCCAGGATGCTTTCATCCGCCGGACTGGTTTGTGGGGCTACAGTGCGAACATACTGTCCGTCTTCGTCGATCAAAAATTTCTGAAAGTTCCAGGCGACTTCTACGTCCTCTACTCCATTTTCCGTCTTGGAGGTCAACCAGGAATAGATCGGATGTTGATCGGCTCCTTGCACCGATACCTTGGCCATCATAGGGAAGGTCACACCAAAATTGGTGGTGCAAAACTGCTGTATCTCGTCATTGGTGCCGGGTTCTTGTGCACCAAAGTTATTGGCCGGGAAACCGATGATCTCGAAGTTCGTGCCACCCAATTGGTCGTAGACTTCTTGCAGCACTTCGTATTGAGGGGTGAGGCCACACTCCGATGCGGTGTTGACCACCATTACTTTTTTTCCCTTGAGGGAAGCCATGTCAAAGTCGTGACCAGCCAGGGTTTTGGTAGAAAAATCGTGGAATGATTGCATGTTGTGATTTTGTATCGATGCCGTATCGAGGATTTCAAAGTTACGGTATAACATCCGGGCTCATTGGTTGTTCGAATCGCCCTATCTTTGCAGGGTGACACCATTGAGCCAACAAATTGTTCGAATGATCCGGCATGAAGCACTGCTGGAGTGGCGGCAAAAATACGCTTTCAGCAGCGTGTTGGTGTATGTGCTGGCCACTGTTTTCGTGTGTTACCTTTCGTTTAAACGCATCGGTGATGTGCCCACCTGGAATGCCCTGTTTTGGATCATTCTACTATTTACCGCGGTGAACACCATTAGCAAAGGCTTCTTGCAGGAAAGTCGTGGGCGCCAGTTGTACGTCTATTTATTGGCCAGTCCCAAAGCGGTGATCCTGGCCCGCTCCATCTACAATGCCGGACTCACCATGTTCATGTGGCTCATTTGCCTGGCAGTGTATTCGCTGCTGGTGGGCAATCCGGTAGAAAACCATTTGCTTTATTTGGGCACCCTGGCCTTGGGCAGTATCGGATTTGCCGCGGTGCTTACGCTGATGTCGGCTATTGCGGCCCAAACCAACAACAATGTTACCTTGATGGCCATCTTGAGCTTTCCGATATTGCTGCCTTTGTTGCTCACGCTAATAACGCTTTCCAAACAGGCAGCAGATGGGCTTCAGTGGGCCGTAAGCAGTAAATACATGATTGCTTTGTTGGCTATTAATGCCATTGTGTTCACCCTATCTTACCTCTTATTTCCGTACCTTTGGCGCGAATAATTCGCGCGCTCAAGTGATTAAATTTTGGTGGAAATTCCTGGCTGCAGCCCTGGTGCTTCTCAGCCTTATTGCTGGGCTTGCAATTCCTCTTGGTCCCGGTATCACTTCGGTATCCAACACCATTTTCGAAACTTCCAACGACTTGTCTTTTGAGGTTACCGGTTACAATACCGCTTTTTCCTCCGAAGAATTACCACAGGTTTGGTTACAAAACGGGGAACTTGATCCTTTTAAAGGCAGTCAGTTTATTTGCGCAGACGCCGTATCGGTGGTAGATGGTAAAACACTATCCATTTCCTTCGATCCGCTGGGCGCCTTGCCCAGCCGCATTTGTCACCTGCTCATTTACACGCCCACCAACGGATTGATGGTGCGGCCGAATGCGCTTTCGGTAGGCAGCGAAGAAGGGGCAACCCCTGTTTCCTGGGACGCCGAATGCTCCCCCTTGGCTTTGGCAGGAACAGAACCGGGCTACCTGCACTTCCCCAACCGGGAAATGTTGATTGAAACCATTCGCAACTTGTATTTGCACGTGCCCATGTGGTTTGCCATGATCTTGTTGTTACTGATGTCGATGATCTTCAGCATCAAACACCTCAGCAGCTCCAAACTCGAAGACGATGTGAAGGCCCGGGTATTTGCTCAAGTAGGCATGGTGCTGGGCATGTTGGGTTTGCTCACCGGCATGTTGTGGGCCAAATTCACCTGGGGCGATTGGTGGGTCAACGATTCAAGGCTCAACGGATCGGCCGTTACCTTGCTCATCTACATGGCCTACTTCATTTTGCGCAACTCGGTAGAAGATGAAAGCAAACGCGGACGGCTGGCAGCAGTGTACAATATTTTTGCATATGTAATGCTGATCGTATTTTTGTTGGTGTTACCCCGGATGGTGGACTCGTTGCACCCCGGTGCTGGTGGAAATCCAGCGTTTAGCCAATACGATCTCGACAACAAGATGCGTTTGGTATTTTATCCGGCAGTCCTTGGCTGGATGGGTATGGGATTATGGATGGCACAGGTGCGCACGCGCTTGTCGCTGGTGGAAAGAAAATTATTATGGAAAAATTAATCCGTTTGCGGTCTTTGGTTGTTACTATGCTGGTGGTCTTGACCAACCTGACAGTCCTTGGTCAGGAACAAGGTCCCAAATTGACATCTGTGGCGCAAGAATCGGGTAAATACTGGGTGACAACAGGAGTAGCCAGTATAATTTTTCTGGGCATTGTGGTGTATTTGGTGGTGCAAGACCGCAAGATCAAGCAACTCGAAAAACGACTGGAGGAAGAGGCATGAAGAAGACACATATTTTAGCCATTTTGGTGATCGCCGTGGCGATCGGTACGTTGTTGACTTCATTGGCGGATTCCAGCACTTACGCTGATTTTGGTACGGCTTTCGAGCACACGGGAGAAGAATTCCATGTGGTGGGGAAACTCAACATGGAAAAACCCATGGAGTATAACCCTGAACAAAATGCCAACTTGTTTTCTTTCTACATGGTGGACAACAAAGGCGAGGAGCAAAAGGTATACCTCCACAAGCCTAAGCCACAAGATTTTGAGCAGTCGGAACAAATTGTGTTGATTGGCAAGGCTGCAAATGGCGAATTCCACGCCAACCAGGTGTTGATGAAATGCCCCTCGAAATACAACGATGGGCGAAGTGAATTCCTCACTCCAGAGGAGATGGCAGAAAGCTAAAGGTGCAAGATGGATATAGCGTACGTTGGTGAACGGTTGTGGATTGGAGAACTCGGCAATCTTTTTTTACTTCTTTCTTTTTCCAGCATTCTATTGTCGTGTGTGGCCTACATCATGGCCCGCTATGATAAAGACCCGCAATCTTCTTGGTTGAGCTTGGGCCGTTGGGGCTTTCGCATCCATTCCCTGTTATCGTTTTCGGCCATCGGATTGATTTTCGTGATGCTGGCCAACCACTGTTTCGAGTACCACTACGTGTGGCAGCACTCCAACCTGGCCATGCCGATGCGCTACATTCTGTCGGCGTTTTGGGAAGGACAAGAGGGCAGTTTCTTGCTCTGGATCTTTTGGCACATCGTGCTGGGCAACATCCTTATTCATACGACCAAACGCTGGGAAGCTCCGGTAATGGCGGTTTTTGCGATGGTGCAGGTGGTGTTAGCCTCCATGGTGCTCGGCGTCTACATTTTTGAATACAAGATTGGTAGCAACCCTTTTGCCGTATTGCTGCGGGAGCATCCCGATTTTTTCGACGATGAAGTTTTTCAATTTGCCGACTACATTACCCGGATAGATGGTAGAGGGCTCAATCCGCTGTTGCAAAACTATTGGATGACCATTCACCCGCCCACCCTGTTTTTGGGCTTTGCCTCTACCCTGATCCCCTTTTGTTTTGCCATGGCCGGTTTGTGGACCCGAGAGCTCACCGCCTGGTTGAAACCGGCGATTCCGTGGACCTATTTCTCCATCATGATTCTTGGTACGGGAATTTTGATGGGGGGTGCCTGGGCCTACGAAGCTTTGAGCTTTGGTGGTTTTTGGGCGTGGGACCCGGTAGAAAATGCCTCGTTAGTACCCTGGCTCACCTTGGTGGGAGCCGCGCACCTGATGCTGATTCACCGCAACAAGGGCACGTCTTTGTTCATGTTGTTTTTGCTCACCCAACTTTCGTTTTTGTTGGTGCTCTACTCCACCTTTCTTACCCGAAGCGGGGTGTTGGGCGATGCTTCGGTGCACGCTTTCACCGACCTGGGGATGTCGGGCCAACTGGTTTTTTACCTCATCTTCTTCGTGTGGTTGGGTTTCACGTTCATGTTGCAAAACCGCAAACTGCAGGAATATTATACCGTGGCCACCTTTGCTTGTTTGATCGTTTACGGGTTCACCGATTCCTTTTCCTACCCGCTGATGCTTTGGTTTGGCGCCACCATTGCATTTCTTTACATCGCTTACAAAAGACACTTTCCACAAGCCGAAAAGGAAGAAGAATTGTGGTCTCGTGAGTTTTGGATGTTTGTGGGTGCGCTGGTTTTGTTGGTATCGGCCTTTCAAATCTCCGGCTACACTTCCATTCCGGTCATCAATAAGTTGACGCCTGCTTTTGCCTGGTTGTGGGATGGCTTGAGTTTTATGATTCCCGATTCGGTGCACGAAAAACTGGTGGCAGGTTCTTTTGCACCCAAAACCGATGCAGAGGTATACAACAACTGGCAGGTGCCGTTTGCCATTTTGGTAGCCCTGTTCATGGCCTACGGGCAGTTTCTGCGGTACAAAAACACCAAGCTGGTTCCTTTCCTTAAGAAGCTAACGCCTTCTCTGGCGATCTCGGTAGTTATTTCGGTGGTCATTGCCATTGGTTTTGGCATGACCGATATTTTCTTTTTGTTGTTGCTCTTCACTTCCGTTTTTGCTTTCGTGGCCAACGCCGACTACGCTTTGCGCATGGTGAAAGGCAAGATTCGCAGGGCCGGAGCCTCCATTGCCCACATTGGCTTCGCGCTAATTCTGCTGGGAGCATTGATCTCCAACGGGGAACAGGAATTCATTTCGAGAAATGCCACGCAGTACAATGTGGCCGATCTCAACGACGAGTATTCCAACGAAGAAAATGCCATCCTCTTTGTGAATGATACTGTGCCCATGGGCGACTACTTCGTTTCTTACCGGGGCAAAGAACAACGCGGCATCAACTTTTTCTACAAAGTCGATTATTACTCGGAAGACGAGAACCAGGAACTCATAAAAGAGTTTACCCTCGAACCTTTCGTACAGTTGAATGAGCGCATGGGCAACGTGCCCGAGCCCGGCACCAAGCACTTTTGGGGCAAAGATATTTTTACCCACATTACGTTTGCCGAGTTGGAAGAAACCGCTCAAACACCTTACAAGGAACCGGAACAGCACAAGCTGCAATTGGGTGACACGGTGAAAGGGAGTTCCAGCATTTTTATTTTGGATACCATCCAGCGCGACCTCAACCTGCAAGACTTAGGCCTGGACTCTACCGACCTCGCAGTGAAAGCCAAAATCAAAGTCTTTACGCTGGATGAGGGTCTGACCATTGCCGAGCCCGTATTTGTGCTCCGCGGAAACCGCATTTTTTCCATTCCCGATACGGTAGAAAATGGCCCGCGCTTTTCATTCGACCTTATCAACCCGGCCAAGCAAGAGTATTCCATCACCGTGGAAGAAAAACGCGGCAAAGAATTCATTGTAATGCAGGCCATTATGTTCCCGTGGATCAACATCCTGTGGCTGGGCTCGGTGTTGTTGGCCATCGGAACGATCATTGCGGTAGTCAATCGGATTCGTTTAATTCGACGACGGTGATATGACACCCCGGCTTTCCTTGATCGGTAGTGGGAACGTTGCTACCCACTTGGGCAAAGCGCTGACGGCCGTCCAAGTTCCGGTGCAACAAGTGCTAAGTAGAAATGCTGTACAGGGAAAAGCCCTTTCCGATACCATCGGAGCAGATTTTACCACCGATTTTTCGCAACTCCATCCCGAAACCGAACTCTGTATTCTGGCCGTGAGCGATGACGCAGTGGCGACTGTAGCGGCTCAACTGCCCAAGTTGTCCTGCTTACTGGTACATACCTCCGGGGCAGTTCCCATGCAGCAACTTGCTACCTATGGTGCACGCATCGGTGTGTTCTATCCTTTGCAAACGTTTAGCAAAGACCGCACGGTAGACTTTGCGCAACTTCCTGTTTGCATAGAGTCGGCACAGGAAAACGATCTCCCACTTTTAGAATCCCTGGCTCGCCGGCTTTCGCCAAAGTGCTACCAGGTGGATTCGGAACAACGAAAAATGCTTCATCTGGCTGCGGTGTTCGTCAACAACTTCACCAATCACATGTACCAAATCGGAGCAGAATTACTAGCGGAAGCCAGACTGCCCATGGACTTGTTGCATCCCCTGATGGAAGAAACCGCTCAGAAAGCACAAACCGGGTTGCCCAAGGACTGGCAAACCGGCCCTGCCCGGCGGGGAGACGAACGGGTGTTAAAAGGCCATGAACAACTCTTATCGGAGCATCCTGACTTTCAAAAAATCTATACTTTAGTCAGCCAATCTATACTCCGAAGCAGTTCCCATGAATGAGCCTTACCTCTCGCGGCTTGCCCGCATTAGCACTTTTATTTTCGATGTTGATGGTGTGTTGACCGACGGTAGCGTGACCCTACTCCCCACGGGAGATCAGGTGCGCAACATGAACGTTAAAGACGGTTACGCCCTTCAATTGGCTATAAAACTCGGTTATCGCATTGCCATCATCAGCGGTGGAAAATCGGAAGCCGTACGGCAACGGCTGAATGGCTTGGGCGTACAGGACGTTCACCTGGGAGCCAGCGACAAACTGGAAGTTTTCGACGAATACCTGCTCACCTGGGACCTGAAGGCCGACAACATCCTTTACATGGGCGATGACTTGCCCGATTATCAAGTGCTTTCGCGAGTGGGATTAGCGGCCTGTCCGCTGGATGCTGCCGAAGAAATCAAATCCATTTGCCACTACATTTCTCCTGCCGAAGGCGGAACGGGTTGTGTGCGTGATGTGATCGAAAAAGCCTTGCGGGTGCAGGGAAAATGGTTCGACCCGAGCGTTCACGGAAAAAAACTGGACGAATTTAAGTGGTGATGAACACCTTGGCTGCTTTTTTCAAAGCCATTCGTTTTCCGAACCTGCTGATCATTGCCCTCACGCAATATTTGTTGAGGTGGTGCCTGCTCAGTGGCTTTGCCATGGATTTTCATGGCTTGCAACACCTGGGCATGTCGGAGCTCGATTTCTTTTTGTTGGTGCTCTCTACCGTGATGATTGCGGCCGCAGGCTACATCATCAACGATTATTTCGATCTGAAGATCGACCGGGTCAATAAACCAGATAAAATCATTGTAGGCCGGGCCATCAAACGCCGGGTAGCCATGGCGGCACACGTGGTGATCAACATTGTTGGCTTGCTTCTGGCCGCTTATGTAGCCTGGAAAGTGAACCGCTTTGGCCTGGTTACCTTGCACATGCTGGCCCTGTTGGGCTTGTGGCAATACTCCACCAACCTGAAAGGCACTTTCTTTTGGGGCAATTTTGTCATTGCACTGCTGGCGGCCTTGGTGCCGCTCATCGTAGGCCTCTACGAAGTGCCACTGCTCAATGCCATTGTCAACCAACAGTTGATCGAAGAAGGAAAAGACCCGAGCCTGTTCGATTTCAACTTTCTTTCGTATTGGATCATCGGTTTTGCCGCTTTTGCCTTCATCCTCACCCTGGCCCGAGAACTCACCAAAGACATGGCCGACATTGAGGGAGACAAACAATACGGCTGTGAAACCATTCCCATCCGCTTGGGCATCACCAATTCCAAATTGATCCTCACCGGCTATTACTTGTTGATGGTGATTGGCTTGATCTACGTGCAACAAAACTTTCTGAGCGATAAACTCACCTTTGCTTACATGGTGATCGGTTTGGGTTTGCTGCTGGGCATCACCCTCTACTATACCTGGACCGCCAAAGAACGCAAGGATTTTGTGAAAGCCAGCACCTGGAACAAATGGCTTTCCCTGGGAGGTGTGCTCTACATGCCGGTAGCCTATTATATCATTGTGCAACAGGCCTATGAGGTCAGCGATTTTGGTTCCACCATTCGCTATATCCTCGGTTGGACCGAAGGACTCTGAGCATGCACTGGCTTCCCCTTTCCGATTACCGTATTGTACTTGCTTCGCAGTCGCCCCGGCGGCAACAATTGTTGCGCGACCTGGGCCTGGAATTTGAGGTCCGCACCCGACCGGTGGACGAGGTATACCCTCCGGAGTTGGAGCGAGAGCAAATTGCCATCTACCTCAGCCAACTGAAAAGCAAAGCCTTTGCCCACGATCTTGCAGCGGATGAATTGCTCATCACGGCCGACACCATTGTGTGGGTGGCCGGCCAAAGCATCGCCAAACCGGCCGATGCGCAGGAAGCCAAAGCCATGTTGCAATTGCTCAGCGGCCGCAGCCACGAGGTGATTACCGGGGTTTCGCTCAGCACCAGGGAGCGGTCGCACGCTTTTGCAGAAATTACCCACGTGCACTTTCAAACCCTGTCCGAGGCGGAGATTGAGCACTACGTAGAGCACTACCGTCCTTTTGACAAGGCGGGAAGCTATGGCATTCAGGAATGGATCGGTTACGTGGGCATACCGGGCATTGAAGGGTGCTATTTCAATGTGGTGGGCCTGCCTTTGAACCGGCTCTACCGCGAGTTGCAGCAGTTTCTGCGGCCGGATTAGTCGGTTTTTTCCTGTTAATGCTTTGTTAATTTGATTTCCGTCCCACGGGGAATGTGGTAATTTTAGTTCGTGAAACGGCGAACCATCCGCATCATCATCCTACTGGCCACCGTGCTTTTTGTGGGTTTGGTCTCTACGCAAATCTTTTGGGTGGGCAGGGCCTATGAGTTGAGTGCCTTTCAATTGGATCAGGCCATCACCCAATCACTGAAAAACGTTACCAACGAAATTTTAGAGGCCAAAGAAGATTCTTCTACCGTCATCGATCCGGTGTTGCGCATCAGTCCACAGTTCTATCGGGTGAGCATCAACGATACCTTGTATCCCGATTACCTGGAGAGTTTACTCAACCGGGAGTTTACCAAAGCGGAGATCAACCTCGACTACGAGTACAGCATTTACGATTGCTTCACCGATTCGGTGGTGTTTACTAGGGTGGTGATCAACGAGGAAGACCCGGCAGCAGCGGGTTTGGAAGCTGCTCCTCCGGTAGATTGGACCGACGACGGCCACTACTTTGGGGTGTTTTTTCCTACCCTGCAAGAGGGCATCGTGGCGGAGTTGGATTTCTGGATTTTTTCTTCGGCGGTGTTGCTGCTGGTGGTGGTGTTTTTTGCCTACGCCATTTGGGTTATTCTAAAACAAAAGCGCTTGTCGGAAATCAAAAACGATTTCATTAATAATATGACACACGAGTTGAAAACGCCCATTTCAACCATTTCGCTATCGACCAAAACCTTGCTCGATCCTGGGATTGTGAACGAACCGGAACGATTAAAAACTTACGCAGGCATCATTCGGGACGAAAATTTACGTCTACAAAATCAGGTGGAGCGGGTGCTGCAAATGGCTACCCTCAATTCAGAGAAGCAGAAGCTGCGTTTCAAAAGGGTTGATCTTCACCAAATCATCCGCAACGCGGTGGCTAGCCTGGAACTCAACCTTCGGGCCAAAAACGGGACGGTAGACTTGCATTTGGAAGCTACTGCCTGCCAGCTCGAAGCGGACGAAGTTCACCTGACCAACATCGTGAACAACTTGCTGGACAACGCCGAAAAATATTCTGCTGAGGGCGCTCAAATTCAGGTTTCGACCGAATCAAAGGGCGAGCAATTGTTGCTGCGCATTCGCGACAACGGCATTGGAATTTCGCGCGACAACCTGAAACACATTTTCGACAAATTTTACCGGGTGCCAACGGGCAACGTACACAACGTGAAGGGCTTTGGACTGGGCTTGTACTACGTGCGTACCATGACCCAGGCACACCATGGGAGCATCTCGGTTGAAAGTGAACCGGGTAAAGGCAGTTTGTTTACGCTACGTTTTCCACAAACCCAACCTACCTGATGAACCGCCAACGCCCCAACATTTTGCTGGTTGAAGACGATTTGAACCTCGGTTTCGTGGTTCAGGACAACCTGAAGTTCGCCGGCTACAACGTGACCCTCGAAAAAGATGGCGAATCGGCCTACAAAACCTTTTTTGCCAAAGATTTCGACCTCTGCATTTTGGATGTGATGCTGCCTTTAAAAGACGGCTTTTCGCTCGCCGAAGACATGCGAAAACTCAACGAAGACATTCCGATCCTGTTTTTAACGGCAAAGTCGATGCCGGAAGACAAGGTGCGTGGCTTCAAGGCCGGAGGAGACGATTACCTCACCAAGCCTTTCAACATCGAGGAATTGACCTTGCGCCTGGAGGCTATTTTGAAGCGTACGCGGACCACTAGCAGTCCCAAACAAAAAGATGCCTTTGAGATCGGTGCGTTTTCTTTTGAGTTCCGCAACATGCGCCTGCTTCACGGGGAAGAGGAAAAGGCACTGACGAAGAAGGAGGCCAACCTGTTGCGGCTGCTGTGCCTGCACCGTGACTCGGTGTTGGAGCGGGACATGGCCCTCAACCTGATTTGGGGCAGTGACGATTATTTTCTTGGGCGTTCGATGGACGTTTTCATCACCAAATTGCGCAAGTACCTCAGGGCCGACCCGCGGATTCAAATTCAGAATGTGCACGGAGTAGGTTTTCGACTGGTGGTGAACGAGGAAGAGTGAAAGCCCTGCGGGGCAACGGGCATTCCGGCGATTCTGTTATCTTAGGCGCTTCATTTGGGCATGAAGCAATTCTTTCAACTGTGTTTTCTTTTGATGGCTTTGGCCATTTCCCACCGGGGACTTGCCCACCTGGAAGCTCCTGTCGATTCTTTTAGCATTACCGTGCCCGAGGTGATCATGGGAGACCTCAACTCTACGATCGCTTTTGAGTGCAATGAAGGTTTGCCGGAAGCTCCGCAGGAGCTGATCATCAATGGTAAACGCTACGCCATCACTTGTGTCGACCACAAGGCGCAGGTGGAGGTACTCATTCCGGCGGCTACCACCGAAATTCGGGTAGAAATGCCCGGCGGTGGCACACAAACGGTGGCCATCTCTCCCATTCCACTTTGGTTGTCGCTCATTCCTCCTTTGCTGGCCATTGTGATGGCGCTGATTTTTCGCGAGGTCATCACCGCTTTGTTTCTGGGCATCTTTTGCGGAGCGGCCATCATGGGGGTGTATGCTGAAGGTTTCACTGGGATATTCACTGGCTTGTTTGCCGTGATTGATACCTATTTGATCGATGCCATGGCGGACACGGACCACCTGGCAGTGATTGTTTTTTCCCTACTCATCGGGGCCGTGGTGGCGGTGATTTCCAAAAACGGGGGCATGCAGGGTGTGGTGAACCACATTTCGAAATACGCCAAAAATGCGCGTTCGGGCCAAACGGCCACCTGGGTGCTGGGCGTGGCGATTTTCTTCGACGATTATGCCAACACGCTGGTGGTAGGCAACACGATGCGCCCAGTGACGGACCGGTTGTTGATTTCGCGGGAAAAACTGAGTTATTTGGTGGATTCTACGGCAGCGCCCATTGCGGCCATTGCGTTTGTGACTACCTGGATTGGAGCCGAATTGGGCTACATCAAAGACAGTGTCAACAACCTTACCGGCTTTGCCGAATTGGGCATTGGCGAGTACAGTATTTTTCTGTCTTCTCTCGCCTACTCTTTTTACCCGATTCTCACCTTGGTGTTCATGCTCTTTCTCATCTTTCGCAATCGCGATTTTGGCCCCATGTGGAAAGCCGAACACCGCGCCCGAACGGGAGGTGGGGTGCTCAATCCAACTTCGGTAGCTACGGATTCCAAAGACGAAATGGCCGAGTTTGATCCGGCCGAAGGCGTTCGTACCAAGGCCTACAATGCCATTTTGCCCATTGCCGTCATCATTTTGGGCACCTTGATCGGCCTTGGCTACACCGGCCACCAGGGCGATCCTTCGGTTTGGGGCGATCCCAACCTGGGCCTGTTCAAGAAAATTTCGCAAATCGTTGGCAATTCCAATTCGTATGCGGCCTTGCTGTGGTCCTCCATCAGTGGTTTGATCGTAGCGCTGTTGCTGAGCATTGGCCAAGGGCTCCTGAGCTTGCAAAGTAGCATTGAGACGGCCATGCACGGCATAAAAACCATGTTGTCGGCCATCGTGATTTTAGTGCTGGCCTGGTCGCTGGCCAAGGTCACCGGCGATTTGCATACCGCTGATTTTCTCACCGGCATGTTGTCGGGCAACCTCTCGCCCGCCCTGGTGCCGGCCCTCACTTTTGTGTTGGCCGCCCTCACTGCCTTTTCTACCGGTTCTTCGTGGGGTGCCATGGCCATTCTCTATCCATTGGTGTTGCCGGCCTGTTGGCAAATCGGCATTGATGCGGGCCTGGAAACCGAAGCCTTGTTGCCCATCTTCTACAATGCGGTAGCTTCTGTACTGGCAGGTGCAGTACTGGGCGATCACTGTTCCCCCATTTCAGACACCACAATTTTGAGTTCACTGGCCAGTTCGTGCAACCACATCGACCACGTGCGCACCCAGTTGCCCTATGCCCTCACGGTAGGTGGGGTGGCCCTGTTTGTTGGAGTGTTACCGGCCGCCTTTGGCGTACCTGCATGGTTGTTGTTCCCCGTGGGCTTTGGAGCATTGTTTGCCGTAGTGCATTGGTTGGGCAAGCCTGTACCCGATTCCCCCGCAGATACCTCTGTCGATTAGCCGCATGAACAACGGCTGACATCGCCCATACAATTCCTTAAATAGTAGCAGCGCCTCTTCCCGGGTGGCTAAATTCTATTGTACATTTGACCAACAACCAAGTTGCACCAAGATGAGCTACTTTACCGCTGAGTTCCATTCCTTTCTCAAAGGGCTGTCTGAAAATAATAACCGGGAGTGGTTCGAAGACCACAAGCCCACCTACATCAAAGAGGTCAAGGAACCGTTCAAAGCTTTGGTTGGCGATGTGATCGACCGGATGCGGTCGCACGAACCCCGCATCCAAATGACGCCGAACCAGGCGGTTTTTCGGATTTATCGGGATGTGCGTTTCAGCAAAGACAAATCGCCTTACAAGCCCCACGCCTCGGCCTTCGTTTGTTCTGATGGTAAAAAATCGGGCAACCCTGGGTTTTATTTCCAATTGAGCCACCGTGAGCTCTTTGTGGGTGGTGGAAAATGGTCCTTGGACAAAGAAACGCTGCACAAAATCCGAACGGAGATTGTATATTCTCCCGAAGAGTTTCAAAACATCGTTACGGATAAAAATTTCACCAAAACCTACGGTGAACTCAAGGGCGATAAGAACAAGATCCTGCCCAAAGAATTTCGGGAAGATGCGGAGAAGCAGCCGCTGCTTTTTCACAAACAATACCTTTTTCAGCGGTCGATGAATGCCAAGGTTATTCTCAAAGACAATTTGCTCGATACTTTGTTGGAACATTACATCACCGGTAAACCACTGATTGACTTTCTACAACGTGCGCTCGACGACTAAGCTCTATTTGTTGGTTGGCCTCCTGGCCCTACTGGTTGGGGCCGGTTGCAGCGGCAACGGCCCGGAAGCCAAAGCCCCCGAAACTGAACCTTTTGAAACGCCTCCCGATCCGCGACTTTCTACCCTGGAAGCTCCGATTGCGCTGGGCATGGACCAATTGGAAGACCTGATCAACCGCAAGGTGAAAGGGGCCATTTTTACCGACAAGCAATTGGGCAAAAGCAAAGGCTTGCAACTCGACCTGGAAAAAGCAGGCGACATCGAACTTTCTCCGACTGACGACCACATGAATTGGAAAGTGCCGTTGCTCATTCGGGTTAAGGGAAAGCGGAAAGAGTCGGAGAAGGTGCAGTTTCAAATGGTGCTACACCTGGCCAGCCTGCTCGATCTCAATACCGACTGGCAGTTGGTCACCACCACTCGGCTGAAGAGCATCACCTGGATCAAACGTCCCATCGTGGATTTCGAGTTGTTTGAGTTGGACCTCACCGGGTTCGTTGAAAATTATTTTCGCAACAATCAAAAAGAATTGCTCGGGCAAATCGATCAGGCCATTTTGCAAAACGTGAACCTCAAACCGACCATAGAAAAGGTGTGGAACGAATTGCAAAAACCGATACGGATCAACAAATCATACGAAGAAGTGTGGCTGCACATTCGTCCGGAGCAAATCTTTCAGGGGCCGGTAGCCTTCTATTCCGATCAATTGTTGATTCGCGCCCGGGTAACCGCGTGGCTTAAAACGGAGGTAGGAACCCCCAAAGGTCAAGATGCTCTGGTAGCCCTGCCTGCATTGATGAAAGGCAAGACCGCCAGTCGGGATTTTGACCTCTACCTCAACAGTTGGTGGCCCTACCAACGCATGAATGAATTGCTGAAAGACAGTTTGATGGGTAAAACCCTCGAAGTGGAAGGGCACGAGTTGAAGGTGAAAGCCATGGAACTATCGGGCAGTGGGCAACGGCTGGTGCTGAAGCTCACCACGGAAGGAGATGTGGACGGAACGCTTTACCTGTCGGGCATGCCGGTGTTCGAACCCGAATCGGCACTGTTGCGCTTACAGTCCGTTGAGTTCGATGTCAACACCGAAGATGTTTTTCTCTCGGTGGCCGATTGGTTGTTTCACGATTCGTTCAAAGCCTCGTTGGAAAAAAAGCTGGCCTTTCCCATTGGTACCAGCATCGACCAATTGCCCGAACTGATTCAAGGAGCCTTGTCGCAAGGAAAGTTGGGAGAACGGGTCAACGTCTCCATCGACGAAATGGAAGTCGCCCCCATGGCCTTGGTCGTAGGAGAAAAAGGACTACACACGCAAATTCGGGGCACCGGCCAAACCGGCATCTTGATGCGGAAGCTTTGAGTGTTGCGCAGTCCAACCGTTACGCAACACTTTTTCCTAAATCAACCAGGAGAAACGCAATCAAAAAGCCACCGGCTAAAGCAAAAGCCGGAAAACTGTTGCGCGCAAAAACACCACGCAACACTTTTTTATAAAACAACCAGGAGAAACGCAATCAAAAAGTCAGCGGCTAAAGCAAAAGCCGGAAAACT
>CALCCE010000049.1 GCA_937899835.1 uncultured Flavobacteriales bacterium | reverse complement strand
AGAGCCTTCTGTTGAGCATCAACCCGATCATGAACACATACCAGTACCCACTCCCGAACCCACTCCTGAGCCGAAGCCCGAACCTGAGCCTGAGCCTGAACCTAAACCCGAACCTAAACCAACTCCTACAAAACCAGAGCCTCAACCAGTACCTGTTCCAGCGCCCGTGCCGCAACCGGCGGTAGCAGATGCTTCTTCGGATCAAGACACCAACCAAATTCCAACAGCCAGCGGAAACACCGATGATCGAAGCCCCAAAACAGCTACTGCAGCGGTAGAAACGGAGCCTAAGCCTGCTCCTGAACCAGAAGAAGAAATCCTGATCATTGATGAATTTCTCACTGTAAAGGGCTATGTGTTTGACAATGAATCGGGCAAAGCTATTCAAGCTGATCTGGTGTTTCGGGATAAGATCAGTGGGAAAATTGTTCGAACCCTATCTACTGAAGAAAATGGCTACGAAGTGACGTTGGAGCGTGCACGTAGGTATCAAATCTCTTGTAATTCCTTCGGATATTACGATGTTTCGGGTACCGTTGAATACTTCAAACCGACCATCACTGACTATTACTTGTTGAAGGTAAAACCGGGAGAACGATTTGTGATGGAAAGCATTTTCTTCCATCCGAGTACCTATGCTTTCAAAGAAAGGTCCTATCCTCAATTGGACCAATTGGTGACCTACTTAGAAAAGAACCCCAACGTAAAAATTGAGATTCAGGGCCATACTGCTGGTGACAATCCCGTGAATTGGGTCAATGAAGAATATGCCAACCGAGGTCCGGAATGGAATTTTCAGGGCTCCGCGAAAAAACTGTCGAAATTGCGGGCAGAGGCGGTAAAAAGTTATTTGGTATCCAAAGGTGTTGCTCCAGAACGTTTGCAATGCAAAGGATATGGCGGTTCGCAAATGTTGATTCGAAACCCGAAGAATCAAGCGGAACGAAAACGAAATATGCGCGTAGAAGTAATGGTATTGTCCAACGATTACAAATACGACTACAAGCCTTCTATTCCAAAGGAGCAATAAATCTTACTGCGGCCAATTTTAATAGTTTTGCCGCAAGAGCGTCAACCTTCCTACACCAAATATGGTAGAAGAAATCATGGATCAAGGCCAGGTCATGGCCATCATTATTTCTTCTCGGTTCAACCGGGAAGGCATTCATTTTTTCACGCCCGACGATTTTTCACAACAACTGGCCTACATCCGTCACGGTGATGGCAAATGCATTCCCCCACACGTTCACAATCCAGTGAAGCGGGAAGTTACCAATACCCAAGAGGTGTTGGTGATTCGCAAAGGACGCCTCCGGGTAGATTTCTACAACGACAATCGGGAGTACACTGAAAGCCGAATATTAGAAGCAGGGGACCTTATTCTACTGGCTCGTGGAGGCCATGGCTTCGAAGTGCTGGAAGAGGTTGAAATGATAGAAGTGAAACAAGGCCCTTACGCTGGTGAACAAGATAAGACCCGTTTCAAGGGTATTTCCAGCGAAATGGTTAAGTTGCCGGTCAATGTCAATGATCCCAGTTAACACCCCTCGTCTCGCAGGCAACGAAGCCGCTTACCTCCAAGAATGTATTGAAACTGGCTGGATCAGCTCTGAAGGACCGTTTGTTTCTCGTTTTGAAAGCGCTTTCGCAAAGGTAGTCGATCAAAAGTTTGGAATTGCAGTTACCAATGGAACTGCAGCTTTAGAATGTGCCATTGCTGCATTGCGTATTGGTCCGGGTGATGAAGTTATCTTACCCACCTTTACCATTATATCTTGTGCCTCAGCGATTGTGCGTGCCGGTGCAACTCCGGTGTTGGTAGACCTTGATCCTACCACCTGGAACATGGATGTACAACAAATTGCCACTAAAATCACTGCGCGCACCAAGGCCATCATGGCAGTGCACCTGTACAGCCTGCCTGCAGATATGGATCCGATACTGCAATTGTGCGAGCAACATGGACTTTTCCTGATTGAAGATGCAGCTGAGGTACACGGCCAAACCTACAAAGGCCGACCGTGCGGCAGTTTTGGTCACATTAGCACCTTCAGTTTTTACCCCAACAAGCATTTAACTACCGGCGAAGGCGGCATGGTGCTGACCAATGACGAAGCATTGGCCGAACGTTGTCGATCACTGCGCAACCTCTGCTTTCAGCCTCAAAAACGCTTTGTTCACGAAGAGTTAGGTTGGAACTGGCGCATGACCAACCTCCAGGCAGCATTGGGCCTTGCTCAACTGGAACAACTCGAAGAAGTCGTAAAGCTCAAACGCCAAATGGGAGATCGTTACCGGGAGTCGCTAAAAGAGCTGGAAGCTTATTTCGAATTTCCTCCCTCCGACAAATCCTATTCAAAAAATATATATTGGGTTTTTGGCTTGGTAGTGAAGTCCCAAAGTCCGGTTTCGTTGTCTTCTATAACCGATGCGCTCAAGAAGCACCGAATTGGTACACGGCCTTTCTTTTGGCCGATGCACGAACAACCCGTTTTTAAAAAAATGGGCCTTTTTCAAGATGAAAAATACCCCGTGGCTGAGCATTTGGCACGGAATGGATTTTACTTGCCCAGTGGTTTAGGGCTTTCTGAGACGGATCAAAATAAGGTTGCCGACTGTTTAAAGGAAATAATGGGATAAAAGTCACCTACTAAACCGCCCTTAGTGCCTGTTTGAGCCGATTTTTTTAGTTACAACGTTTGTCCTTTTTGATTTAATTGTATAAACTTGCGGTTGATCATTCTAACTTATATTCAATTTGGCTATGAAAAAATTTCTTTTACTCTTCTCAGTCGTTTTGCTGGGAGCATCGGTAACGATGGCAAACCCTTACAAAGTTGATGACGCTTCTATTGAAGCTGCTTTCGAGCAAGCTACTGAAGTTTCTATTCTGAACGTTACTGACGCCAACAACACTTTGGCTCCAGTAAACGTAACCCAAACTTCTGCCGCTTCTGCTGGTGGTGCTTTGATTCGCTGCTGGTTCCTCGGTAGTTTGGGATGGCACCGTGCCTACTTGAACGGAGAAGGTTTCTTGTTCTCCAAGTACTGCTGGACCTGTGGTGGTCTCGGTATTTTGACTACCATCGATTGGTGGCTCTTGATCTTCAAGTTGATCGGTGACGGCGATGTAAGCCAGTACGAAAACAACGACGGTTGGTTCATGTGGAAATAATTTCCCACTGACTAAACAAGATATTGAAGACCGTCTCCACGAGGCGGTCTTTTTTTTGTCTCATTTTTTCAGGGTTTTATCGTCACAATCGGCTGGGGCGTCTTCCTTGTACCAAGAGATAGGCGGTCTTTAGCCCAATCAGAGGGGAATCGGACTATCGTCCATATTTTTCCACGTATCAGGCAATCTGTCCCCGCTTTTTATCAAGCCAATACTCCTCAGCCCACTGTAGAACCTTATGATAGATAGGCTTTTAACGCCAATTATGGTTCAACAAAGGCATTGCAAGGCAGCAATGCTTCAAGAAAACAAAAGAGATAAAATACTTCTGGGCAATTGACTCATGAGCCGTGGTGCTGCAATGCGAGCACCAGTTGCCTGGCAGGATCGTTGAACTTTCTGGTCAACTTGTAGTTGCGCTTTTCCGCCAGAAAAGCGGTACGGCGAATGTTGCCATAATAGAATGACTGAATGAAATAGGAACCTACCGTAAAGGTTGTAACGTAAGTCGCCTCCAACCAAAGGCTGTAGTAGAAAGCGAAGGTAAGCGAACTTGCTACCAGCAGAAAGCTCAATGCGCCCTCGTGTGGATATCCTAAATAGGTTTGACCAAGCCCCGGAACAATGGTACTCATGCGGTCTGCGGCTTTTGCGTTCTTCAACCGAGGTATTTTGCGTTTGGTGTAATTGGCCTCAACCAGGGCCTTTAAACTGTCTCGCTCAGCAGTGTTTTTTCCTTTTTGAACCGCCCATTTCAATAAAATTTCTTTTGCTTCTGCCCAGCGGGCCTGCTCATTGTAAACCAATACTTTTAGAAAGGTTGATTTCGCCAGCAGGTTAGAATCTTTCACAAAATTTTCCATCTGCACCAGGTGCCCCTCGGCATCGTTCCACCGTTCTCCTAAGTAAGCACATAGGGCCGCTTGGTGGTGAACATTATAATGAAAAGTATCGTTGAGAAACATCAGGTTTACTTTCTCCAGGCATTTTTGGCCTTCCCAAAATAATCCCATTTGTTTGTAGCAATTGGCCTTTTGCAAGCTGGCTTTGGCCTGCCACTCAGGGTGATTGGTCTGATAAATAATGCGTTCGAATTCGATTCCCGCCGACTGATACGCTCCTTTTTGATACAGTTGATGCGCATAGTTCCAACCCAGGGTATCCTGGGCAAGCGCATCAATTGAAAAGAGTGCGAACAGGAATGTGCAAATCCAAAAGGATGCGTTCGTGTAGGTCATATAGTTGCTCATCGCGTTTGATCTTGACCGAAAGGGCACTGCCCCATATATTTCCAACGTAAAATACTGTGAATACTCCCCCAAAAAGTATGAATCGTGGGTCGGAGACCCCATATCGACGGTACTGCTCATAGGCTACCGCGCCCAATGCCAGCACCTGCATCATGGCTACTACCCCTTCTTTCGTTTTTCCAGCATACATTTTACCGGCTCCCGGGGCAACGGCCGATAGCATTCCGGCCTTCCACATTTTGCGATTTTTAATGGACCTCAATTCCAAAGAAATGTTCATCAAGTCTTCTTCTTCCCGAGCAAACTGATAGTAGCTTTTGGTAAATCCAGTCGCCAACGAGTCAAAACCTGCGTAATCGGCCTGAAGCAATGCAATCCCCGCCAACTGAAAATCCCGAAATTCTGTACCGAACGACAATTGGTCTAAGTTTTCCAAGCCCATTAATCGGCGGGTAGCCGCACCATAATTTCCGAGCGTCACTTCACTGATAGAGGCAAAAAATCCGGCTTCGTGGTAAAACCCGGAGTTAGCGCTCACTTGCCCAAAGTAATGCACCCCACTGTCCAATGATTTAATTTCATACAAACTCCACCCGGTGAAGTAGTTGAGGGAATCCAATCCAGGCGTAGAAAGCGAATATTGATTTCGAATGCGGTTGAGTTGAAAAATGGCATCGTTGTGCAGCCCCTTTTTGGACAGGTGACGTGCAAAATCAATTTCCTGACTCAGACTACGATTCGGTGCTTGCCCCAATACTGCACAGCAGCAAAAACAACCCACAATCCAACCCAACAGCCTTATGAAAAAAGGCCGGGCCCAGCATTTCCTTACTGTATTCAAGTCTTAAAAACGCTTAACTGTGAGAATGCCCCTCGTGGTCGTCGTGATCCCCGTGTCGAGGACGGAGTCGGAATCTTTTGGGGTTTTCGGTGGCTTTGCCCGATTTTTTATCCCAACGGCTGCGGTGTACATCCAAAGCTCCCAATTGATTGCACCGCATTAAGCGATCAGCGGATAGAAAAACACCTTTGAAAAGACCAAACTCCCGAATGAGGGCCTGGCTAAAACGGGAACAACTTGGCGAATACATGCACTCTGCCGAGATTTGCGGAGAGATGATTTTTTGGTAGCCATACATCATGACACCGAAAGTGAGCGAAACCGGGTTGTAACGCGCAAATGCACTCTTGTTAGAGTCTCCGGTAAAGTGAACCGGAATAGGGTCAAATCGAGGATTGTGTAGATTTTGCTTGGCAATCAGTTCTGTATCACTGCTTGCCGATTGGCAAAATGCTGCGTTTAACCCCAAGAAAAGCAGTCCTGCGGCTACCATCAAAGATTTATTCCACCACGCGCGCATTGTCAGGTACTTGGTAATTAAAGTATTCATGTTCTGAGGCATCCCCGGTCTTTAATTCGGAAAAGGAAGTTTTGGTAATGGAGGAATCCACTTCGGTAAAAAAATCAATTTGGGTGACCCGCATCGGAATGCTCACCTTGTCAAATTGTTGGTATTGATAATAATATACCTTTTTCAAGGTGGCTCCTTTAGCGTCTATAAACCGGATGAAAATTGGCAAATAGTTTTCGTGCACCATTTCTACCTGGGCAAAAGTCTTGGACAGGTTTCGCGGTGGCAACCAATCGGTAACCATATAACCGTTTTCGAAACGGGTATTTTGAAGTTGAAACCCCTGTTCTTTAAAGCCAAGGTCGTTGGCATTGTTGGAGAGAAAGTAATAGAGGTAGTTGTTCTCACTACTAAAACTCTTGCCTTGCTTAATGGAAATGGTATTGTGCTTGGGATCGTAGATTTTGGCCTCTCCCCGATCGTTGGAGAGAAAGAAAAACTCCACTGGATAGGTATAGTGCTGCACCATCGTTCCTTGGTCAAACCGGTAAAATACTTCCGATTGCACTTTAGAATAAGTGCCTTTTTGTAAAGTTTTGGTCTCCATTTTCAACCGTACCTTCCGAATAGCTTGAGGCACAGTAGTAAAGGCGAGCAACGATCCCGCAAGTAGTACCGCCAGAAACAGATATAAGCTTTTGTACAACTTCATTTGTGGGCTAAAAGTAATTAATATTCCAGAGATGTTAAGGAGCTTCAAACAAGCCCCATGCCAGAGAAGTGTTGATCTGGCAAGGTTCTTGAACAGGCGGATGCGGCTTAAATTTCTATATTTGTTCCCACACTATCCATTAACCCTTTCATTGTTATGAAAAAGCTATTCCTTGCCATCGCAGTTCTTTTCTCTTTACAAATGACTGCCTTTGCTGGTTCGGCCGATTTGTTTGATTTGGACGAAGCTGCACTGAATGAAGAGTTTTCTTCCCTCACCCAGTTAGAAGAGTTTGTCTTGGGCCAACCCGGGCAGCTTTCCCTGGCGGAAATTTCCCAATACGACGATCAGCTTTTAGAGCGACTCGACCTCAACTCAGCAGAGTTGCAAGCCAACATGTTTCGTCCCAATTTCGACTTGTTTACCGACATCGAATGGGCTGCATTTGCCTGGGGATTCTGTTGTGGTCCGATTGGCGTCTTGATTGTATTGATTGGCAACAAAGGCAACGAATACATCATTTCCAGCTTGATTGGCTGGGGAGTAAGTATACTCATGAGCTCCGCCTGGTGGGTACTTAGTATCTAAATGCCTTGAAGCAATACCTAAGATTTTTTATTTTCCTTTTCATCCTGTTGCCCATGCTCAGTCATGGGCAACAGCTTTTTAGGATAAAGGCTGATTTCTCAATCAAAGAACGAGCCGCCGACGGAAGTTCCAAACTAACGATGGGCACGGTTTATTACGATTTGAATAACCGGGTCATTCTATACAACATCACTTTCCCTGAAAAAGGGCAGTTGGTTATCGCTGATTCGATGATGACCACTCTAACCCATGATACCATCGTGAACCAGGTAAAAAGTGGCATTGTACCCGAATTTTCCATCTTTCACCTGGCGCTAACCGGACGGCTCAACAACTACGGTTTCAAAGACTCCTTTTTTAAGGTAGATAAAGTAGAGCAGGATCAAGGGCAGGTGATCACTACCTGGAGGCCCGGTCCTCAATTGGCCAAGCAAGTTGGGAAGGTGATCATGTCCAACCAAAACCGACAACTGCTGGGCATTGCTTTCTTTTCTCCTGAAGAAGAGCTACTGAACCGACAAATCTTTAAAGATTATACTAAAGTGCAAGGGCTGTCTTTCCCCACCCGAATCATTCAAACCGTGTATCGGGAAGACGGCCAAAGCAAACAAATAACGACCTACCGCAACCTTGTACTCAATGAGTTGGAAAACGATCTTCTTTACAATTTTGCTCTCCCTAAATAGTGGTTTTATGCTGGCGCAAGGGGCGCCAGATGCTCCCTCCTTTTCAGGCTTGATGGATCCTGATGAAACCCATTTGCAATGGGATTTTGCCGGCAACAATACCAATGAGTTTCAAATGGCCTTTTCCGGGCTGTTTCTGGGCTACAAATACCTGGTATCTTCTCAAGATGCGATGGACTGCAACTTTACACCCTCCTGCTCCGAATATGGCTTGCTTTCAGTAAAAAAAGAAGGTCCTATTTTAGGCGTAATGAGCACTTTCGACCGCCTCACCCGCTGCCACGGCTTCAATCACAAGAAATACGAAAAAGACCCTGAAACGGGCCTTTTAGTAGATCATCCTTAAGAACCATGTGGAAATTCGCCACCTTGCTCTGGAGCATTTGTCTGCTTTCGGGCGTTCTTCAAGCCCAAGGCGACCTCTATGACTACAACCATTCCCTCCGGTATGCGAATTATCTGGTGAAAACCCGACAATATCAATTGGCGGCTGAGGAGTGGGAACGCTTGGTTTATCTGGCTCCTGAGAATGACTCGTTGAAACTCCAATTCGTTCGTACGCTCCGCTACAAAAAAGACTATCAACTAGGGGTTCGAAAAACCGAATCGTGGTACATTGACCTTCCAGCGGTTCCACGACCCTTCGCGGTGGAATACAGTCGAATGTTGCTGCTCTCAGCCGCTTACACCAAGGCAGAATACTTTGTAGATACCAACCAACACCTCACTTCGGAGGACCGTTCCTTCTTCCACTTGAATCGATTATTACTGGGGCAAGACTGGGAAGGAGCCATCCACCATTTTGGGAGTTCACCAGGCATGAAAGCATTGAACCCCAAGTACCAAAGCCTGATCAACGACTTACAACAGCGCAAATACAAACGTCCATGGGTTGCCATGAGCCTTTCGGCAGTGGTTCCCGGCAGTGGTAAGTTGTATACCCGCGACTGGCAAGATGCCCTCCTGAGTATGCTTACCATCGGCACTTTTGCCTGGCAAACCTATAACGGGTTTCGTCGAGATGGCACTGAGAGCGTCTATGGATGGGTGTTTGGCACCGTTGGTTTTGGGTTTTACACTGGAAACATTTACGGCTCTTACAAGGCTGCACGCAAATACAATCACGATCTTGACCATCACTTTCAGCAAGAGGCTCACGACCTTTTTGTGCGTTCTATGGATAGCCCTCGCTAACCAGGCTCGGTGTCAGGACATCGAAAGCACCTTTCGTTTTGCACAAAGCCAATACGAGGCGGGCAATTACGATGAAGCGATCAAATCCTATCATCGGGTGTTGTTCTTTGATCGTAGAGATCGGAAATTCACCTCATCGGCCTATGAACGCATGGGAGACTGCTTTCGCTTAAAAACTAATTTTAAGGAAGCAGCGAACTACTACGACCTTGCGTACTACAGCTACGAATCGGACAGTGCTCAAACCGAGATGGCGCTCAAAAAGTCTGCGGCCATTTTAATGACCAAAGGCTTTGACTATGCACTGATCGATTTACTCCAAATGCCAGAACGATTACCGGCTGATCAATACCAGCGCAAGGAGTTGTACCTGGGTATCGCCTATTTTGGTTTAGAAAATTTTGAAGATGCTCAAAAGCACTTTTTACTTGCAGTGGCACCTTCAGATAGTGCCACAAGGCAAGCCATTCAATCGGAGTTCAACGCCTTGAACAAGATTCGGATCCGTCCGAAAACTGCCCGAATTTTGAGTTTAATTCTTCCAGGATTAGGCCAGTTTTATGCGGGTGATGTTAAAAATGGACTGAACTCCTTCGTGCTCTGTAATGCATGGTTGGTGCTTGGAGCGGTTATCGTGCGCAACTACACCCTCTGGGACGGCGTCATCACTGCTATTCCCTGGTACCAGCGGTATTATATCGGTGGGGTGAAAAGAGCCGAAGAGATAGCCGCCCTAAAACTGCAGCGCAAGCGGGCCAACATTTTTGAAAATCTCTTGAACCACGTGGCCCAAGCGCAACTGCAAAGATGAAAGGCTGGTGGCAACATATTATCTTGATAGTCTTTTTGGGGGTTCTCAGCTGTTCACTGAAAGCATCTTCAAAAAACAGTCCCCAAGTGAATACGCCAGCTTCACAAGCCCTGGCAGATTCGGTTGCTATCGGTTTTGAGGCCATTTATCAATTCCAATTTCGAAGGGCAGACAGCATTCGGCTGGCACTTCAAAAGTCGCACCCCAAACATGCCTGGACAAGCATACTCACTGTCAACTACTATTGGTGGCAAATCATCACCGGCAACGATTCAGAAGCGCTGCGAAAGGAATACCTACAGCAAATTAATGTGGCATTGAAACGCCTGGATGAAAAAGAAGAGGATTTGGACCACTTGGAACGGTACACCCGCATCACCCTCTACGGATTCAAGGCCCGAATTGAAATTCTTAACAAGCGTTATATCTCCGTAGTTTCTCTGCTAAACAGTTACATTTCCAACCTCAAAACCACTTTTGACCAAGAGCCGGAGTTTGAATGGTATTACCTCACCAGTGGTATTTACAACTACTACATGGAGCGGGCTAAAGCCACCCACCCGGTGTTACGCCCTTATTTGTCACTCTACCCGAAGGGAGACCTCGAAAAGGGCTTAGAACAGCTTGCAACGGCTCAGAACTCAACCAATTTATTGTTGAGAACCGAAGCTGAGTACTTTCTTTTGAAAATTAACCTCGAAGAGGAAGAAGCACTCGGCGAAGCAGAAAGCAACGCAGATGCATTGGTGACCCTTTACCCGGAAAATGTGTTTTACCGCTATTTGTATTATACCATCTTACTGCAGCAAAAGAAGCTGGATAAAGCCCTTCAGCAATATGGGCAAATAAGTGTTCACGCTAAGCTCAATGAGCAGCTCAGTGAAACGCAAAAAGCGCATTTTATTCGCTTAGCCAAAGAGGACCTCACTCGATACTACATCGAGACCGGCAAAACCGGGGAATAACCTTTCCCAAAGAATACAGGCTACCTATCTGAGATTCAATCCATCTTAATGGTTAGGGGTATAAGGCGATGAATTTTCCGCATCGGAACCATTCTATCGCACTGGAAGGCATAAAAAAAGGCTGAACCCAAAATGGATTCAGCCTTTCAATTTCATTTCAATCGGAGTTTAGAAACTCCAGAGATCATGTTCCATCTGGAAGATTTTCTCTTTGATCTGTTCTGCTTCTAACAAAGCATCTAAACCAGTTTTATATTCTTCGATACCACGGTCGTATACGTTGGATTCCTTGGTAATGTAGCTACCAAATTGGCGTTTCCAAAATAGATCTTCATAAGTTCTGCGTTCCGTATCATTGGTCCGGTTAAAGACTTCTGCTTTCACGAATACATGACGCACAGCAGGAAAATAAATCCAAAACAGTGGTTTGTAACCGCGGAACTCTCCGGTCAACTCATCGGTTTTAGCAGTTAATGGACAAATACCAATAATGCGTACTTCCATAACAGACCGTTGACGATCAAAAAACCATTCTTCTTTGATATCGTACCATTTCACATCGGCCGACTTGGTTTCAATAGTCACCAGTTGAGGGGTATACTCTCCGGTTTCTATGTCTTCAGACCAAGCAGTATCCGTAGCGTAAAGAATGTTTTTCACCTCTTCACGCGTGAAACTTTTGGTAAACATATCGTCATCACCAAGTGGACCTGGATCGTATGCCGTGATAGAACCGTCTTCAACGATACCTTCTTTGATCACATCAAACAACGATTTACGACCCTGAACAGGTGTTTCAGGATAATACATCGGGTGATTGATTTTCTCTTGCATGTCAATGCGTCTCCAAACCCGTTTGAGCCACATCACATCTGCTTCGCGCAAATGTGCGTAAGGGATAACCCTTCGTGATTCAGTATGCTCAGGCTGGTAAATACCATCCAAAACATCCTGTGCTTTCACAGTATCTGGAGTGATACAGGCAATAATACCTGCTAACACAATCAATCCTAAGAGCTTTTTCATGATCAAAGGTTTTTAGCAATTAGATAACCTTCAGCACAATCGTTCCCAGGTCGCGTACGGTTCCATCAGGTCCTCTCGCCTTGATTTTCTCGATGTACACTTTTTGCCCTGGACGGAGCGCTTTCAATAAGGTTTTCATAGCTGATGTCACCCGAGGACCTTTGGAGGGCTGATCGACAACTTTTCCTTTCACAGTTGCGGACATCACATATGAGATAACGTTGAACTTGAGGTCGAACTCAAAGTTTTCCATTTTGGCAATAACCCCTTGGGCTGCCATAAGGTTTTTACGTTGAACATTTCCTGTTCCGGTGATTCCGGCAAAGAAGGGCTTTGGATCAGGAACGTTCTTGACACGAAATTCCATTTTACCAAAATTTTTCTTGGAGCCGTTTAACTCAGCAGAAACAGATACCGAACATTTCGGACCGTTGCCAGGCTTCACCATAAACTTACCTTTCGAGCCGGATTTACTTGCGTTAGAAACGCTCACTTCCAACTTTTCAGTGGGCACACCGGGTACGGAAACCTCAACTGGGTTTTCCAAACCACGATAGAACACGTTCATAGCCGTAGGAGCTACTACCAATGCAGGCTTGGCCACCATAAATTCACTTTTGAACTTATAAGGTTGGTAAGTGCCGTCTGGTTTTTTAATGCTGATGATTCCTCCCCACTCTACCAAACCTTCGGTTTTAGGAACCGATGTGTAGGTGGCAACACCTTCTCTTACAGAAACAGAAGCTGAATCTGGATCACCCATGATGTTTCCGCCGGTATCCAGCTGTGTACTCACCACCATTTTAGGAGGCTGTGTGGTACTAAATGCAGCAACAAAAACATCAGCACGGAAAGTATCATTCAAGATCAAGTAGTTCGTATTCGGAATTACTTTGGCAGCCAGCGTATCAAATTTAAAATCCTCCGCACCAATACTTCCAAGCAAGGTTTTAATTACCTCAGCCTCCATGTTGCGCACATCGGCTTGTATCTTGGTCAGGTTAGTAATCACGGCAGCAAGTGGGAGATGGTAAAAGTTTGCATCTTCCCAGGTATGCTCTCCATCTTTTTGCTTTACTGGTTCAAAGTCAAATTTCAAATTAGCTTGTTTTGCTACTTCTTCTCCTAAAGCTTGTACCATAGATTTTTGAAATCCAGTAAGCCTGTCTTTAAGCTGCATTGCCGACCAGTCGTCAGTAGCAGGTCTTGGAGTTCCTACGTTGTCACCAATTAAGATGTTTGTAGGAATATCATAGTTGTCTTTGCTCGAAACGTTTTTCAACAAGAACATCGTATCGTTCGGAGCAGCATTCTCCATATCGTAACCTTCGGTGGAAGCAATTAAATGCTTTTTGAGATCGGTAAGATAAACATCAAGCTCTTCAGCAAGATTACGCACATTTTGTGCCTCTTTGTAGTTCTTTCTTACCTTATCTGGGTCATTTGCGTATGCTCTATCGAACTGAGCATAGGTATACTCATTCTTACCTTCAAAGTTCGAGTTCGTTGTTTCCAAACCGTCGTTGATGATAACGAAGGCATTGAGAATTTCTTTCGAAACGTTGAGCGCGAGGAGAGCAGTAAGTACGAGATACATCATCCCGATCATCTTCTGTCTCGGGGTTTCTTTTCCTCCAGCCATGGATCAATAACTTTTAAATCGTTAAGAAAATTGGATCGTTATTGATTAGCCGTTGTTTTGTTGGCCGAAGTTCATGGCGTTGAGCATGTTGCCATAAATGGTGTTCAATGAACCCAGGTTGGAAGATAGCTCTGCAATGTTGTCTTTGTACTTCTTGGTATCGTCGATAGAATCGTTGAGGTTTTGCATCAACTCAGAAATACCGTCATACAGTTTGTTGGTGGTTTCGAGGTGCTCGGAAGAACCTTGTAATTGCAATTCGTAAACTGAATTCAGAGAAGACAAGTTCTTAGACATGGTTTGCAGTTGCTCCCCGAAAGATTGTCCGTCTTCTACATCATTAGCGATGCCTGCCAAAGACTCAGAAGCTTTGGTGTAGGTGTCGGCTAAATCTTTTACGGTGACGGAAGCACTGTTCATGCTGCTCACGTATTCGTTGGTAGCAACCGAAGCATCTGCCAAATCATTGAGTTGGTTGGTTTGGTGCGTCAGGCTACGCAATCCTTCACCAAGGCTCTCAATCAATTCGGGACCAATTTTCGCTTCTTCAAGCATTGTGTCTAGCTGCTCTGTCAGCGTACCTTTATTTTCATCTTGCTTGTCAGCATCTTCTTCCATGCCTTCCTCGAGGGCTTCCACATCGTGAATCTCGTCGGCCAGTGCCAATTCAGGATATACGAGGGTCCAATCTGGATCTTCGTGGAGTGGATCAAATGCAGAGAAGAAGAAGATTACAGCTTCAGTACCAAGGCCAACAACCAACATGGGTCCTGCACCAGGCCAGTGCATAATTTTAAAGAGTGCTCCTACAATCACAAGGGCAGCACCCCACCCATATAGTTTAGCCATAAACTTTTTCCATGACTTACTACCCGGTCTGAATCCTGTAATTTGCTTGCTCATTGCTATCGGTTGTTTAAATGAATTAGGTTAAATAATGCGGTGTTCAAGAAAAGGTGAGGCAGGTAAAGGAGTAACAACCGTTACTAAATGTCATCGCCTTTAGCGCGGCCAAGATAGCTCATGACACATCTGAACCCGATGTAGCATTTCGCAGTATCCTGGTATTCATAGGTACGGGTGCTGGTTTGTATATAGTAACCAACATCCTTCCATGATCCACCCCGTATCACTTTCCGTTTGAGCACCGGAGGGTCGTTTTCTTTTGCTTCGTAGACGTAATCCATGTTGAGATCATGGGCAAAGTCATACGCTGATTCGTCAAATGCATTGCTTGTCCATTCCGCAACGTTGCCAGCCATACAATACAGGCCATAATCATTGGGAGAATAAGACAACACAGGCACAGTGTGGAAACCTCCGTCGTCTACGTAGTTACCACGCAATGGTTTGAAGTTGGCGAGGAAACAACCTCGACTGTTCCGAATGTAGGGGTGTCCCCACGGATAAGATGCAAGATCAAGACCACCACGGGCGGCATATTCCCACTCTGATTCTGTAGGCAAGCGGAAATCTTGTACATAGATGCCACCGTAATGCTTCAGGTAGTTGTTGAACAACTGAGTTCTCCAGATACTAAATGCACGGGCTTGTTTCCAGGTTACTCCCACTACCGGATATTCATCATAAGCAGGATGCCAAAAATACATGTTGGTCATCGGCTCGTTGAACGAGTAAGTGTAATCATGAATCCAGCACAATGTATCTGGATAAACATTAATGACATCCCTTTTAATAAAGATCGAACGGTCTGTCATACCTCGCTGACGCAGAGGGGCACCTGGACCTCCTTTACGCGCAGCATCACGGAAATCAATCCAGAAATACTCAAAATCAAGCTTACGGGTATCAATTTCACGACGACCATAAAAACGTTCGTACTCGGGCAAGAACATTACTTCTAGCGCTTCTCGTTCTTCGATATCGTCCCAATTGATCCGAGTATTCCAATCAATGTGGGGGGGATCGAATTCCTCTTCGTAGTAGTTTTCGGTTATGAAGTGCTCTTCGAAACCTTCATCTCCGAGTATACGGTGTGCTATAGAATCTTTTACCCAAAAAACGAATTGGCGGTATTCGTTATTAGTAATTTCTGTTTCATCCATGTAAAAGGCTTGAACAGAAACGGTTTTGGCTTTGGTAGTAACCGCATAGGGTACATCCTGGTCGTTAGGGCCCATGGTAAAGCTTCCCATCGGAATGTATAGCATTCCATATGGATCGGGCTGATACCACACGATGCGTCCTTGAACTCCGGTCAATTGACCAGACTCCGAGCTACCGCAACTGCTCAACAGCAGGGTAACGATGGCGCCCAAAAAGAATAACCTTCTCATAATACCTCCTGATTTAGTCTTCTAAGGTTTTGAGGTCTTTGATTGTGTTAGGTGGTGTGGTGTGTGTGTATTTGATGCAGGCAGAACCCCTGTTAACGAGTAACTTATCAACAAAGTTACAGTTTTACAGGAATCTAACTGTTTTGTGTTTCGTCAGCTTCGGTGGTATTTCAATACTGAAACAATAATTGAGCATGATCTCATGCGATCCTGCACTGTGCTGTCTGATTAAGGAAGTTGTGACGTCGTAAGAATATCCGAATTTCAAAGTACCACCGGTGAGCCCGCTTCCTGGCATGCCGTAATTGATACCGACCATCGGAATGATTGCATCCTGATACCGGTAAGAAACGCCACCCCATAACAGTTTATTATACATGGCCGTTAAATTCAAGTCAACCTGTGCTGAATTCAAATCGGTTTTAATCAACATGTTGGGTTGCAGCTGCCATTCTGCGTTCAAATCATAATTGTATCCGGCCATAATCCAATAGTGCCTTGCCACGGTGTAAGACAATAAATCATCTGCTACACCAACTCCAGGATTTTCAGCTTGATCTTCAATACTGGTCTGTGTAAGGTGCGTGGTTGAAATACCGAAATAAAGTTTGTCTTCTATATCGTAATAGATTCCAAGATCCATATCAAACCCGATATCGCTTGCTCCGTTATCAGGAATAACTACATCTTGTTGAAAATTGTCAGTAGAACGCCAATCTTGACCGATGGACTTATTGATAAAGCCTAAGCCAATACCAATCCCCAGATTACCCGGACCTATCTTATCGGTGCGGAAAGCATAAGAAAGTTTAGCGGCCACTGTACTTTCCTGACCCAAACGGTCAGCAACCACAGATAAACCTACCCCACCAAAGATTGGCTTCACAGTACCATGGGCACTGAAGACAACAGATTCGGGGTTTCCATCAAACTGAGCCCATTGCTGTCGGCCGATGAGGGTTGCGCAGATGCCATTGTTAGCTCCAGCTACCCCTGGGTTGGGCAGCAGTTTATTGTGCATAAACTGGCTAAACTGGTAATCCTGTTGGGAAAAACCAGCTAATGACAAACAAAAAAACGCAATGAAGAGTGAAGCTTTCTTCATCTTTTATAGTCGAAGGTTAGATGTATTTTTGGCAAATAACGGTGGCTAAAATAGTCAAAATATTTATTTGGCAAAAATTTTTTAACACCCCCTCAAACTTTTCAACAAGGCCGAAAAATGGCGATTTTGAGGTAATTTTCAGGGGCAATTTAACTGTATTCGTGAGCCGTTTTATCAGCTCAGTTTAGAAAAGGTTTTCCACCACTTATCGGGTACCTCCCGGTTGCAGGCAACTTGGTAATCTGCGTAAGAACAGGGTACTAAATGATGCCGTTGATATCGCATTCTTTTATTGGTAGGATACGGTACATCCATCCACCACCGGTCGCTTTTCATGCTTTTATAAAACACCAATTCGTTGGTATTCTCAGGAACCGTAATGCGGTATTTAAAGTAATCCCGGTGGTTGCGTATCGGAAAGTCTCTTTTCCTGCTGTAATACCCATCCATGAAGTACCAAATCATTTGGGCAACCAAATGAACGGTCTGTTCTTCTTTATCGTAAAGTGGATTGATCTCGTAAAACCCAATGGAGGACAACTTGTCGCTTATTCCTGCATAGCGGGTGATCTGACAAGCCTCCTCGCCATAAAATCCATTAGGGGTGGCATTTTCGTTCCCCGGAGCATCGGAATTACGAATGGCCGAAACATCAAAGCTCATCACGTCGGCGTTGCGCACTACCGGCTCTACCTCCCGCATGTTGGCCCGAACCTCGCCTAAGCGATGGGTATCAAAGTAGAGTTTGTGGAGCAATGACAGTTCTTCCTGATCCACAAAGTAGGTTTGATAACCCAGATTGGCGAAATTGAACAGGTAATTGGGCTGATGGAGGATGATTTTATTCAGATACGACCTGGAATCAATGGCTCCGTCAGGGTCGCCCATATCGAAGCGGTTGTCGATGGTTACCAAATTGATTACCTGCTCTAAATTCTCATAGGCCAGGTAGTTGGCATAGGTCAGGTCTTGACTTCCTCCTATAATAATTGGAACAACGTTCTTTTTGATCAGCTCGGCAATGGTTGAACTCAAGGCGAAGTAGGTATCCTCCTCGGTTTCACCAGGCAGGACGTTTCCTAAATCAGCCATTTTTACTTTATAAGGACCTTCAAAAAGCTGATAAAGGTATTTCCTCACCATATCAGGTGCGCCAGAACAACCCATATTGTTCACTGCCCGTCGGTCTTCTTTTACACCAACTATCGCCAGGTCGATTTCTTCCAGGTCTGGAAAACCTGCTTCTTCTGAATGCACTTTCAGCTTGGCGCCTAAGGCATTTTTGGCAAAGTCGGATTTGCGGTGATCAACGGGTTGAAAGTAGATTGAGAGGTCGGCACCCATAAGGTCGTCAGATTGATTACGATTTAGCCTTTCGCTTCGAGCGGCCTTGCGGGGCGTTCTTAGCGATTTCTAAACATTCCTCTAAGGTAAGGGTTTGTGGGTCTTTGTCTTTGGGTATGCGATAATTCTTTCTACCAATGGATATGTAGGGTCCCCATTTCCCTTTCAACACCCGCACATTATCATCACCCGGATACTCATGAATAATGCGTTCACGGTCTTCTTTCAGCTTTTTCTCGATAATTTCTATGGTGGCTTCCATCTCAATGGTCAGTGGATCTTCGTCTCCTATGGAGAAGAATTTTCCTTTGTGCCGTGCGTAAGGGCCGTAGCGACCTACGCCAATCACCACTTCTTCGCCCTGGTATTCTCCCAGGTTGCGTGGCAATTTAAAGAGGTCGAGCGCTTGCTCCAGGTTGACGCTGTTCAACGTGAGGTCTCCCCGAATGCTCGCAAAACGCGGCTTTTCTTCAGCGTCTGTGTCTCCAATCTGGATGACTGGCCCGTATTTTCCAATCTTGGCGTACACCTTTAGTCCCGTTCCTGGCTCATCGCCCAAATAGCGTTCGCCAGTGGCACGACTACTATTTTCTAAGGTATCTTCTATTACGTCATGGAAAGGAGCATAGAAGCTTTCCAGCATTTTGTTCCATTCTTTGCTGCCATGTGCAATTTCGTCGAACTCTTTCTCTACGTTGGCGGTGAAGTTGTAATCGAGGATTCCCCCGAAATGTTCTACCAAGAAGTCGTTGACAACAATGCCAATATCGGTGGGAAAAAGCTTGGCCTTTTCGCGGCCCGTAATTTCGGTGCGGTCTTCTGCTTTTACCTCATCTGCAATCAGGCTTACTGCTCTGTAAACTCGCTCCTGGCCATCCCGATCTTCTTTCACTACATAGCCCCGCTTTTGAATGGTGCTAATGGTAGGTGCATAGGTAGAGGGACGTCCGATGCCCAATTCTTCTAGTTTCTTCACCAGGCTGGCCTCTGTGTACCGGGGTGGGTGGTGGGTAAACCGTTGTACCGCTTCAATTTGTTCGCGCTCTACGGCTTCCCCAACCGTCATCGGCGGTAACATGCCTTTAGGGCCTTCCTCCCGTTCGTCGTCGGTAGACTCCATGTATACTTTGAGGAACCCTTCAAACTTTAACACTTCTCCATGGGCCAAAAAGCGATACTCATCTTGATTGCTGATGGCTACCGTTGCAGTAGTTTTTTCCAGTTCGGCATTGGCCATCTGTGAAGCGATGGTCCGCTTCCAAATCAAATCGTAGAGTCGTTCTTCGGCATAGTCGCCGGTGACGCTGTGTTCGTTTAAGTAGGTTGGCCGAATGGCTTCGTGTGCTTCCTGCGCTCCTTTGGATTTGGTGGTGTATTTGCGAGGGTTTGCGAATTCTTCTCCAAAACTCGATACTATCTCAGCACGGGCAGCATTGGTAGCGAGGTCCGATAAGTTGACCGAATCGGTTCGCATGTAGGTGATCTTACCCGATTCGTAGAGCTTTTGAGCTACGGCCATGGTTTGCGACACGGAGAACCCAAGTTTTCGGCTGGCCTCTTGCTGTAAAGTAGAGGTGGTAAAAGGAGGTGCAGGCGATTTCTTTCCTGGTCTGGTCTCAAGGCTGGTGATGTTGAAATCGGCAGCCTTGCAAGACGCTAAGAAGGTGGTCACTTCTTCTTCTACCTTAAATTTTTTGTTGAGGTCGGCTTTCAGGCCGGATTTTCCCCCGACTTTAAAATGGGCCGTCACTTTAAAAGAAGAAGTGGACTCAAAGGCCAAAACTTCTTTCTCCCGTTCTACTAAAACTCTCACAGCAACCGACTGAACACGCCCCGCAGAAAGACTGGGCCGCACTTTGCGCCACAATACTGGCGAGAGTTCAAAACCCACAAGCCGATCCAAAACCCGGCGGGCTTGCTGCGCCATTACCAAATCGTGATTGATGGTTCTCGGGTTATCAATTGCCGAGCGAATGGCTGGCTTGGTAATTTCATGAAAAACAATCCGCTTGGTGCGGTCTTCTTTCAAACCAAGCACTTCGAACAAGTGCCAGGAAATGGCCTCTCCTTCGCGGTCTTCATCCGTTGCGAGCCAAACCAACTCGGCGTCTTTCGCCAGTTTTTTGAGCTCTTGGATGATCTTCTTTTTATCGGGCATCACCTCATACTGAGGCTTAAAATCATCTTCAATATCTACTGAAAGTCCTTTTTTCGCTAAGTCGCGAACGTGTCCATAGCTCGACTTTACAGTGTAGTCTTTTCCTAAAAAACCTTCAATGGTTTTCGCCTTGGCAGGAGACTCTACAATTACCAAATCCATACGCCTATCTTCCTTGTGTTTGGGCTTTTAACAGTGAGGTTCCCGAAAATGTTTCGGCATCACATCGGGATACAAATAAAGTGAATAACGGTTGGTTTTTCCAAAAGCTACTTTCGAATTACTTCGTTGCAAAGTGCTCGAATCGCTCTATTTTAGCGGTTTTTGAGGATTTTATGGCCCGAATGACATTTTGTCACCGTAGGTGTTTTGATTAAATTTGGTCCTCGAATTTTGTTGCGACATGGAAGAAAAAGTCGAAATTAAAGTCATTGATGAGGCCCGCCAAGGGGAGGCCACCATGGTTAAAGTACAGGAAACCGGGGGTAAAAAACTCTACCTGGAAAGCTATGGGTGCCAGATGAATTTTTCGGACAGTGAAATTGTAGCTTCTATCCTGGCAAAGGATGGCTTCACCACTACCCGAAATGCGGAAGAAGCCGATTTGGTGCTGCTCAATACTTGTTCTATTCGCGACAACGCCGAGCAACGGGTAAGGAACCGCCTCAAGCATTTTAAGTCTGCCAAAGTGCACAACCCTGAATTGGTGGTTGGCGTTTTGGGTTGCATGGCCGAGCGTTTGAAGGCCAAATTGCTGGAAGAAGAAAAGCTGGTGGACCTGATTGCCGGCCCGGATGCTTACCGCGACTTGCCCAATCTGATTGAAGAAGTAGGCAGTGGCCAAAAGGCGGCCAATGTGTTATTGTCTCGGGAAGAGACTTATGCCGACATCAATCCGGTACGACTTTCCCAAAGCGGTGTAACCGCTTTCATTAGCATTATGCGCGGTTGTGACAACATGTGCTCTTTTTGCGTAGTGCCCTTCACCCGTGGTCGGGAACGCAGCCGCGACCCGGAATCCATTGTGGACGAGGCCCACGAGCTTTTCCAAAAGGGGTTTCGTGAGGTTACTTTGTTGGGACAAAACGTAGACTCTTACCGTTGGAACCTTACTGCCAAAGGAGAAATAAAGAATCCTGAGGTGCCCACCGTCAACTTTGCTCAACTGCTGGAACGGGTGGCGTTGGTAAGTCCTGACTTACGGGTTCGGTTTTCCACTTCCCATCCCAAAGACATGACCGACGAGGTGTTGCACGCCATGGCAAGGCACGAAAACATTTGCAACTACATTCACCTTCCGGTACAATCTGGAAACTCGGATATTTTAAAGAAAATGAACCGGGGCTATACTCGGGAATGGTACTTGGACCGCATTCGTGCCATTCGTGAGATTATTCCTGAATGTGCGATTTCTACCGACATTATTACGGGTTTTTGTTCTGAAACGCCAGACCAACACGATGAAACCTTGAGTTTGATGCAGGAGGTGAAATATGATTTCGCCTACATGTTCTACTATTCCGAACGTCCCAAAACGCTTGCTGAACGGAAATACGAGGATGATGTTCCGGTAACCGAGAAAAAAGCACGCCTTGCGGAAATCATTCAGTTGCAACAGCAACATGGCCTGGCAAGTAACCGACGTGCTTTAGGAAGAACGTTCAAAGTATTGGTAGAGGGCCCTTCGAAGCGTTCGGACGAACATTTCTGCGGTCGAAACTCTCAAAATGCAATGGTGGTTTTTCCACGAGAGGCCGTAGTGGCAGGAGATTATGTAGAGGTTAAAGTGACCGATTGTACGGCTGCCACACTCATGGGAGAACTGGTTTAACCTACCACGTACCCGAACAAACCCAAAGCTTTTCATTATCAATGGCCAGTTCTCAACAAATCAAACAACGTTTCGGCATCATTGGCAACTCGCCTTTGCTCGATCGGGCCATCGATACTGCGGCCCAGGTAGCTCCTACCGATCTTTCGGTATTGATTACCGGAGAGAGTGGTACAGGGAAGGAAGTGATGCCGCAAATTATTCATCAGTTCAGTTCCCGAAAACACGGCTCTTACATTGCAGTGAACTGTGGGGCTATTCCTGAAGGAACGATCGATTCGGAATTGTTTGGCCACGAAAAAGGTTCTTTTACGGGTGCCTTGGATTCGCGCAAAGGCTATTTTGAAGTGGCCAATGGCGGGACCATCTTTTTGGATGAGGTAGCAGAACTGCCCATACAAACCCAAGTACGGCTATTGCGGGTTTTGGAAACCGGTGAATTCATTAAAGTGGGTTCTTCAAAGGTGCTCAAAACCGATGTGCGCATTGTGGCCGCTACCAATGTGAACATTCCGGAGGCCATTCAACGAAATAAATTTCGGGAGGACCTTTACTACCGATTAAATACTGTACCTATTGTCATTCCACCGCTTCGGGAGCGGAAAGATGACATTCACCTGTTGTTTCGAAAATTTGCCTCTGATTTTGCAGAGAAATACCGCATGCCGGTGGTGCGCCTTTCGGAAGATGCCCGGCAACTATTGATCAACTACCGCTGGCAGGGAAACATTCGGCAACTGAAAAACATTACGGAACAAATTTCGGTGATTGAGCAGGTGCGCGACATCAACCGGGAAACACTATTGAAATACCTGCCAGACGCCAGCGGGTCTACCTTGCCTACTTTATACAATGGCCCTGGTAAAAAGGAAGAGTTTTCGGAAAGGGATATTCTGTACAAGTTTCTCTTTGAGATGAAGAACGACTTGAACGATTTGAAAAAGCTGGTGCACGACCTGATGCGTTCAGGCAAACTGAACCTCGACGATGCAGGGGAAGAATCGCAATTGGTAAAGCGACTGTATCCTGAAATCAGTCCGGTGATCACCAAAGACAGTTTGGTTCCCGCGCCTTTTACGGAACCTACGATTCACCACCACCACCACGAAGAACCCATTCAGGAGCCGGAAGAAGTGGTGGAGGAAAGCCTCTCGCTGGAAGAGAAGGAGGTGGAGTTGATCAAAAAAGCATTGGAGAAATACCACGGCAAACGAAAGGACGCTGCCAAGGAACTCGGAATTTCGGAACGAACGTTGTATCGAAAGATCAAAGAATTCCATTTGAAATAGATTATGCACGTTCGCCGATCCACGCTTTTCGCACTGTTAGTTGCCACTTTGATGCCGCTCTTTTTTAGCGGCTGTTGCTTTCGCTATTCTTTTACCGATGCCAGTGTACCAGAGGATATTAAAACGGTTTCGATCGATCAGTTTCCCAATTATGCTCCATTGGCCACACCAACGCTGAGTCAGGCTTTTACGGAAGCCCTCCGCGATTTTTTCCTCACCCAAACCAACCTGCAGTTGGTGCGGGAAAACGGTGACATTCAGTTAGAGGGAGAAATCACTGGATACAGCACTACACCCGTAGCCATTCAGGGAAATGAAACGGCTGCGCAAAACCGGCTTAAAGTAACGGTGAACGTACGGTTTACGAACACCAAAGACGAAACACAAAATTTCGAATCACCATTTACCGGGCAATCCGACTACAGTGCCGACCTTTCCCTCACCGATGTAGAAGAAGAATTGCTCGACGACATTAACCAGCAATTGGTGCAGGACATCTTCAACCGAGGTTTTAGTAACTGGTAGGCATGGTGCGGGAAGCTTTTCACCAGGCACTGGCCACACCAGAACTGTTGGACCCGGACGACACGGTTCAATTGCGGGAGTTGATTGCTACCTTTCCCTATTGTCAATCGCTTCAATTGCTCCTGGCAAAAGCCCTTCACGTTCAAAATAGCATTCACTACCACCAGCATTTAAAATTGGCCGCCGTATATGCGGCTGATCGGGAAATGCTTTACCGACTTATCCTGCGTAAAACGCTACAGGATACGATCGCTACGGTAGAAAAGGAAAGTACTTCAACAGAAGTGGAAGCCACTAAGGACACGTTTGTTGCTGAAGAAGCTCCCAAAGAAGTAGTGGTGGATAGCCCTTCGAAAGCAGAGGAAGCACCTGAGCAGGAAGCGCCAACGGAAGAAGTCACTTTATCGCCAACTGCTTCGGTGGATTACATGCAGTTGCTGGAGCAGGAAATATTGTTGGAAGCCATTTCTACCTCTATTGCCTTGGATTCGGAAGCAGAAACGGAAAATCAGGAAGAACGGCCAGAGCCACCGGAGGCTAAGCAGGAACCCATCACCGAGGTGGAAAATGCCTCAGAAACATTACCTGAAACACCTGATGAAGCAGCGGCACCAGAAGACGTAGCTGCTACTACCCGTGTAGAAACAGCAGCAGCTCCTAAGAATTTCAGCGACTGGCTGCGGCAATTGAAGCAAGAAAAATCGCCAGAACCTGCTGAGGAGCCGAAAGTAACGGATGCAGTTGCTACCAATGAACACGTGCAGGAGGCATCGGAATCGGGTGCTCCAACACCGAGCTCTCCCTCTGCCCCCACCGAAAATTTAATTGATCGGTTCATTCAAAACGACCCACAGATCACGCCGGCCAAGTCCGAATTTTTTTCGCCTTCGAACATGGCTAAACTGAGCCTGGTAGAAGATGAAAACTTTGTTACTGAGACCCTTGCAAAGATTTATGAGCAGCAAGGGCATTACCCAAAAGCCATAAAGGTCTACGAGAAGTTAAGTTTGACTTATCCCGAAAAAAGCAGTTACTTTGCAGGCCTTATTCGAGAATTAAAGACCAAGCACTCCAAATAAGATCCATCATGGGTTATGTTATTTCCATACTTATCTTCATCGATTGCCTTTTGTTGATCGGTGTTATTTTGGTTCAAAACTCCAAAGGTGGCGGCCTGGCAGCTGGCCTTACATCCAGCAACCAATTTTTGGGCGTTCGCAAAACGACCGATGTTTTGGAAAAAGCAACTTGGGGATTTGCCGTGGCATTGTTGGTACTGTGCCTGCTTTCTGCAGTGGTATCGGGAACTGGTTCTGGTACTGTGGAACAAGCCGAAAGTGAGTTGACCAACCTACCAGCAGCTACCATTCCTACTACCGCTCCTACCCCAGCTCCGGCTTCTGACTTTAATCCAGTGTCAGCTCCGGCAGAGCAACCACAACCTTCTGAATAATTTTGACCTTTCGTGCTTCGTGCACCAACCGCATATAATGCCAGGATGTCACCTTATTTCCTGGCATTTTTTTTTATGTCAGCACCAACTGAAATATTGTCTTACTCTGAGCAATTGGCATAGTATGTGACAAAGGCGTAGCAACCAAGAAGAATTCAATTTCTATTTATAATCGTTTAACCAATCAATACGCATCAAAAATGGCAGATGTAAACATCAAACCATTGGCTGACCGGGTATTGGTCGAGCCTTCTCCCGCAGAAGAAACGACCGCCGGAGGCATCATCATCCCTGACACTGCTAAAGAAAAGCCTCAACGCGGAACTGTAGTAGCCGTTGGTAACGGCAAAGCAGATGAGCCCATGACGGTAAAAGCTGGTGACCTCGTTTTGTACGGAAAATATTCCGGTACCGAGATTGCACTCGAAGGGAAAGATTACCTCATCATGCGGGAGTCGGACATCCTGGCAATCATCTAAGGATTTTTTAATCCAACGATGTTTCCAATCAATCAATCAAACCAAACACACTATCAACTAAGATAAAAATGGCTAAAGAAATCTCATTCGATATCGAAGCCCGTGATGCCCTGAAAAGCGGGGTTGACGCGCTGGCGAATGCAGTGAAGGTGACCCTCGGCCCCAAAGGTCGCAACGTTGTTATCGACAAAAAATTCGGTGCTCCTCAAATCACTAAAGATGGAGTAACGGTAGCTAAAGAAATTGAATTGTCTGACGCAGTGCCCAACATGGGTGCGCAAATGGTGAAAGAAGTAGCCAGCAAAACTGCTGATGTGGCAGGTGATGGAACCACCACCGCTACGGTATTGGCCCAGGCCATCGTAAACGCTGGATTGAAAAACGTTGCTGCCGGTGCTAACCCAATGGACTTGAAGCGCGGTATCGAACTTGCTGTAACTGCTGTAGTTGCCAACCTGAAAGCACAATCGCGCGAAGTAGGTAGCGACTCCGAAAAAATTGAGCAAGTTGCTACCATTTCTGCCAACAACGACAAAGCGATCGGCAAATTGATTGCTGAAGCTATGGGCAAAGTGAGCAAAGAAGGTGTGATCACCGTAGAGGAAGCTAAAGGAACCGAAACCACGGTTGAAGTGGTAGAAGGTATGCAGTTCGACCGCGGTTATTTGTCTCCTTACTTCGTGACCAACCCTGACAAAATGGAAGCCGAGTTGGACAACCCTTTCATTCTGATCTACGACAAGAAGATCAGCACCATGAAAGACTTGCTCCCTATTCTCGAGCAAAGTGCACAAGGCGGTCGTCCACTGTTGATCATTGCTGAGGATGTTGACGGCGAAGCACTCGCTACTTTGGTAGTGAACAAACTACGCGGTTCGTTGAAAATCGCTGCTGTAAAAGCTCCTGGCTTTGGTGATCGTCGGAAAGCTATGTTGGAAGACATCGCCATCCTGACCGGTGGAACCGTAATATCTGAAGAGCGTGGCTACAAATTGGAGAACGCTACTTTGGATGATTTGGGAACTGCTGAAAAAGTAACCATCGACAAAGACAACACTACGGTTGTTAACGGTAACGGTGAAAAAGAGCAAATCACGGCTCGGGTGAACCAGATCAAAACTCAGATGGAGGCCAGCACCTCTGATTACGACAAAGAGAAATTGCAAGAGCGTTTGGCCAAATTGGCCGGTGGTGTTGCAGTGCTCTACATCGGTGCTGCCACTGAGGTGGAAATGAAAGAGAAAAAAGACCGCGTGGACGATGCGCTTCACGCTACCCGTGCTGCGGTAGAAGAAGGAATCGTACCCGGTGGAGGGGTAGCCTACATTCGTGCTATTGCCAGCCTTGACAGTGTGGAAACCGAAAACGAAGACCAAACAACTGGTGTTGCTATTGTGACTCGTGCGGTAGAAGAACCACTTCGTCAGATCGTAGCCAACGCCGGTGGCGAGGGTGCGGTAATCGTGCAGAAAGTAGCGGAAGGCGATGCTGATTTCGGCTACAACGCTCGTACTGAAGTATATGAAAACCTCTTCGAAGCAGGTGTGATTGATCCTACCAAAGTAGGTCGCGTTGCACTTGAAAATGCGGCTTCAATTGCCGGTCTCTTGCTCACCACCGAGTGTGTGTTGGCCGACGAGCCCGAAGAAGCTCCTGCAGGACCTCCAGCCGGAATGGGTGGCGGAATGCCAGGAATGATGTAAGTCAATCCACAGGATTAAATATTGAACGGCTGCTTCCGCAAGGGAGCAGCCGTTTTTTGTTGACCTAAACGCTGGGATACTTTTCTTTCAAGTACGCCAGGTAGCGCTTGAAATCGGAGTTGTATTGCTCCTGAAATTCTTTTTGGAAACTGTTTTGCTCTTGCCGATACATCCGAAAAGTCATGAAGAAGGTATTGTTCGGAATGTATTTGCCCGCAATCAGATGTGAAAACCGTTTTGAGTTGTACAAACTCAAAGTGTCAGCATCCTGAAGGATGGTAGTGATCATGGCTTTTTTCTGCCCTGCCTTCACCGAATCGGGCTGGGATTCGGTAAAAGTCTGGTACAAACTATCCAAGCGCTGACTGCCGGATAAGATGTGTTCGCCGAACTGACGAACGTCTGAAATACCGCCCAGGTAATCTTTGTATTCCTTGGAGTCTTCGCCATACTTGAAAACCAGGAACAATTCAGCTCCGTTGTCGCCAACAAAGGTGGCCAGGTTTTCATTGTACTCTGCATCGCCTTTGACAAAGAGGGTGGCATGCGTCATTTCATGGATGATGAGCCGGGCCAAACCTCCCGGCGATTTCTCCAACATGTTGGACAGTATCGGGTCTTTGAACCAACCTAAGGTAGACCACGCTCCTACCTCACCTACATCGGTATCGTAGCCCCAATCTTCAAATTTCTGTTGTTCCCGCAGGGCCCGGTCTTCCTTGAAAAAGCCTTTATAGCCCAGAGCACCCAGCATCGGATACCGCCATTTATAGGGCTTCAAGGCAAATTTATCACTGGCCGAAAGCACCCAGAGCACGGGTTTACCTTGTTGGTCGTAAACCGATTGGTAGTTTTTAGAGTCTTTCAGGCCCAGGGAGTCGATCGCAAATTGCCGGATCTCTTGCACCAAGTCCAACTGCGCTTTGAGCGAATCGGGAAACTCCGGATCGGCCATGACCTCCGCGATGGGTCGAGCATTGGAAACAATGCGCATCTGCCCTACTCCCTGCTGCACCCCATAGATAAGCATCTTACATTGCCAGAAACTCAACAGGATGAGCAACAGGCCAAACACAAATGCCACTTTTCGAAACAGGGTTTTCACAGTTCAGGATTGGTGAAGCTTCAAAGTTAGCTTAGGATCGGTGGACCACCAATACTAACGGGCCGGGCCAGGACACTTTGCCCTGCGCGATCGTCCATTGGCTCCTTTGCACTGCCGCTTGTTGATGAGCATGTATTTGAGGAAAAAGAAGCCATCGGAGCTGTACGTATCGGTAGGAATGATAAAGGGAATTACATTTTCTGTGCCCAACACTATAGCCCAAAACCGCAGACTGATCCCAATACGCGGGTTGCGATAGTCATAAAGTGAAACAGGTAGTGAGGCTTCAAAAAACCGTTTTTCATATCGCGGAATAATCGAAAGCAGGTTGCCCCGCTCTACGCCATAATTGTTGGGGCGTCCAAAGCGCTGCACCACTACGCCACCTAAATAGAAGTCCTTATATACATTGTAATCAATGTGGGCAGTTATCGCAGTAGGTAAAGGTGCCCAATACCGCGTATCGGTAGTAATGTCTCCTTCGGCAAACTTCGACAAGATGGCCCGGTCGAGCACCTCGGCCTGGTTGGAGGTGTCGCGCCAATAGTTGTCCCAATCCGCACTCACGTTGTCCAGTATGCGCACATTGGCGTTGGTCTTATAGCGGATATACCCCAGGTCGAGCAGCGAAACGCCTACTTTGTAGAGGTAATCTACTTCTCGGCAGCCATTGGCCCGGGAATGAGGAACGTAATTGGTCACGTTTTCCTTCATCTTCTTGTAGGTAACGCCCAAATCCATGCCCCAGCCGCGGCCTACATTCCAACCTACATCCGAATAAGCGTAGCGACCGCTAAAGTTCAGGATGTCGAAATCGACCGTATCTGGCACAAAATATTGGAGTTCATCCACAATGAGGGCACCATGGGCCAATCCAAACAAACGCTTGAGGGTAACGCCACCCTGCCACATGTCTCGATTCCACTGATAGAAAGAATAGCCATACGAGGCGGAAACCTCCGCCCAACCCATGTACTTAACATTGAAGTTGCCATCGTCCCAGGTAGTGCCGTGCAAATCGTCGAAATTGAGCCCTCGAAAAGCAAAACGGGCAAAGTGTTCGGGGAGTTTACGCAGGTTGGCTACGCCCCTTACTGCCACCCCGGCTCCAATGCTGTGACGGCCAATGCTGGCAGTGAAAGAAGGACCCGGTAAGAACAGATTGACAATTCCATTTTTTCGATTCCCGCCCAGGTTTTCAAAAAGGCCATCATAGCCCTCAGCAAGCGCCCCGGCAGGAAAAGAAACAGATTTCGGAGAATAGAGGTAGTTGTTGTAGGCAAAGCCATTGATGCCCACCAGATTGATGTCCAAAAATGCTTTTGGGTCCACCATTAAGGAAGGGTTGAGCCGAGCCGCGGTGGTAATGGAGTAATTGCTCAGCGCCATGCCTTGCGTTTCCTGAGCAACACTGCGGTTACTCAGCAACAACAAGCAATGGATGAACAAAAGCCCAACGAGGGAAGGTTTAGGCAGAAGGCGCATGCTTTGTAGCAGGGGTTATACGGGTAAAGGTACAAAAAGCGTTTTCCGAAAAGCCAGGGAAACCCTTTTGCCTATAGACCACTTTATACAAGAAAGTGTTGCCTCCGAGGGGCATTAAAAGTTACCTGCTCCTTCGCGGGTATTCAGTCAGGAAGGCGTCCCCTCCCAAGCAGCTTCATTTTTAAATCGGCCGCTATTGCGAATCAAGCCTGTCCCCGGGAGGAATAGCCCGGGGACAACACCAAATATTATTTGTCCCCGGCTACTCGTGTGGGTCGGGGACAAGACCAAATATTATTTGTCCCCGGCTGCTCGTTGGGTCGGGGACAAGACCAAACTTCATTTGTCCCCGGGTGATGACGCTACCCGGGGACAACTGGGTAACTAAGCTTGTCCCCGACTAATGCAAAACGCGGGGACAAGATCAGCCGACTTGTCCCCGGCTGCATAAAAAGCCGGGGACAAGCATTAAAGTAACTCAAGGATGTTTTTATGGTCGGTGCTCGGGGACAAACCGTGCCACTGGTCGGGGACGCGGCACGTTCATTGCCGGTTCCGGGCTACAAGCGATCTTGTCTCCGGGTTTTCCCTGAAAAAGCTGTCCCATTTTTTAAAATAGTCGGGGACAAAGCCATCCACTACCCGGAACAGGTGTCGCCAGCGAATGTGCCCCCGATACTTTTCAGAAATAATTTTTCATTTTTTTATTGGATCGGAAACGGAGTCGTCTGCGACCCGGAACTGCTGTTGCTTTAAAATTGTCCCCGGGCAAAACACGATTAAGCGCAAACAAAAGAGCCGCCACACAAGTGCAGCGACTCTTTCAGGTCCAACCTCCGTTTGGTTTAACTGCCGGCAGGTCCCGGACATTTTTTCTTCGATTGACGACCAGAACGACTTTTACAGCCTGGATTGTTAAAGAGCGAATACTTCAGGCTGAAGTAAACGTCCGCACTGTAAACGTCTGTTTTAAAGAGGAACGGGACCACGTTATCCGTTCCAATCACCAGATAAGCAAAGCGGAAGGCGAGGCCAACCTGCGGACTGGTGTACTGATGCAGGGATAAGGGCATGGCCGCTTCGAAGAATCGGCGTTCGTACCTGGGCGTTATCGAAAGCAGGTTGGCTCTTTCGGGTCCGTAGTTTCGTGGGTGTACGAGGTTTTGAACGACGGTGGCATTGATGTAAAAATCGTTTTCAAAATTATAGTCAAACTGCCCCGAGATGGCCATGGGCGTTTGGTTGGTAAACCTGAACTTCTCAGTGAAAGTGCCACTTTCGGGAGATACCTGGGTCAATTCATCCGGGTCGTCGATGTCTTCCACGTTTTGTACTTGAGTGGTGCGCTCGAATTCCCTGGCAGTAGCACCATTTTTAAAACGGATGTATCCGGCATCGAGCAAAGAAGCTCCGATTTTGTATTTGTAATTGATGTGGTCACAGCCATAGCGAGTCAGGTGGGGAACGTAACGCGTCACATCTTCCAGCATCTTTTGGTAGGTTACCCCGATATCAGTACTCCATCCTCTGCCCGCACGAAAATTGAAATCGGCATTGGCGTATTTGCCGCGCAGTTCGTTGATCTGCACCTGATTGTTTTCATTCGTGGTAATGTCAGCACGTTCGAGAATGAAAGAGGTACTCTGCAAGCCGTACAAACGCTTGAGGGTGATTCCTCCCGTCCACATGTCTTTGTTTTTCTGACTCAAAATGGTGCTGTAGCTCAGCCCCACTTCGCCCCAGGTCATACTCTTGGCCCTCACATTGCGGTCGTTGTATTCGCGGTAATCGGTTTCCGATGGGTCGGCTCCATCAATCACTACGCGGGCCAGGTAGCCAGGAATGCGTTTCACCGAAGTGACACTGCGCGCCCCGGTATAGAAACCGAAGGCGTGTTTTCCCCATTGCAAAGTAGCGGAAGGGCCTTGTATTCCGGCATCCAGGTAGCCTTTGATGCGGTTGTTGGAGGTGTTGTAGCTCGGTTCTGGAATGTTGAGGCTCCAAATATCACGCGGGAAGTAGAACTGGCTCTTCGGCAAGTAAGCGAGGTTGTTGCGCGCGTAGGCTGAAGCTCCCACCAGGTTGATATCCAGGTAAGTTTTTGAATTGACCACTGAAGCCGGGTTGAGCAGCATAGAGTTGGTAGGCGCGTAATTGCTGTTGGCAATCCCGAGGTTTTCCTGAGCACGTACCGACAAGACACAAAAAAGTCCGGTCATCATCAACAAATGGAACTTCATAGCTTCAAGGATTGTGATTCTACCGGACCATTTCCCTACTACAGGAATCGGAAAAAGAAGTTTGGAAGAATCAGGTTTAAGGGTAGTGTATCTTCATATCGATCGTTCGGCAAGTGTTAGCTATAAGAGGTTACCCCTCCGATAGGCGAAAGGTTGTTTAGAATCGATCAACTGACGGTTTCTTCGATCAGTGACCGTTGATGGAGGATGAGTGAACAGTGGAAGTATCCTGGCGCGAAATCACCTTTGGGGGAGGTGCTTTTAAAGGAACGTAGAATTTCCTCATTTCATTTTATGCCTTCCAAAAAGTAGGTATAAAAAAACGGGGTCGCCCTGTGGGACGCCCCGTTCAACTTTCGATAAAACAGGTATCAGTTGCCGCTCAACATAGATTTCACCAAAGAAGAAATCAATTTACCGTCGGCTTTTCCGTTGAGACTTTTCATAGCTGCGCCCATGACCTTGCCCATATCTTGCGGGCCAGCGGCCCCCACTTGAGCAATCACGCCAGCCAATACTTCGCGCACCTCGTCTTCCCCCATTTGTTGGGGCAGGTAGGCTTCGATCACACCGGCTTGCATTTCTTCCGGCTCAGCGAGGTCTGCCCGGCCCTGTTCGCGGTAAATGCCAGCCGCTTCTTTACGTTGCTTCACCAGTTTGCGCAGTACGTTGATTTCGGCAGTTTCGTCCACTTTGCCATCGGCACCCTTTTCGGTAGCCGCCAGCAACAGTGCGGATTTTACGGCTCTCAAGGCTTCTAATTTGCCTTTTTCTTTGGCCAACATGGCTTTTTTAATGTCGGCATTGATGGTATCTGCAAGACTCATGGTCGTGTTGTTTGAATGGTAATGAGTTGCAAAAGTAGTGGTTTTGTGCTGTAGGTACCGCATGCTGATTTAATCCCGCATTAAGAGACTTAATAAACGCAAAAAAGCCGCCTCCGATAAGGAGACGGCCTTTCACATTCCCCCGAAAGGGAATAACCAATAGATAACGGTTTATACTTTTTATCAGTCTACGTTGTCGTGCAAGAAACTGTTGTTGGGCTTCAGGCCGGTTTGCTTATCGCCGTTTTCCAGTTCTTCTTCGGTAAGCGTATAGCGCGAAACTTGCGACTCAGAAGAATGTGGTACATCATCCAAGCGAACCTGACGGCGTTTGTAGGCCGGTTCATTCTCCATATCCGAAAGTCCGGAAGGCGTCCGCAGTTTGCTGCTAAGGTCTTTCAAACGCATGATGCGCTCCCCGGCCCGTTTTTGTTGATCCTCAGGACTAACCGAAGGAGTCGGAGCAGGTGCAGGCTGCGGAGTAGCGGGAGCTTGCGCCACCGGCTTTTCCTGTGGCACCGGAGCGGGCTCTGGCTTTGCAGCAGGTGGCTGTTCTGGTGTTGACTCTACCGGGCCACTCGATTTGAGGTAAGGCTCAAAGGAGTGCGTTTCTGGCTCTGGCGTGTGGGCCGGAGGCTCCGGTGTCGGTGCTGGTGTTGGTTCTGGCTTGGGAGTCGGAGGAGTTGCCGGCGAACTCATTTCAAAAGGAATAGCTCCCTGCGTTTCGGCAGGCTTTTCCTCTTGGGGAGTATCCTGAACAGGCTTGAGGTAAGGCTCGTGCGGATCAGGAGCTGGCGCAGCAGGTTGCTCCACTACCGGTTGGTGTGGGTTCGCAACCGAAGAAGGCACTTCGTCCTCCAGCTTCATCACTTTCTTCTCTGGGCGCTTTTCCCACTCAAAATCCGCCGATTGTTTGCTTTGGAAGCCAGTGGCAATGATGGTCACACTGATCTCATCGCCCAACTCTTCGTCCACACCGTAACCCCAAATCACATCAGCGGTAGAGCCCGCTTCGTCCTGGATATAATCGGTGATATCGGAAATCTCGTCCATGAGTACTTCCTGATTGCCAAAAGTAATGTTGAGCAACACGTAGCGGGCGCCCTGAATGTCGTTGTCGTTGAGCAAGGGCGAAGCCAAAGCACGTTCCACGGCAACCATGGCGCGGTTTTCTCCACCAGCAGCTGCCGATCCCATGATGGCCACACCGCTGTCTTTCATCACGGTGCGCACATCTTCGAAATCCACGTTGATGTAGCCCGTACGGGTAATGATCTCGGCAATGCCTTTGGCCGCCGTAGTCAATACATTATCGGCTTGGGCAAATGCATCGGCCAACGAAAGGTTGCCATACATTTCCCGCAATTTGTCGTTGTTGATTACCAGCAGTGTATCTACTGCCTGACGAATAGCGTTGATGCCTTCTTCAGCTTGTTGCCGGCGTTTGCGGCCTTCAAAGAAGAAAGGCATGGTAACGATACCCACGGTAAGAATGCCCAATTCGCGGGCTACTTGTGCAATGACCGGAGCAGCACCTGTACCGGTACCACCGCCCATACCCGCGGTAACGAATACCATCTTGGTACCTGCTTCGAGCAGTGTGCGAATGTCTTCAATGTCTTCGAGCGCAGCATTTTTGCCTACTTCGGGCAAAGAACCTGCACCACGACCTTCGGTGAGGCTGGCACCGAGGGCAATTTTGTGGGGAACCGGGCTGGTATCGAGCGCTTGCTGATCTGTGTTGCAGATCATGAAGTCTACTCCTTTAATGCCTTGACGGAACATGTGGTTCACAGCATTGCTGCCCCCACCGCCCACACCAATCACCTTAATGATCGAGGAGGCGTCTTTTGGTAAGTCAAATTTCATGACAAAAAGTATTTAGTTATCTACTGGTTGGTTGCAAATTTAAGCTTCCGGATCTTCTTCGAACCACTCTTTGCTCTTCGCAAAGATTTTATCGAAAAAACTTCCTTTCGTTTTCCGGGTATGGGTCGTTACGCTCACGTTGCGGGCCTTCATTTTTTCCTGCAATTCAAAGCCTTTGATCACAAGGCCCACCCCGGTAGAATACATCGGGCTGGCCACTTCTTCGGTGCCTGCCGCCAGGTGCTCGGTAGGATAACCAATGCGGGTATCCATGCCGGTCATGTATTCAAACAATTGGGTGATGTGGCGCAACTGCGATCCACCACCCGTCACCACCAGGCCGGCGATGAGTTTCTTTTCGTAGCCTGAGTTTTTAATTTCGTAGTACACCTGCTCGATGATCTCCTCCATGCGGGCCTGAATGATGTGGGCCAGGTTGCGGATCGAGATTTCTTTCGGCTCACGACCGCGCAATCCAGGGATGGCCACAATGTCGTTTTCGAGGTTTTCGCTGGCCAGGGCAGAGCCAAATTTCACCTTCAGCAGCTCTGCCTGCTTCTTGATAATGGTGCACCCTTCTTTGATGTCTTCGGTAATGATATTGCCACCAAAAGGAATCACGGCAGTGTGGCGAATAATGCCATCCTGGAAAATGGCGATGTCGGTAGTACCACCTCCGATATCGACCAACACCACTCCGGCTTCTTTTTCTTCTTCACTCAATACCGCCTCCGAGGAAGCTAAGGGCTCTAAAGTCAATTCTGCTACTTCCAAACCGGCTTTGCGCACACATTTGTAAATGTTTTTGGCCGCAGCAATTTGTCCGGTAATGATGTGAAAGTTGGCTTCCAGGCGAATGCCCGACATGCCGATCGGGTCTTTGATGCCCTGCTCGTTGTCCACAATGTATTCCTGGGGTAACACGTGAATGATTTCCTCACCGGGAAGCATCACCAGTTTGTACATGTCTTCCACCAACGCATCGATGTCGCCATGCGAAATTTCATCGTCGAGGCTGTTGCGCATGCGAATGCCCCGGTGTTGCAGGCTTTTGATGTGCTGGCCGGCAATGCCCACATTCACCACATTGATTTCTACCCCAGCCTTGTTTTCGGCTTCTTCTACAGCGCGTTGAATGGCCTGCACGGTAGGTGTAATGTGCGACACCACTCCACGGGTAACTCCGACCGAATCGGACTTGCCCATGCCAAGAATTTCGAGTTTACCGAACTCGTTCTTGCGGCCCACCAGGGCGGCAATCTTGGTAGTTCCGATGTCCAATCCTACTATGATCTCGGATGATTCCATGCTATTATTTTTTGGTACAAACTACTTGGTTGTGAAACTTCAGATTGATGACCGAATATTCGTTCCATCCGGTTTTTGACAATCCTTTTTCGTAAAAGATCATCAGCTTTTTCAGCTTCTGATCCAGGTTATCGGCCGTGCCGATGATGATGCGGTGGTTGCCCACCCGCGGTATGAGTTCCAAATCCCCTAGATCGTTGCGAAACACCTGGTTGATTTGTGCCTGCCAAAACGGATTGTTTTGAACAGCCATGCCCACTTTGTAAAAATCCCGCAGCAAGTCATTGGCCATCACCGAATCGTTTGCCATCGGTTGCGACAAATCGGCTTGCGAGCTGGGGCCATAAGGTGCCCAAATGGCCCCATTGGCTACTAAGATTCGACTGGTATACGCCGGACTCAGCGGCATCAAATACCCTTCCTCATCAATGTAATAACTGCTTCCATCGTTGCTAAACACCCGGATAATGGGTTTCCGTTGGTCGATGTCCACCAACAATTTTCCGGGAATACTCAAATAAGCATCCGCCTTTAAAATCGAAGGATTGTTGTTGAGTCGGTTTTCGAGTTGCTGAATGTCGATGTCAGAAAGCAGCGAAGAATCATTATAACCCAAATCGCTGATGAGTTCACGAATGCCCTCCTCACTCACAAATCGGTTGCCCGAAGCATTGTGATCAATGTCAATCTCGATGCCCTGGCAGCTCATGCGCTGTTGCTCGCTGCGCACAAAACCCAACACTACGGCGAGTCCCAAAAGGGCCAGCACCCAATAGATGCTATTTTTTAACCAGTTCATGTGTTGGCTTTTTGTTTTTCAGTCAGCATATCGCGCACCGGTTGAATCAAGGTGTCGATGTCTCCGGCTCCGAGCATTAATAAAACTTCCAGTTCCTGATCGGCCAGATGATTGACCAGGTTGGCTTTGTTCGACAGTGATTTATGATCGAGTGGTACTTTTTCCAGCAGTTTGGCCGAAGTCACCCCTTCGATGGGCAATTCCCGGGCAGGATAAATTTCCAGCAGGATCAACTCATCGAGCAAGGCAAGGCTCTGGGCGAATTCTTCTTCAAAATCGCGGGTGCGGCTGTAAAGGTGGGGTTGGAAAACCCCGGTGATTTTCCGGTTGGGATACAACTCCCGAACCGAACTTATGGTTGCTTTTAATTCTTCCGGATGGTGGGCGTAATCGTCAATCACCACCAGGTCGTCCCGCTTTAGAACGTATTCGAAACGGCGTTTAACGCCTTCATAACTTTCAATGGCTTCCCGGATGATCGGACCTTCTAATCCGAATTCGTAGGCAACAGCAATGGCCGCAAGGGCATTTTCTACGTTGTGCCGCCCGGGTAAAGCTAAACGCAGGTTTTGTAGGTTTTCGTGCGGACCGGCTACATTAAACACAAAATGACCGTCCACTACCCCTACCCCATTGGCTTGATAGTCAGCCACTTCTTCCACTGCATAGGTCCATGAACGGTATTGGAAATCGGTATTGAATTTCAAGCCTTTCCGGTAAACGAGCAATCCACCGTCCTGCACTTGTTGCGCAAACAGATCAAACGATTCCAGTAAATACTGGTGATCGCCATAGATGTCCAAATGATCGGCATCCATGGAGGTGACCACCGCTACATGGGGATGCAGGGTGAGGAAACTACGGTCGAACTCATCGGCCTCTACCACGGTAGCCTGGGCTGTTTCAGACACCACAAGGTTGGTATTGTAGTTCCGGGTAATGCCGCCCACAAAGGCCGTGCAATCCACTTTAGCGTGGTGCAAAATGTGGGCGATCATAGAAGACGTGGTGGTTTTGCCGTGGGTTCCGGCCACGGCCACCGTATAATTTTGTTGCGAAATCCAACCCAACACCTGAGAGCGTTTCACGACCGGCGTTTCGCTGTTTTGGTAGAATTTCAATTCCTGATGTTGGGCCGGCACAGCGGGCGTATACACCACCAAATCCACGGCTTCAGGCAACTGATCGAGGTCTTCTACATAATGAATGCGCATGCCTTCTTCCTCCAGGGAACGGGTAAGGGCGGTTTCGGTTTTGTCGTAACCGCTTACCTGGCAACCCAGACGATGGAAATAGCGAGCCAGGGCGCTCATGCCAATGCCGCCAATTCCAATAAAATACACGTTATGTACCTGTTTCAGGTCCATTTATTCCTCAATCAATTTCAATACTTCATTGGCAATTACCCGAGCCGAATCTTCGAATCCAAGACCGGAAATTTGGGCCGCCAGTTTATCGCGTTTTTCGTCGTTTTCCATCAGGTCTAAAACCAAAGGGCCCAATTGCTCTCCGGCATCGGTATCTTTCACCAGCAAGGCCGCATGGTGGTTCACCAGGGCCATGGCGTTTTTGGTTTGGTGATCTTCCGCAGCATAGGGAAAGGGCACCAACACACAGGGTTTGGCCGTAAGGCACAATTCGGACACCGCAATGGCTCCGGCCCGGCTCACCACCAAATCAGCAGCGGCATAGGCATAGTCCATCTTTTCGATGAAGGTGTGGGCTTTGATGCCCGACTCTTCCAATCCGGCAGTCGCCACACGGGCTTCTTCCACGTAGTTTTTGCCGGTTTGCCAGATCAACTGAATGTTGCGCTGTCGAAAGGTTTCCAGGCAAGGGCGAATGGCCTCGTTGATGGAGCGTGCTCCAAGGCTTCCGCCGATCACCAGCAAAGTTTTCCGGTCGGCTTGCAAATGGAAATGCTCCAGGGCCCGCTGCCGCTTGCCTTCGAGCATCACTACTTCCTTGCGCACCGGATTGCCGGTAAGGATGATTTTTTCTTTCGGAAAAAAGCGTTCCATGCCATCATAGGCTACGCACACCTTTTTCACTTTACCACCGAGCAATTTATTGGTGATGCCCGGATAAGAGTTTTGTTCCTGAATTAGGGTAGGCACCTTTTTGCGGGTAGCCATTTTCAGCAATGGCCCACTGGCAAAACCGCCCACGCCTACCGCCACATCGGGTTGAAAGCGGTTGATGATGGCCCCTGAACGCATCAGGCTGCTCATCAATTTGAAAGGGAAAGCAAGGTTTTTCAAGGTCAACTTGCGTTGCAAGCCACTGATCCACAAGCCTTCAATCGGATAGCCGGCTGCCGGCACCTTTTCCATTTCCATACGGCCGTTGGCCCCCACAAACAAAATGTCGGTGGAAGGATTGATTTCCTTCAGGGCATTGGCAATGGCTATGGCTGGAAAAATATGTCCGCCAGTTCCCCCTCCGCTGATGATGACTTTAGGTGACGACATTGTTCTTTCCAGATTTAACGTTTTCCGTTTCCAGTTCGAGGCTACGGCTCACGCTTAAAATGATACCCATGGAAATACAGGTGAACCAAATTGAGGTTCCGCCCATACTCACCAGCGGCAAAGGCTGCCCGGTTACCGGTAAGATGTCTACCGCTACTCCCATGTTGATAAAAGCCTGAAGCACCAGCATGAAGCTGATGCCGAAAACCAGCAAAGCCCCAAAGTGTTTGGGGCAGGTATTCACGATTTTCACACACCGGAAAAACAAGATCAGGTAGAGCAACAACATCCCGAGCCCTCCAATCAATCCGTATTCTTCCAACACAATGGCAAAAATGAAATCGGAATAAGGGTGCGGCAAAAAGTGCCTTTGGGTGCTGTTTCCTGGTCCCTTTCCAGTAAATCCACCGGTGGCAGCTGCAATCTTACTCTGCTCAATCTGGTAGTTGCCTTTACTATCGCCCTCACCAAAGTTTTCGATACGAGAAATCCAGGTGTCCAAGCGATCAAACGAACCGGGAAAGGCTTTGCCTACGCCATACACCAGCGTAAGGCTAATGATGCCGATGCCGATGAGCGCAAGCAGGTGTTTCTTCGGCACTCCTCCCACAAACATGAGCACAAGACTGGAGAAAAACACCAGAGCTGAAGTGCTCAAATCCGCCGGTAAAATCAAACCACACACCATTACAATGGGCAGAATGATTTGCACCGTTGATTTCGTCCAATCGTTGATAACGGGTTGCTTCTGCGAAATGCGCCGCGCGAGAAACATCATCAAGGCCAGTTTCGCAAAATCCGAAGTTTGGAAAGTCTGGTTGATGATGGGAATGTTGAGCCAACGCGCGGCCCCGTTGATGGTGACACCAAAAAGCAGCGTGATGAGCAAGAGCGGCCCGGAGGCGTACAATGCCAACTGCGCCAAACGCGAAAAGTAGGTATACTTCATCCGATGGACGAGGTAGATAATCCCTACTCCGGCAAACACAAAGAAACCGTGCCGCAGGAGGTAGAAAAAAGTATTTCCCCCATGGTGACGGTAAGCCAGGGTAACGATTGAACTGTAGACCAACAGCGTTGACGCGATGGCCAGGAACAGCACGACCAACCAAATGGCTTTGTCTCCTTTAATATGTTTGTAAAGCGTTTCCATGCCCGATCTAAAGCAGGTTTTATTTCCTCAAATCGCTCACCGACTTGCGAAACTGCTGCCCACGGTCTTTGTAGTTTTGAAAGAGGTCGAAGCTGGAGCAAGCGGGTGAAAACAACACCACGTCTCCTTCTTCGGTATGTGAATTGGCCAAACGAACCGCCTCATCCAAATCATGAGCATCGGTGATGGTATCTACTTTCCCTTGGAGGGCATTGTTGATCAACACGTTTCTGCCGCCCAGGCAAACAATGGCCTTTACCTTATCCATTGCAATCTCTGAGAACAGCGAGTAATCGGTTTCCAATTCAGAATTCCCAATGATCCAAACGACCGGTTGGTTCATGTAATAAAGGGAATACCAGGTAGAGTTGACATCGGTGGCTTTCGAATCATTGATGTAGTCTACCCCGTTGATCACATCCACCAGCTCTAAACGGTGCTCGATGTTGCCAAACTCCTCTAAACTCTTACGGCGTGCCTGTACCAGTTTGTTTTCTGCTACCGTACGCTTCACGTTAATTGGGTCATTGTACTCCATGCGTTTTAGTTTAGGTTCAATTTAATTTGTGCGTTTTGGTTTGGTATAGTGTGTGGTTTGGCTGTGTGGTTTGGTATCGCGTGGTGGTGGTATGCTATAGTGAGCGAACAACTTCTTTGAATTGTCGTCCGCGATCTTCAAAATTTTCGAACAAATCGAAACTGGCGCAAGCAGGTGAGAGCAATACAGTATCGCCCCGCTCACCGATTTGGTAAGCAATGCCTACCGCTTCGTACATCGACCCGGCATCGAAGACCAACTCTTTGACCTCTCCGAAAACAGCGTGCAGTTTGCTGTTGTCGCGCCCCAGGCAAATGATGGCTTTTACATTTTCTTTGACCAGCTCCATCAACTGACCGTAGTCGTTGCCTTTGTCGACTCCGCCCACGATCCAGATCACCGGATTGTTAACAGATTCGAGGGCATACCAGGTGGAATTCACGTTGGTTGCCTTGCTGTCGTTGACGAATGAAATGCCGTGTACTTTGGTGACGAATTCCAGGCGGTGTTCTACATTCTGAAAATCCGAAAGACTGTCGCGGATGACGTCTTTGCGCAGTTCCAGGATGCGGCCCGATATGCCGGCAGCCATGGTATCGTGCAAGTTGTGTTTGCCCTGAAGGGCTAAGTCCCTGATTGACATGGTAAAGGTTTGGTTATTGGTCGATATATTTAGTTGGTCGTGTGCTACATAAGCTCCGGTCTCCACCTCATGGTCGAGCGAGAAGGGAAAGTGCCTTGCAACGACTTTCCGTTGTTTCATTCCCTGTTCGATCACCTTATCGTCGAGGCAATACACGAATGCATCTTCCGGCCGCTGGTTTTGCAGAATGCGAAACTTTGCGGCTGCATAGCGCGAAAAATCGTTGCCATAACGATCCAAGTGGTCGGGGGTAATGTTGAGCAACACCGCCGTGTTGCATCGGAAATCGTACATCCCATCCAATTGAAAGCTGCTGAGTTCGAGCACGTAATAGTCACGCTCGGTTTCTGCTACCTGCCAGGCAAAACTTTGCCCAACGTTTCCCGCTACGCCTACATTGAGTCCTGCTTTGGACAAAATGTGGTGCGTGAGCAGTGTGGTAGTGGTTTTGCCGTTGCTTCCCGTGATGCCCGTGATGTGGGCTTCGGTATAGCGGCCGGCAAATTCGATCTCAGAGATCACCGGTGTTCCTTGGGCGTGTAGCTGCTTTATCAGCGGCACCTCGTCGGGAATACCAGGACTCTTGATCACCTCTTCGGCTTCCAGGATGAGTGCTTCGGAATGCTTTCCTTCCTCAAACCGGATTTCATACTCTAAAAGAACGTTCTTGTATTTCTCCGCTATGGTTCCCTTGTCGGAAACCAACACGTCGAATCCTTTTTTTTGCGCCAGAATGGCGGATCCTACCCCGCTTTCTCCAGCTCCCAAAATGGCGATGCTTCCTGCCATCGCTACCGCAATTTCAAGGTCACCACCGACAGCAAGGCGAAAGCCAGGCCCACAATCCAGAAGCGCGACACGATTTTTGCTTCGTGGTAGCCGAGTTTCTGGTAGTGGTGGTGCAAAGGCGCCATTTTGAAAATTCTTCTGCCTTCCCCGTACTTGCGCTTGGTATATTTGAAATAGCCCACCTGCATCATGACAGAGAGATTTTCCATGAGAAAAACTCCGCACAGGATGGGGATCAACAGTTCTTTTCGAATGGCAATGGCAAACACGGCAATGATGCCGCCCAGGGCGAGGCTTCCCGTATCGCCCATGAATACCTGAGCCGGGTAAGAGTTGTACCACAGGAAGCCAACACAGGCTCCTACAAAGGCAGCAATGAAAATCACGAGCTCCGCCGAATCGGGGATGTACATGATGTTCAGGTAGTCGGCAAAAATGTAGTTGCCGCTTACATAAGCGAATATGCCCAGTGTGACGCCGATAATGGCCGACGTGCCCGTGGCCAGGCCGTCGAGGCCATCGGTCATGTTGGCCCCGTTGGAAACGGAGGTAACAATTAAAATGACAATGGGTAAAAAGATGATCCACACCAACCCGGCAGCGTTGTCTCCTACCCAGGAGATAAGCCAGGCGTAATCAAACTCGTTGTTTTTTACGAAAGGAATGGTGGTACGAGCCGCTTTGGAAGTTACCCAGGCCACGGTTTTTCCATCTTCTCCTGCCTTTTCGTTATCGTAGCTCAAGGCACTGGCTTCAATCACCGTAGCATCATCGGTCACCACCTTTTCGCGGAGCACCACATCATCGCTGAAATAAAGAATAGACCCGGCAATCAAGCCGATGCCAACCTGACCTACTACTTTAAATTTTCCTGCAAGGCCTTTTTTGTTCTTCTTAAAAACTTTGATGTAATCGTCGATAAAACCAATCGCACCCAGCCAAACGGTAGACACCAGCATGAGGATGATGTAAACATTGTCCAAACGGGCCAGCAACAACGTAGGCAAAATGATGGCCGCCAGAATGATGAGCCCGCCCATAGTTGGCGTGCCTTGCTTTTCAATTTGCCCTTGCAGCCCGAGGTCGCGAATGATCTCGCCTACCTGCTGTTTTTGGAGCAACTGAATGATGCGCTTGCCAAACAGCATGGAAATGATCAGCGAAAAAATGATCGCCAAAGCCGCCCGGAAAGAGATGTACTGAAACACCCCTGCTCCCGGGAAATTGACCGTTTCTAAGTATTCAAACAAGTAGTATAGCACCGTCTGTCAAGCTTAGTTGTGAACCATTTTCAGCATTTCGGTCAGCACTTCGAGGTCGTCGAAGTCGTGCCGAACACCGTTGATTTCCTGATATTTTTCGTGCCCTTTGCCCGCCACCAACACAATGTCTCCGGGTTGCGCCAAGGTGACAGCAGCCTTGATAGCTGCTTTTCGATCGGCGATGGAAAGGGATTTTTTAAAGTCGATTGGATCGATTCCGGCTTGCATGTCCTGCAGAATGGCTTCCGGTTCTTCGGTCCTTGGATTGTCGGAAGTGAGAATAACCCTGTCGCTTCCTTTACAAGCAATTTTGGCCATCTTAGGCCGCTTCGCTTTGTCGCGATCGCCACCGCAACCCACCACGGTGATCACCTGCTCGTTGCCCGTGCGGATGTCTTTGATGGTTGCCAACACATTTTTCAAAGCATCAGGCGTGTGGGCATAGTCTACAATTCCGGTAATGTTGTTGTTGGTTTTCAGGTATTCGAAGCGACCTTCTACCGAGTTGAGGCTGCTGATGTCAGTCAGCACCGATAGGGTTTCTTCTTCCAACAGGTCGGCGACACCAAACACCGCCAAAATGTTGTAGGCGTTGAATCCACCAATCAACTTGGACCACAGTTCCTGGCCATTGACCTGCATCTGTAGCCCCGAGAATTGACTTTCGATGATTTTTCCTTTGTAATCGGCGGTGGTGCGCAAAGCGTAAGTTTTCACTGCGGCCTTGGTGTTTTGCACCATCACATCACTGTGGTAGTCGTCCTTGTTGAGCAAGGCAACGGCATCGCTTCCCAAAAAGTCGAAAAACAGCTTTTTGGCCCGGATGTACTCATCGAAAGTGCCGTGGTAATCGAGGTGGTCGTGGGTAATGTTGGTGAACACCGCCACGTTGAAATCGAGTCCGATAACCCGGTGTTGCACCAAAGAATGGGAGCTCACTTCCATGAAGCAATGCGAGCAACCTTCTTCTACCATCTGCGCCAGCAGTTGATTGATGGTGATGGCATCGGGTGTGGTGTGGGTCGAGGGCAATTCGGTGCCTCCAATGCGGTTGGAAACCGTGGAAAGCATGCCTACTTCGTAGCCCAGCGAACGGAAAAGACGGTAGAGTAAGGTAACTGTAGTGGTTTTACCATTGGTTCCGGTGACCCCAACCAAATGGAGTTTGGTGGCGGGGTTGTCATAAAAATTAGCCGCCATGTAACCCATGGCGGCAGCGGCATTACGCACCCGAACGTAAGTTACCTGGTCGTTCAGCTGCTTCGGAAAGGTTTCACACACCACCGCCAATGCTCCACTGGCAACGGCCTTGTCGATGTAGTCGTGCCCGTCCACCTGAGTGCCCTTCACTGCAACAAACACGCTGCTGCGATCCACTTTGCGCGAATCGAAACACACCTGTTCGATGGCAAGGTTGGTGGAGCCCCGAACTTCTTCCAGGCCTACCTTATATAATATGTCTGACAATAATTTCATCAGGACAGTTCAAGTACAATTTCTTCGCCCCAGAGCACGCGCCTTCCGGCGGAGATGGATTGATTTTTAATGGTTCCCCGACCTTTCAGGCGGACCACAAGACCTTGGTTTTCGAGCAGGTAAACGGCATCCATGGCATCCATGCCTACCACATTGGGCACTAAGTTTTCTTCCCAATTGGCGTCTTTCAATTCCACCTTCTCCATACCGGTAGCGGTGGCTACCCAATCGGCATCGTAGGAGCGGGCTTCAATCGGAATGCTGAGAAAATCGAAAATGTCTTGCAGGTCTCTGCGGTAACCGTTTTTGGAAACCGGAATGGGCGTGCGACTTTCAGGCGCACTGGCTACCATTTCGGGCTGTATCTCTACCCGCGTAGAATACACCTTGTCGGCAATTTCTTTGAAGATCGGTCCGGCAACGAGGTTGCCATAGTACACCTGATTGGAAGGAGCATTCACCACTACAATGCAGCTGTACTTGGGATTTTCGGCCGGGAAATATCCGCAGAAAGAGGCCTGATAGCTGCGTACCAACCCTTCTCCGTGGTAATAGCCGTAGTCTTTGTTGGCGATTTGAGCCGTTCCGGTCTTGCCAGCAATGCGGTAATCCGCGTGGCGCAAATTGCTGGCTGTACCGTATTCTACCACAGCTTCCAACATTTTTCGCGCCTTGGAAATGGATTCGCGCGAAGCAATGGAAGGGTTCAGCACTTTGGTTTCGACGGCCCGCACCGTGTGCCCGTCTTTGCGAATCTCTTTCACAAACTGGGGCTTCACCATTTTTCCGCCATTGGCCACCGCATTATAAAAGGTGAGGATTTGCAATGGCGTTTGGCGCAACTCATAACCGTGCGACATCCAAGGCAGGGTAATGCCCGACCAGGTAGAGTCGTTGGCCGATTTGATAAAGGGCTTGCCTTCACCGGCAATTTCAATCCCCAACACATTGTTGAGGCCCATGGAATACCAGCGGTCCACAAATTTTTGCGGGTTGCGGCCGTAATTTTCGTTGATGATGCGTGCTACCGCAATGTTGGAAGAATAAGCAAAAGCCTGTTCCACGGTAATTTTACCGTGGCCACCGGGCTTGCTGTCCAGCATCACCTTATCGTAGAATTGGTATTTGCCGTTTCCGGCATCTACACTGTCTTCCAGGTCAATAATATCGTCTTCAAAAGCAGCCAGATAACTGGCGAGTTTAATGGTAGAACCGGGCTCAGTACTTTCGCCAATGGCATAATTGTACGACTCATAATAACTACCTTCTTCCTGCCGCTTCAGGTTGGCAATGGCCCGAACTTCGCCGGTGGCCACTTCCATCAATACTACACAACCGTGTTCCGCTTTGTGGCGTTCCAACTGGTCCAGCAATGCTTGCTCGGCTACGTCCTGAATATTCAGGTCGATGGTGGTTACCAGGTCGCATCCATCTTCCGGCTCAATTTCGTTTTCATCGCTGATGGGTTTCCACACGTTGCCCGAGAGGCGCTGCATCAAACGCTTGCCGCTCACGCCACTCAATTCTTTGCGGTAGGCACCTTCCAAGCCAACGGGTTGGCTGTTGGTGCGGTCATACCCAATGGTACGAGCGGCCAACAAATCGAAAGGCCGATCGCGGTGATTTTCCTGAATCACCATAAAACCGCCTTTGAAACGTCCTTTGCGGAACAGCGGAAACTGCTTGATCTGCTTTAGCTGGGTGTAATTGATCCGACGACGGATGAGGTGGTAGCGGGCCGAATCGACACGAGCATTTTCGAGTTCGCCTTTCCACTGCTGGGCTGATTTATCGGGAAACAAGCCGTTGAGCGAAAGGGCCAAACTGTCTAAAAGGCCGTAGAATATTTCTTCGGTAATGGATTCGGCAACCGGATCGAAGCGCACTTCGTAGCGCGGAATGGAAGTCGCCAACAAGCTGCCATCGGCAGCATAGATGTTTCCACGCACCGCTTCGATATCGCGGTAATCCATGGTAGACTTCTGTGCTTTCTCGCGATAGGTCTCCCCCTCTACAAATTGAAGAATGCCCACTTTCCCAATGATGCTTACTGCAAACAAGCACATCAGGAAATACACGAAGTAGGTCCGCTTCGATATGGACTTCTCATTTTCCATCTTCACTGGCGAGGGTTCCTTCCTCTACCACAATTTTTTTCGGGGGTGCGAAAGATTCTTTCAGCCCCAGGTTTTTTTCTTGGATCAAGCGCGCCAATTCTGACTGCTTGCTGCGCACCATCAAATCGGATTTAATGGTGATGTATTCTGAGCGAAGTTCTTTGATCTGCTGGCCGTTTCGGTTGAGTTTCCGAACGGTACCTTCGGCGATAAATCCATTGCCGATGTACACCAGGCAGAGGAAGGACAAAAACAGGAAGTAAGGCAAGTGCTGCACCACATCCTCACGGGTGAGCAGGTTGCCGCTCAACAGGTCGATAAAGGGACGTGCCACTTTCCGACCTTTGCGCGATTTTGCTTTTCCTGATTTCGCTTCCTGATTTCCCATCAGAGCTTTTCTGCTATTCGCATTTTGGCGCTGCGCGCCCGGTTATTCTCCTCAATCTCCGTTGCGTCCGGAGTAATTACTTTATTGCTCAAAGGCTTCAAGGGACGAATAGGGTTACCATAAAAGTCCTTTTCCACCTCTCCTTTAAAATTGCCGGCCCGCATGAAGTGCTTCACCATTCGATCCTCGAGTGAATGGTAAGAGATCACTACCAGGCGACCACCGGTTGCCAGTGATTCAGTTGCCTGAACCAACAGCGCCTCCAAGGCTCCGAGCTCGTCGTTTACCGCGATGCGCAGGGCTTGAAAAACCTGAGCGAGGTAACGGTGTTCCTGCCGACGGTCTATACATACAGCAATGGCTCCTATCAATTGGGAAACCCGATCGATCGAAGCCTTTGTTCTTTCCTTCGCCACTACCTGAGCCAGGCGTCTGGCATTTTTCACCTCTCCGTAATTCCGAAAGATGCGCCAGAGCTCTGCCTCCTCCCACTCGTTCACTACTTCTCTTGCAGTCAATCCGCCCTGACGGTTCATCCTCATATCGAGCATGGCGTCCTGACGAATGGAAAACCCTCGTTCTGCGGCATCGAATTGGCGGGACGAAACCCCCAAATCGGCCAGCAAGCCATGAATTGGAAGAGCGCTATGGAGTCTCAAAAAATTCCGGAGGTAGCGAAAGTTTTGCTGCACCAGAACCAGTCGATCATCCTCTATCTGATTGGCTGCAGCTTCTTCGTCCTGATCGAAGGCAATCAAACGACCACCTTCCAATCGTTTCAGAATTTCCTGGGAATGCCCTCCGCCACCGTAGGTGACATCGACATACACTCCCTCGGGCCGCAACCCTAATCCTTCAACACTTTGCCGGAGCAGTACCGGCTGGTGATACGCTGTCATGCCTCGCCTTGACCTTCATCTTCAAAATCCCCCATCACTTCCTCGGCCAGGTCTGCAAACCCACCCAAGTCTTCGTTCATTACCTCATCGTATTTCTCTTTATCCCAAACCTCTATTCGGTTGGCATAAGCGAACAACACGATGGTTTTGTCAAGGCTCGCGAAACGCATCAGACCATTGGGCAAATTCAACCGACCGGTATTGTCCAGCGCCATTTGCGTGGCACCGTTGTGAAACTGTCGGTAGAACTTCCGATTGCGCGCCACAAACAGGTTTAACTGCTGCAAACGGCCCGAAATCTTGTCCCATTCATTTTGGGGATAGAGCACCAAACAACCTTCAAACCCCCGGTTAAGCACAAATTTTTCTTGTGCTACCGGATCGAGTTGTTTGCGCAGACCGGAGGGAAGCATAAAGCGCCCCTTCGCATCCAACTTGCATTCGTATTCCCCGATAAACCCCGCCATTTCGCGTATTAGCGTAATAAGCGGTAAATATATTCAAATTTTACCACTTCTTCCCACCTACTACCACAATGTTGATAAAACGACTATTTTTTAAGTTAGAAGTCTTTATTTGCAACACTTGTAGAGGTGGGAGAAAGTACTTATCAAAGAAATAAAGGATTTGGACGTAAATCCGGCGAAAGGAGTCCTATTATCAACAGAATGGTGTTAAAAGGCCAGCAAGGCTTGAAAACCATATTTCTGAAAATCCGTAATTTTGTCCATTCGCATGTTAAGCATGGAAGACGTAAAAGAAAATACCGGGTTTGTAGAGGCCCATACCTTTGAAGAGAAAGGTTTCCGCTATGCGGAGGCTGGTTCAGGCCCTACCATCGTTGTATTACATGGTTTGTTTGGAGCCTTGAGCAACTTTCGATCGCTGTTCGAACATTTCTCTCCTCACTACCGGGTTGTGATTCCAACCCTCCCACTTTACACGATGCCCGCCTTGAAAACTAACGTCAAAGCGCTTTCTGATTTCCTGCACGATTTTATGCAGTTCAAGGGCTTGGAAAACGTTAACCTGGTAGGCAATTCACTGGGTGGCCATGTAGCTTTGCTGTACACCTCAGAACACCGTGAAAAAGTCAATTCCATGACTTTGACGGCATCCTCTGGTCTGTATGAAAACTCACTGGGCGGTACTTTCCCCAAACGGGGCAATTATGACTTCATCAAAAAGAAGGTAGCCCTCACGTTTTACGATCCGGTTCACGCCACCAAAGATTTGGTGGATGAAACCTTTCGGATCGTTAACAACAACCAGCACGCGCTTCGCATCCTCCACCTCGCCAAGTCTGCCATTCGGCACAACATGGCGAAGGAACTGCCCAAAATGAACGTTCCAACGTGTTTGATTTGGGGCCGCAACGACACCATTACACCACCAGAGGTAGCAGAAGAATTTCAAAACCTTTTGCCCAAAGCCGATTTGTATTGGTTGGACGAATGCGGACACGCCCCTATGATGGAACACCCTGACAAGTTCAACTCGACCTTGTCCAAGTGGCTTTCCCGCATGTTTATCCGTTGATGCACCACCGCCTTCCAGCTCGTTTTTTGATGAGCAACACCGATCCTGAGAAATGTCCTCCGGCCAACAAACCTGAGTATGCTTTTATTGGGCGCTCCAATGTGGGCAAGTCTTCTTTGATTAACTCCCTCACCGGACACAAAGGGCTGGCTAAAATTTCGGGGAAACCCGGAAAAACCCGCCTTATCAATCACTTTCTGGTAGAAGACTCGTGGTATCTGGTGGATTTACCCGGTTATGGATACGCACAAGTTTCGAAAAAAGAGCGGCACGCCTGGTCCATCACCACAGAACAATTTCTAAAGAACCGCCCCAACCTGATCTGCATTTTCGTGCTCCTCGATTTGCGGCACAAAGCACAAAAACTCGACCTGGAGTTTATGGAGTGGCTGGGCCAGTCGCAATTGCCGTTTGCCATGGTATTCACCAAGGCCGACAAACTCACCAAAGTGGCACAAACCAAACAGCTGGAAGCTTACCGAAATGTAATGTTGGAAGGATGGACCGATTTGCCCATGGCTTTTGTGACGTCTTCCACCACCGGAAAAGGCCGCGACAGCGTGTTGGAATTCATTCACGCAACCAACGGCGACTGGGAAAAAGGGCGCTGACTTTTACTTGTCCTCCACCCGGCGAATGATTTCCATTCGCTCTCCGAAAAAACGACCAAAATCACGCATTTCAGCCGCCATTTTATCTTCACCGGTGGCGCGTTCGAAGGTATCGGCCATGCTCATCAATTGCTGGTGAAAGAAAATTTTCATGTCGTCCACCCGCATATCTTTGGTCCACAAGTCGATGCGCAAACTATTTTTTTCGTTTTTGTCCCAAACCGACAACATGATGGAATCGGCACTGCCTCTTCCGTTGGCGTCTTCGGCTTCCCAATACAAGTTAGAGGGCACGTGGTTTTCGTCTAAATGTACCTGAACATGAATTTCTGAGGTGCGCTTGCTCATTCCCGGAGTGTTTTTATTGAGCCACAAAGTTGGGAAACTAATCCGGGATAACAGGAAATCACACTAAGGGCGGTATCCGGAGCGGGCCAGCAACTCCTGTGGATCCTTCATTTGCATCAAACCGGCCAGGCTCACTTCGGGGTTGCTATTCATGAACTCCCGAACGATTTTCCAGCCCAACCAAGACCCGGTGCGAGCGGGAGATGTTTTTTCGAAATCGCGGGTGAAAGGTCCTTCTCCGGTGAACTGCCGGATAATTTTGAGTTCTGAGCTGTACAGGTATTTTTCATCCACCAGATGGCCCCAGATGTTGAACTCTTTGTCTTGACACCAGGCCAACTGTTCGGTACTAAATCCAATTTTCCAATGGTCGGGGCGGTCTTGGAAAAAGGCGTCCAGCAGGTAGAGCACCTTTCCTTCATAGACCATGCGCTGCAACAAAGTTTCGTTGCGATCGTCGTAGGGATATTCGGTTCGCATCCACAATGCCATAGCATCCCGGGCAATAAATTCACTGGTTTGTTGCTTGATTTGATATTGTGGAAACCCTTTCGCCACATAATACGGGCACTTTTCTCCGAGGTACCAATCCAAACCAATGCCTAAATATTGATCGCCTACCATAATGCCGGCATTCAATCCCGAAATGAAGGTATAGACATTGGGTATGGGCTTTTCGGGAAAATGGTAGTGGTAGTAGCGCAAAGCACCCACCAACTCTGCCTTGGTCTGCTCGATATCGGGATAAGTTGCTGCCACCATTTCAGCAATTTCCCTCACATCAGGATAGGTCACAAAACTCTTGAGACCTGATGGCAAAGCGGGATCTTCTACCATGCCTACATTGATCACCGCTTCTACATAGTTGCGATAGAAAGTAGAATATTCCGACTTAAACCGCTGGTTGGCTTCCGCAAGACCTTCTACGGGGGTATCGAAGAGTTGTTGATCGAAACGAACAAACCGAGGTTGTACATTGAGATTGGAGAGGTCTACATCAAGGCGATTGTTGGAACAAGTCACCAGAAAGGCAGTGCAAACAGCCAGAAAATAACCGGTAAAGCGGCTCTTCATTGTCGAAAAATAAGTGTTATAATTGTATCGTAAAGCCTGAAAAGACGGATAAAACTATGAAAAAGATAAGTTCTTTGTTGGTGGTGTTGATGCTCACTTTGGGAGCGTTTGCACAAGATGGTGGACTACTGCGACTTGGACTTCGCGGTTCTCCCAACCTGTCGTGGCTTCGGCCGGATACCAAAGGGGTCGATAATGGTGGCCTGCGTTTTGGATACAGCTTTGGCATCACTGCCGACTTAAACGTTTTAGGAAGCGAAAATTATACTTTCTCTACCGGAATCGAGCTAATCAATGTAGGTGGAAAACTTGAATATGCCGATCAGGTGTATCCTGATCCCAATGACCGCACCATTAATTTTCCAGGTACTTCGGAGGCTATTTTTCGCCTGCGATACATCGAAATCCCCTGGACCTTGAAACTGAAAACCAACGAAATTGGCTACCTCACTTACTTTGGACAAGTGGGAATGGGTACCGGTTTCAATATTCGCGCCCGCAGAGATTTGGATCAATCCTACTCCGGTGGCACGCTTTCTACTGAAGATGAAGATGCCAACAGCGATGTCGGCTTTTTCCGCGTTTCACTCATTCTTTCGGCGGGTGCTGAATACAGTCTGACAGAAACTACTTCATTGATGGTTGGTGTCACTTTTAACAACGGTTTCACGGATGTTTTGACCAATAAATATTTTGAGTTGGACGACAACGATGGCACAGTGAACGTTGGCAGCGACAACGAACCGATTGAAGGTCCGGATTGGAAAGCGATTTCCAACTATCTGGCCCTCAACATCGGCATCCTCTTCTAATTCAATCGAACTCGTGATAGAAATCCTGGCTACGGCCGGGATTTTTTTTACCCCTTCGCCACAAAACATCCCTTCCCAAAGGTTGTTCGTTTAGGCAAAACACCATTTCTGGTTAGCACCTCTGCGTATGAAAATCGCTTTAGCCCAACTGAATTACCACATCGGAAATTTTGAGCAAAACACGCAAAAGATCATCGCAGCCATTGAGTCGGCACAAAAGGCGGGTGCTGAATTGGTGGTGTTTGCCGAGTTGGCCATTTGCGGTTACCCTCCGCGGGATTTTTTAGAATTTGAAGACTTTATTCGCTTGTGCGAAGAGTCCCTGCAAGAAGTAGCTCAATCTTGTCGCGGCATTGCCGCCATTGTGGGTGGACCCAGCCGCAATGCTAAACCCGAAGGAAAAAACCTGTTTAACTCTGCCTGGTTTTTGGCTGACGGACAAGTAAAACAGGTGGTCAACAAATCGTTGTTGCCCAACTACGATGTATTTGACGAGTATCGGTATTTCGAACCGGCTTTCGAAAACCGCATCGTAGAATACAAAGGATTAAAAATTGCCTTAACCATCTGCGAAGACCTCTGGGACCTGAAGGACGACCCTATGTATACGCGGAACCCAATGGACCCTTTGGTAGAGCAGGGTGCAGATTTGATGATCAACATTGCGGCTTCTCCTTTTGATTATGACCATGCGCAAGCGCGGAATCAGGTTTTGCACCGCAACATGGAGCATTATCAACTGCCGTTGATTTACATCAACCACATTGGAGCACAAACTGAGCTGATTTTTGATGGCGGATCCGTAGCCTTGGATGTGGCCGGAAAAGTGGTGGCGCAATGCCCCTACTTTGAAGAAGACTTGCAACTGGTTGAAACGGCCGACCTGCTTACCACTACACCCGAACGCCCCGACTTTGTGGTTCCTGAAAAGCTTTCTGTTATACGTCAAGCCCTGGTTTGTGGCATTCGGGATTATTTTAAAAAATTAGGTTTTGAAAAGGCGATCCTTGGGCTTTCGGGCGGCATAGATTCTGCCTTGACATTGGCGCTGGCTGTAGAGGCCCTTGGAAAAGACAACGTGCGTGCTGTAATGCTGCCCAGCCAATTTAGTTCGGACCACTCAGTGAGTGATTCAGAAGCGCTGGTGCGCAATTTGGGATGCCCGGCTGATCTTCTGCCCATTCAAAACGTTTACGAGGCTTTTGAAGCTACTTTGGCTGCTCCATTCAAAGACACTCAATTTGGGCTGGCCGAAGAAAATATTCAGGCACGAGCACGAGGGGTATTGCTGATGGCGCTCAGCAATAAGTTTGGATACATTTTGCTCAATACCTCCAACAAAAGCGAAGCGGCAGTGGGCTATGGTACACTGTACGGCGACATGTGCGGTGGATTATCCGTATTGGGCGATGTGTATAAAACCGAAGTTTTTGCCTTGTGCCGTGAAATCAACAAGGATGGGGAAATCATCCCCGAGAATATCATCACCAAACCGCCATCGGCCGAGTTGCGTCCGGACCAAAAAGACAGCGATTCGCTTCCGGAATACGAGGAGTTGGACCCGATCTTAAAGCTCTACATCGAGCACCGTAAAGGTCCTCGTGAGATAATTGCGTTAGGGCATGATGCAGCTTTGGTGAAACGCATTCTTCGTTTAGTGAACCTCAACGAGTACAAGCGCTTTCAAACGCCTCCGATCTTGCGGGTATCTCCCAAAGCCTTCGGTATGGGCCGCCGGATGCCGATCGTCGGGAAGTACCTCAGCTAATCTCCTTAGTTCTTGAATGCCCCAAAAGCGCTATATTCGCAGGGCTAACTCTCACTCCATGCGCACTTTTTTACTACTGACCCTGTGGCTGTTGAATTCGGTGTTGTTAGCGCAGGATTTCGACAACTATCAACCACTACAATCGACGGGTGAAATCCCGAAGGCTTTCCGAACCCTATCCGGGGACAAATACCAGAAAGACCGCGGACAAATCGACCAAAACCAGAGTCGGGTGCTCCGCAAAACCAAAGAAGACTTTTACCTCAAGAGCAACTTCTTGGTCGACGAAATTTTGTTGAGCGGCAAGGTGTTGTTCAACGATCCGGTAACGACTTATGTCAACAAGGTAGCCGACGAAATTCTGAAGGACGATCCAGAGCTCAGAGAGGACCTTCAAATCTACGTTGTTAAGTCTCCCATCGTCAACGCTTTTACAACCAACAATGGCATTGTGTTGGTGAACCTTGGCTTGCTGGCACAGTTGGAAAATGAAGCCCAACTGGCTTTCGTATTGTCACACGAGTTTGTGCACTATAAAAATAACCACGTCATCAACTCCTACGTGGAGAATACGAAGATCGAACGTGGACAAGGTGGCTACCAAAGAACCACCTTTGACGACAAGCTGTTGGCCAAGAGCAAGTATTCCAAAGAGTTGGAGTTTGAAGCAGACCGCGAAGGCCTGGATGCTTATTTAGAAACCAGCTACGATCTCGAAGCGGTAAATGGCGTTTTTGATGTATTGCAGTACTCTTACCTGCCCTACGACGACGTTGAATTCAAAAAGGACTTTTTGTCTACCCCGTATTTCGATTTTCCGGAGGATTATTATTTGGAAGAGATTACCCCGATTAGCGGTGAAGAAGATTACGACGATAGTAAGAGTACCCACCCCAACACGCGCAAACGCCGGAAGGCAGTCAACCGCGAGTTGAACGAGACTTCGAACGAAGAGCGGGAGGTGTTTCTGGTTTCTGAAATCGAATTTTTGTCGGTGCAACAACTGGCCCGCTTCGAAATGGTGCGCTTGTATTTGTTGGATCGCGATTATGCCAACTCACTGTACACGGCTTATTTGCTCCTGCAAAACAATCCGAACAATAGCTATTTGCGAAAAGCGGTAGTAAAGTCGCTTTACGGCATGGCGAAGTACAAAAATGCGGGCTTGCTTTCTGATGTATTGGCCAAGCATACCCGCATTGAGGGTGAATCACAGCAGCTCAACTTCCTGATGCAACAGCTATCCGGTCAGGAAATGACTTTGTTAGCAATGATTCATGCCTGGAACCTTTATTTGGAATTTCCGGAGGATGCTTACTTGAAAGCTGCTTCGGAGGACCTGATGAATGAATTGGTGTTCGAGTACGACGTACAGCCCAAGGACTTTTCTAAAAAGCCGAAAATGGCAGAAGAGAAAAAGGAATCGGCGATCGATAGCCTTGCCTCCAAAGATCCTTCGGAGTTGACCAAGTATGAAAAAATTAAGCTGAAAAAGCAGAAGACCAACCTCGAAGAGGAAAAGAACTTTATGCACTACTCCCTGGCGGGATTGTTTCAAAATAAAAAGTTTGCCAACGCCTTCGACGAAACGGTAGAAGATTTCAAGGAAAAGAACGACCGCGAAAATGTTTCTACTCAGGTTGCGGCTCAGGAATTCTTAGATGCCTACAATGAGGAACGCCTCAACCGGCGTAAAGGGCTGGCGCTTGGAATCAAAAACATTGTGATCGTTGATCCGGTGTATAAAAAAGTAGATCAGCGCAAGCGCGATGCCGTTAAATACCTCAAGTCGGAAGAAGGACAACAAGCTTACGTATCGACTATAGAGCGCAATGCTGATCTGGCAAAGCTGGATGTTAGCCTGTTGGACACCAAAGCTTTTCGAGCCGATGATGTGGAATTGTTCAACGACTTTGCCGCACTCAACGATTGGGTGGGCGAACGTTTCGACCACGAAGACCTCGATTTTGTGGTGAGCGACCACAACCGCATGATGGAACTTACTGAAAAGTATGGGACCGATTATTTTGCCTGGACCGGAGTGGTAGCCATGCGGGAGCGGAAAGCTTATGCGGCTCTTTATGTTTGCCTTGGGGCCATGACCATTTATGGTTTGCCTTTTGCGCTGGCTTACGCAGCTGTGCCGGAATACGATACCTTCTTCTACTTTATGCTGTTTGATGTGCCCAATGGCGAAGCAGTAATGGTAGAGCGGATTTACATTGATGGAAAAGACCGCTTAGACATGATGAATTCTTTTGTTTACGATGCCTTTTTCCAGGTGAAACACAAGCGCAAATGAGGTGTCTGACCTTCCTTACCGGCCTGGCCGTTGCCAGTATGTTGTTGCTTTCACAAGCAACTGTAGCTCAAATTTCGGGCTATCAAGGGAAACGCACCCTGGCTACTTATAACCTGCAGTATTTTCCAGCCTTGCTCAACCCCAACGCCAATAACAACACGGGTTTAGCAGCATTCAATGTCAACCATGTTTTAAAGGGCGAATACATCCTCACCCGAAAATCCTCCATTGGCGCGCAGGCTCGGTTTTACCGCACTACGGTAGAATTTGGAGAAGATGCCATTATTTACAATGCACAAGTTTCTGGACCCGCTGGTACTCAATTTTGGCCTTCTTCAGCCTATACCATTGGCACTACTGACGGGTTCAACAGTGTTGAAGTAACTGAACGTGGTGAACTCTCGGGTTATAGCATTGGTTCTTTTTACCGATTCTACGGCAGCAAGGCCCTGGCTCCGTTGGGCAACTATTTTCAGGTTGGCCTGGAGTTGATGTCTTACAAAGTGAACCCGGTGGGCAATGCTTTGCAAAATCCATCACAGGTGCAACTTGGAGGTGTTGGTAATGCTACATTTCGACCCGAACCCGGAGAAACGGTAAATTTTCCAGAGGTGCAGGAGGACAAACGTTGGTCGGCTCTCGCGTTTACGATGGATTTTGGTCGGCAACGGGTAATTTTCGACCGCGTAGTTTGGAACTATGGTATCCAGAATGGCTACATCATTGCCGGAAGTGGCGTCAGCGGATTCCAAGACCTGTTTGTGGCCGACAATACCTTTTTGATTCGGGAATACGACGAGTCTGAGTATTTGGCTACCAAAGGCCGCAGACGACTCAGTGGCGTATTGTTCCTGAACATCTACATGGGCTTTGGCCTGTTAGCATTCTAAGCGCTACGGCCTCCAACTCTCAAGCAATTTTGCTTTCCTTTTTGATCTGATTTCTACTCCTGTGGAACGCTTTGTACAGCGCGCAAAGTAGTGGTCGGCTCCGATCGTATTTGGTTTAATCCAACTGATACGCATGCCTCAAACGCGGAATGTTCTTATCTTAGAGCAAGCGTTGTCCCCTGAACTTACTTGAAATTCATATCCCTAAACGGGGTGATTCTACCTATAATCAATTATTCTATGAAGAAACTTTACCTCTTTTTGTGCGCTATGATGGCGGGCACCTTTACTCTGACTGCACAAACCGATTGTAGCAACGGACGCTATGGTCAGGAGCTTTTTTCGAACGTAACGGTTACCAGTGACATCGTCTACGGTAACAACTTGCCGCTTTCCAATTTGGCGGAAGACCTGATGTTGGACATCTATGAACCACAGGGAGACACCGACAACAACCGTCCGTTAGTAATCGTAGCGCATGGCGGTAGCTTTGTGGGCGGCTCTAAAGACGGTGTAGATGTGGTGCCCATTTGCGAAGACCTCGCCAAACGTGGTTTTGTGGTGGCTTCGATCAGCTACCGACTGGGCATCGAAAACCTTTTGCTCGGCCCTGATTCAACGGATGGTGCCGAAGCTGTGATTCGTGGTACGCACGATGGTAAAGCCGCTGTACGTTTCTTCCGTAAAGATGTGGCCGAGAACAACAACACCTACCGTATTGATACCGACAACATCTACTTTGGTGGTGTTTCTGCCGGCGGATTCATCGCACTCAATGTTGCTTATTTTGACAAAGACAGTGAAATCCCCAGCTATGTGGACACCTCTAAGCCCAACGTAGATGGCACGGCTGAAGGGAACAGCGGAAACCCGGGTTATTCTTCTGAAGTAAAGGCCATTTTTAACGTTGCCGGAGCTATTGCCGATACCAATTGGATGGAAGCAGGAGACGTGCCGGTCATTAGCCTGCATGGCGACCAAGACAATACTGTGCCCTACGGCACCGACCTGATTTTGGTTTTAGGCAACCCGATGTTGCAGGTAGATGGTAGTGCTTCCGTACACGAACGTGCCGAAAACCTTGGTTTGGACCACTGCTTCAAAACGCAGGAAGGTGAAGACCATGTGCCCCATGTGACTAATGCTGCGCATTACGATACCTTGCGCACCTACGTGGGCAACTTTCTGTATTGGAACGTTTGTGGCTTTGCCGATGCGTTTTGCAACGATGTACAAGTCGTCAACACCCAGGAGTTAGCGGCATTGCAACAAGCAGTCTCCGTATATCCCAACCCTGCCGCAGAGCGGATCACCATTTACACCGGTTTGGTTCAAGGTACCGACTATCAGTTGCGCCTCACCGACCTTGCCGGTCGACTCGTTCGCCAAGAAAACAACCTTGGCCTTACTACGGCTCAAATAGAGCGGGGAGACCTTCCACCGGGAGCCTACCTGTTGCACCTGGATTATGAAGGAGGCACGGTAACCAAGAAAGTGATCTTTCAATAGTAGGTAACGCCCAACACTAAAGCATTAAAATAAAAAAGCCTGGCTCCAAATGGACCAGGCTTTTTCTATTTAATATGGTTGACAATCAAGTATTGAGGGAAAAGTTGACAGCTTCTACCTCTTTGATTTCAGGGACTTTTCGTCTAATGGCATCTTCTACACCTGCTTTGAAGGTCATGTTATTCATGGAACAATCCCGACAAGCGCCCTTGAATTCTACACGAGCGATCAGATCGTCGGTTACTTCAATGACTTCTAAGCCGCCACCGTCTTCCTCCAGAAAAGGACGTATTTCTTCTAAAGCGGTTTTAACGCGATCCAGCAAGGGATTTGGGGTAGTAGTGGACATATTCAGCACAAAGTTAGTGAATTCAGGAGGCTTGACCTACAGGCTTTGGCTGTAGTGTCGTCATACCTTTAGCCACATTTTGGCAAAGCTGTTTTAGAATTTCTGACTGCGAAGTATTTTCTTGCAATACTGCTGGTCTTCCGGCATCACCGGCTTCACGAATAGATTGTACGATGGGCACCTGACCCAAAAGTGGCACCTTGAGTTCTTCGGCCAATCCTGCAGCGCCATTTTTACCAAAGATGTAGTACTTGTTTTCAGGCAATTCCTCAGGGGTAAACCAAGCCATATTTTCTACGATTCCCAACACGGGAACGTTGATGGACGGAAGTCCAAACATGGCCACCCCTTTTCGGGCATCGGCCAGCGCTACCGGTTGTGGCGTACTTACAATCACCGCGGCTGATAACGGGGCGGCTTGTACCAAGGTGAGGTGAATGTCTCCGGTTCCGGGAGGCAAGTCAATGAAAAGGTAATCGAGTTCGCCCCAGTGCACATCGGTAAACATCTGGTTCAAAGCCTTGGAGGCCATTGGCCCCCGCCAAACGATGGCTTGATTGATGTCGGCAAAAAAGCCGATGGACAGGATTTTTACCCCATAGCTCTGCACCGGGGTCATCAATTGCTTGCCATCGATTTCTTCTACACCAGGCTTTTCGGTCATTACGTCAAACATCATAGGAGCCGAAGGGCCATAGATGTCGGCATCTACCAAGCCTACTTTGTATCCCTGAGCAGCGAGTCCAGCCGCCAAGTTGGCGGTGACGGTAGATTTTCCTACTCCACCTTTGCCTGAAGCTACCGCGATGATGTGCTTTACTCCTCGTAGTACAGAGCGCTGCTCGGGCGGACGTTCGTTGGACTTGGGCAGGGGAACTACGTTGGGTTCGATGTCAAAACCTTCACCCAGAAACCGACGAACTTGCAAAATGCAGGCTTCTTCTACCCTTTTGCGACTGTGCAAGGCTGGATTAGAGACTTTTACATCAAATTTGAGCTTGTTGCTGTGCGTAGCAATGTTGGATACCAAGCCTAGTGTAACAATGTCTTTCTTCAGGTCGGGCTCTATCACATAGGAAAGTGCTTCTAACACTTTTTCCTGATCGATCTTCATGCTTGCTTGGTTTTGTTACCTACCTGTTGTGTCATGGGAGGCTATTGATAAAATCCTGGTACTGCCCGTCTACTTCGGTTCCGGTGCAATTCAGTTCTGTCCGTTTGTCTTTTATGTTGTCGATGCGTGAATCTGGACTGGGGTGGGTACTCAAAAACGCCGGTGTGCTCCCCCCCTGGCCTTGTGCCTCTAACTTTTCAAAAAAACCTGCTGCCCCATCGGCCATGTAGTCGGTAGGACATAGATAGACAACCGAAAAGTCGTCGGCCTCTACTTCAGCATTTCTGCTGTATTTCAAGGTAATCAGATTAGCTGCAACGTCTGAAAGCAGTCCTTGGTTCTCACCGAGTGCCAATTCGAGTAAAATAGAAAGCCCATATTGCTGGGTGAGTTGGTCGGTGGAATGACGGCGATCGGCGTGCGCTATTTCGTGCCCCATAACTCCCGCCAGCTCGTGCTCAGAGGTGAGGTATTTGATCAAACCGGTATAAACATAAATGTAACCACCGGGTGCACAAAAGGCATTCAACACATTGTCATCTTGAATAATGTACACTTCCCACTCAAAGTCATCTTTGTATTTCACCTCACCACTGTTCAAAATCTCATCTCTAATCCTACGCAAGTGGCCGTAAGCATCCGGGTACTGGGTTTCATCCAAAACCGGATATTCGGTGGGATTGGCTGCGATCTCATCCCGCAATTGCATCCCAAGATCGATGTCTTTTTGAACCGAGAAAAGGTTAATGCTTGTATCAGGAGCAGTGCCATCATCATCTCTTTTACAAGTGGTGAAAGCAAGACCAATAAAAACAAACCCAAGAAGCCGAAACAGAGTCGATTGTAGCATAACAGAAAATATGATCGAACCAAATGCAAAGTTAGCGATTTGCACCCGGATACTTCGAGCTCAAAAAGTGAGCTCTACCGAAGGGTCCCAAAAGTGTTGACGAAAATTTTGAATCTGATCATCCACCACTTCGATGCCTTCTTTTTCAAGGGCTTCCTGCATGGCAAACGGGGTTGGAAAATGGTGTTTGCCAGTGAGCACTCCCGTGCGATTGACTACCCGGTGAGCCGGCACCGGAGGATGCTGCGAATGTGCCGCATTCATGGCCCAACCCACCATCCTGGCCGAGCGACTGGCACCTAAATACTTGCCAATGGATCCGTAATTGGTTACCCTGCCTTCGGGTATGAGGCGTACGACTTCGTACACGTTCTGAAAGAAATCCTGGTTCTTTTCTGAGAGTTTCATGGCTGGTGGAGTTGAAATTTGAGGTAGGTTATTGCAAAACCCTTTTGGCTAAACAAGGTTTCGTAATGGGTGCGGATAGAAAGTATTTCGCGGGTATCAGGGTCCGTTTCCTGGATGGCCCGGCCATAGAGATCATCCGTTGCTTCCAACAAATGGTGGCCTCCCTCTTGAATCACTTCCAACGTATAATAGTGCAATGGCGCGCTGTCGGTTTTGAGGTGAATCAAACCATCAGGCTTGAGGAACCGGGAGTAGTTGTCTAAAAAAACAGGATGGGTCAGACGCTTTTTCATGCGCTGCTCTTTCAATTGCGGGTCGGGAAAAGTGATCCAGATTTCGGATACTTCGTTGGAACCAAACAGCGAGGAAATGAACTCGATACGGGTCCGCAAAAAGGCGATGTTGCTTATGCCCTCTTCGTTAGCGGTTTTGGCTCCCCGCCACATCCGGTTGCCCTTGATATCTACCCCGATAAAATTCTTTTCCGGGTATTTGCGTGCTAACCCCACGGAGTACTCTCCTTTGCCACAGCCCAGCTCCAACACAATAGGACGATCGTTGCCAAACATGCGGCTTCCCCACTGGCCTTTCAGGTCATGATCGTGGTGCCGAACGAATTCCGTTTCCGGCTCTACCGTGTTGGTATAGCTGGAAAACTGGGTAAACTTGGCTTGTTTGTTTTTCCCACTCATGGTGAAACTCAAAAATTTCGATCGGTAGGCCGGATGACCAATTCCTCAATCCAGGCTCCGGAGGAGAGTTGAATGGCTGCTACGATTGAACGCGCCACATCTTCGGGTTGCACAAAGGTTTCTTTGGGAGCTTCAATGCCATCCCACGAACTGGTGTTGACCGACCCGGGAAGGATGGAACAGACTTTGACGCCATGGTCGCGCATCTCTTCGGCCAGCACTTTGGTGAAACCGTCGAGGGCAAATTTGGCAATGGTGTAGTTGGCCGCTTCCACGCGGGGTTGCCGCGTTACGATGGAACCAATGTTGAAAATGTGGCCACTCCCCTGCGCTTTAAAAGCCGGCAAAAGCGGAAGCGTGAGTTTATAGGCACTCAAGAGGTTGACTTTTAAACTTGTCTCCAATTCGCGCGGCTCGTTTTCTCCCAACCGACCGAGGGTGTAAGCCCCAACATTGTTCACCAACACATCTACCCCTCCCCAATGCTGAACCACGGTTTGGGCCAGTGCATCGATGTCGTAGTGCTCCATCAAATCTGCCGAGCGGGCAATGATTTCGAGGTGGGGATAAATGCCCCGCAATTCCTGGCGCAAGTCTTCGAGGTCAGAAAGCGATCGTGCCGTGATGGCCAAATCGTATCCTTCTTTGGCAAGAGCGTGTGCCACGGCTCGCCCTATGCCGCGTGTGGCTCCGGTGATGAGTGCCCGCATGGTGATGTTTTTTGGTGGCGCAAAAGTAGGAAAGTTGCTGTTTTAGCCGGTGTTCCGGTTTCCGGATCCCTGCCGGAAAACTACCTTTACGTCGTGTCGCAGTCAAAACGCATTTTGGTAGCTCCTTTGGATTGGGGTTTGGGACATGCTACACGTTGCATTCCAGTGGTGGAAGCGTTGCTAAAACTGGGAGCTACACCGGTGGTGGCTGCCGATGAAGGACCTTTGCAGGTGCTGCGGGAGGCTTTCCCCACTTTGGAACACCACCGCTTACCCGGATATCGAATTTCTTACCCCAAATCGGGAAACATGAGCTGGCATTTGCTTTGGCAAGTGCCGGGGTTGCTGAAAAGCATCGAACAGGAACACGATACCCTCGAAAGCTGGGTAGGACACCTCGATCTCGATGGAGTGATTTCGGACAACCGCTATGGCTTGTGGTCCAACCAGGTGCCGAGTGTCTTGATCACCCATCAAGTGTTTATCCGAGCGCCTTTTCTACAAAAACAATTGCACAAAAAGACCGCGGAGTTTTTGAATGCCTTTTCGCAGGTATGGGTGCCCGACTGGCCGGAAACGGACAATTTGAGTGGCGCATTGGGACACGGTATACCTCCGGTGGAAGCATTGCATTTCATCGGTCCGTTGAGCCGCTTCGCCGGTATTTCCACCAATGGTTCAAATAAAGTATCCAACGAAATTGTGGCGGTAGTTTCGGGCCCTGAACCACAAAGGAGCTTGTTAGAACAGCTGCTTGAAGAACAACTGCAAGCACTCCAACGGCCAGCTACATTGGTCTGTGGCCGGGCCCTGGAAGATCGGGAAGCTACGGCTACGGGCCTTTTGACCAAAGTGGCACACCTGCCTGCTGCTGCTTTAGGGCAAAAGATGGCCGCTGCCTCAATAATTGTGGGCCGCCCCGGTTATTCCACTTTGATGGATTTGGCCGCCCTAGGCAAAACGGCCTTGGTCATTCCTACGCCGGGGCAAACCGAGCAAGAATATTTGGGGAAACTGCACCACGGCAAGCATTGGCATTGTGTGGCGCAAAAAGCGCTCGATTTGGAAAGCGATTTGAAGCAACTATCTGCATTAAAGCCGTTCAGAAAGTATTCAGATCATGGTGCTTTGGAGGATCGTTTAAGGACCTGGTTGGCCGAATTATAATCAAAAAAAGCCGGCACGAGGCCGGCTTTTTCTGGGTTTTGAGTTGACTAATATGCTCCTCTTAGTCAGTGAGGATGACTTTTTGGCTCAAGTTGCGTTTGTCGGAACGCACCTGCAGGTAATAAATACCACTGGCTTGTCCGCTCAGGTTCAACAGCACGTTTTGGGTACTTAGCGTACCGTATTGCTGTTCCATCACTACACGGCCATAGAAGTCAATCAGCTGAAGGGTAATTGCTTCTTCAGCTGGTAGGGTGATCTCGATGTTTAGTTCACCGTTGGTGGGGTTTGGCGAAACGGTGAGTGTTGCCTCAGGATCAATCTCGTCTACCTCAGACAAATCGAGTTTGAAGAATTCGGCGGAATACACTTTTTCATACACCCGCGCGGTGTAGATGTTGTAGTCTCCGGGTAAAGTAGAAGTATACAACCAAGTATTACCAAATATGGTAGTATTGGCTACCGCTCCGGTCATGTACATCAAATGCCCTTGTTGGGTAGTCGCAATTCCCTTGGCGGTACCGCCAGTGTAGTTCGGGAAGTTGGTGGAAACCAACGGACCCACTAAAACAGAACCGCTTTCAAGATCCAGGCGTTTGGCCATGCTCAGGTCGTTGCCAACAACCGGAGTCATACGGCCGGCGATGTAAGCACCCAAATGCCCGTTGGCAAAGTTGAGGTGAACGTCCTCAAAATACTCCATCGTGGGAGCAAGGTGAAACCAGTTCAACGGCAAGGTGTAATCTACGGCATCATAGGCATCTACAAAAGCCGGAGAAGTATTGCCATTGATGGCAATGGCCTGGTTGTTCAGTTGATCATACTCTACTTCAAGGTAGTTTTGACGGCTTGGCTGAATAAAGCTGGTTTCGTGCAACAAAGCCGGGGTAAACTGCACAATGTAAGCGCCAGACCCAACGTGCGAGCAAGGAGGCAGGATACCAAATCCACAGAAATCAACACTACCGGTGGTTTGTCCTACAACCGTAATGTGCTCGTTGGTATGTACAGCAACTCCATTGGCACGCACACCATGTAATGGCGACATGGGATCAAGCGAACGGGCGTTCCAGGTGGAGGTGCCGTTGTTCCACACAGCCAGGAACCCGCTGGAAATACTGCTCAAAGAGGTAATGGCTGGCAAACCAGGAACACTTAAGCTACCCGTATAGGTACCTACTATGTAAACATCGTCGTTCAGAATATCTACAGAACCTGCAGATACACCACCAGAAGCATTAATGGTTTGATTCCAAATCATTCCACCTGTAGTAGCATTCAAAGCCACAAGGTCTACTCCGTTGGCTCCATTGTCCGTAATCACGTACAAGCGGTTGCCGGTTGCGGTGTATTTCAAACGACGGGCGATGGGCTCGCCCGGCAGGCTTACTGCCCAACGTTCAATTCCGCATTCGTCATAACTGGCCGCAAAACCAAACTGGTTCGACAATGAAAAAGGACCAAATGAAGCACCTACAATGTTTTGACCACAGATGTATACGTTGTCCAAGTGGTCTACTGCCACATCGTGCCCTGATTCCACACCAGGAACGGTGACCCCAGCCTGTGTTGGCCATACCGAATTGGAAGGCTGGCAGCAATCATCTACCTGTAGGTAGTACAAATAGCGGTTATGAATGCCATTAGTAAACACTACATCGCAGTGCACCAGGTATAACCCAGGAGTATTGAATGTAGTAGTAGGGTTTTGCCCAGATGTACCGGTACCGTTGGCAAACCACCAGCTCCAGGAAACGATATTGGCCGCAGGACCCACTCCCTGAAAATCGAAGGGCTGCTGATCGCAAATGGTCACCACTTCCGGGTAGTAGCAATCGTCGTCAGACTTCATAGGGAAGCTGGCGAAGGTCCAACCGTAGTTGTTTTGCCAGTTGATGCTATTGGACCCCGCCGAGGCAATAACGCCATAGGGAGAACCATTGTGAAAGTCGCGCATGCTCACATAGTTGATACATATGTGCGGCATATCTTTCACAATGTAGGATTCAAAACCAGGACCGGTGCCGCTGGCCAAAATGGTAATGATGTTACCGTTCGTTCCGATAGAATTGAAATTGGCATAGCCAATCAAGTGCTGCCCTTTACCGGATTCCATGATGTAGGTTTTACCAGGGCTAAACTCCAACTCTTCCAAATATTCGTTGCTGCAATGCACCTCAGCACTTCCCAGGAAGGTAAGATCATTGAACACGTTGACGGAGGATCCATCGCCGGTATACACTTCTGCATACGTGGTGGGCGAGGTGAAAGTCACGTTATAAAAAGTCAGCCCATGCTCAGGGTGCAAAGAAGGCCGGTCGTTGCTGGTGAATATCACCTCCGAATTGCCAGAGACCAACTGAAAGTTGTCGTAAGACTCAAAAGTGTAGCGCAAAGGCGTATTGATAGCCGTTCCGGTAAGTGTAAATACCGGAGAACTTGGATCGCCGATGTCCAAAATACCATCGTCGTAACCCGTGAATCGATCCACGGTAAGGTTGTGCTCACCAGTGTGGTGCCTTCCTGCTTCCAGGAATTCTTCTTTGGTAGTGGTGATGTCCGAACGGTGTACCCAGGTTTTATTCAAACCCCGGAAGTACAAATCGCTGTTGAACACCAGTGGTGGGTCCATGTACAAATAGTCCATCGGATCACCATCGGTTTCAAATGAAATGGCCGCATCGTAGTTGTTGGTGATCAAGCTTCCGCAATTGGTCACATCGCACATGTCCCAATACCCGTAAACCCACAAGTAGGCTACCTGATTGTTGTCCCGGAACTCCACATTGATGCCACTGGAATTGGTCAGGCGCCAAATCATGTTGTGTACGTAAGCATTGCAAACGTCTACTTCCACTACGTAGGAACCTGATCCAGGAAAACCACTATCTTCAAAAATAGCGTCAGTAACCGGACTTGGAATGCAGTTAGATGGATTGTTTAAGGCGCCTGGGGTAATGGACCAGTTGGCCGGATCGCTCCAGCTGATGTTGGACAAACCGTTCAAACCTCCTACCCAATACAGGGCGGCAGGAGCCGTTGGAGCAGTCAAATTCCAGTCGGAGGGCACGGTGGTGAGGTTGAAGCCCAATGAATTGTTACACTGAAAGTTAGGAGCATGAGAACCCGAGGTACCATCCAGGTCTTTCAAAATGCAGTAATCCATGGTAATTGTTCCCGCAGAAAGGTTGGTAAACTTGGTAGAAACACTCGGTTGGCTGGAACGAATTTGGGTGTATTCGGAGCAACTTCCATTGGTGACAATGGTGCTGTTGTTGCCGATGAACTGCTGTTCTTCTCCGATTTCAACCACATAGGCCTTGCCAGGCTCTAAGCGCAATTGCCTGCGGAAAATATTACTTGCCGTAGAGGAACTGGTGTTTTGAGGATACCCAATAGTTCCGTCTGATTTAAAATGCACGTGCCAGCGGAAGATGTTGCTGCCGTGGATGCGACCAGGTTTTTCAAACGTTACCCGGTGCAGGACCTGACCACTCGCAAAGCGGTAGCCCAAACTGGCATTTTCGTAAAGGATGATGTGGCTGCCTTGTACATCGTTACCATACTGCATGGTAAGGTTATTTTGACCGTGCCCATCTTTAAAATCCCAGGCAAAGAGGTTGTAGTTCGGATTTTCTTTTCCCAACAACTCAATGGTGGAATTCAACATGCGCAAATGACGCGCTTCGTTGCCACGAGAATACCAGGCAAGCGACCGCACCGTTTGGTTGGATACTTCCAAAAACCCCTGATCGAGGTAGATGATTCCACCACCTCCGAAGGAAATGATATTGGAACTCAGACCAGAAGTCTCAAACTGATCGAGCGTTCTCCAGGAACCGCCACATCCATCAAAGTGTACATCATTTCTCCAACGGTAGGTGTTCGATAGAATGGTATTGGTGCCACCACCGGGGTTGGCTCCAAAGTAGAGCAAGCCAATAAAGGTTCCATTGGCAATGTTACCCGCAGCCGGCATGGACATAGAGCCGTTCACCATCAGGCGGTTGGCTACGGAAGAACTGGTCAAGTTCCAACCCGGGCCTGAAGAAGACCAATCCATGCTTTTGCACTGGGCAGAGAGCCAGTTAACATCTACAATTTTACCCCCTCCACTTGGTGGGGGAAGAAAGCGAACATCGTCAATTGGAGAAGGCAAACAGCCCGGAGATCCGCCTGGATTCCAGTTTCCATCATCAAACCAACTGGGCGAGGTACCACCTCCGGTCCAGGTAAAAGTATAGCTTCCGGGATTGTTCAAGGTCCAGCCATTGGCTCCGCCCAGGTCAATTCCAGGAGTAGCCATAATGACAGGAATGGTATTGGTCAATTCCACACCACGCACCGCCAGGTACGCCAATGAAGTGGTAGGTGCAACCATGTTGTTGAATTTCGAGCTAGCTGAAGCCACACAATTCACATTTCCCGATTCGAAATTGGTGTAGGCACAAGGTGGCGTGTTGGCTGTAATAATGGCTACTGTTCCCGAGCCAATAAAGTCTTGTGTTTTGCCCACCTCAAACTGATAGTAGCCGCCACGGGTCACCTCCAACATGCCTACAATACGGTTATCATTGCGGATAGTGGCATTTCCTCGAAAACTCAACCACAAAAAGCTGTTTTGTAGCCCGGCGTCAGCTCCCATGAGGTAGGTAAAACCAGCCGTGCCGCCATGGGTCATTTTAACGATGGAAAAATCAAGCGCCTGAGAAGAAAAGTAGACTTCTGCTCCCGTACACTCGATTTCAAAATTGACATCCTGGTTGAGTACCAGCGGCACAACAGAGCTCCAGGCATACGACCAAGGGTCGCCAGGAACATAGTCGTTGAACAACACCAGGTTGTTGGCCGAGGGGTTGAGGTTCAGGTTGTAGGTAGGTGCTGAGGAATTGGTAGCGAAAAAGCCACCGAAATTTCCACCGTCCTGCAACGTGAGTTCGCCGGATTGCAGCACTACATTATCATACGACAACAACGGGCTCACCACATCAAATACACCGTTAGGATCATCAAAATAGATCCGTCGGTTGAAGTGGTTGAGGTTGGGATCGATCGTGACCGCGAAATTGGCTTTGAACCACACAAAGCGGTTGTAGTTCCAGGTAGTGCTGGTTTGCAGGAAAAAGCTTCCGTGCACCCAAAGCTCTACGTTGCCAGAAACCGAGTTGACGGTGAGCATATTACTTGCACCCACCGAAAAATCACGGCACTTCGCAGTATTGACATCAATATCCAAGGTATAAGGCCCCGCAAGATTGAAAAAGACATTGTCGTTAGCTTCAGGGGGCGCAGTAGCCTGCGGCCCGGCCTGGGCACCCACGTGCCAGTTCAAGGGGTCGCTCCAGAGGGTAGAGTTACCGCCATCCCAGTAGAAATCTGCTGCTTCGGAAGCGATGGCCGATAGCAGCAACACCGCTAACAGGCACCATCGCAGGCCATGTGTTTTACCCTTCTTTGGGCTAAAAGAATGAGGTTTTTTCATAACTAAATTTGGGTTTGTTAAAAAAATGGTGGTTAGATGCGGCTACCCCAAATCGAGGGTTGCGTGTGGTAAGTGGTCCAAGCCAGACCGCTGCTGGCAGCGGGGATGCGTCTTGTGGTATAGGCGTAGCGCGAGTGGGGTTTACCGCGGGGGTTTCGTAAAGGTATTGGTTGAAATGCCGCAAGGGAAGCACCAATTTCTAACTGCCATACTTTGCCGCGTGTTTCACAGGTTTGAATTTGTAATTGCCAGGAATTGCACGGTGGATTGCTGGAAACTTTTGGGGTTCGAGGGTTTTGTCATCGCCCGGAATCTCTAATTTGGTAATTACTATGAGCGAACTGGACCCCAACCCACCCTCCCTTCCCGCCCCAGATGAGGAGCCCAACAACAAGGAGCACCACTCCCTGGGGCAAGACTTTACCCGATTCGTAGGCTCCTTGCGCAAGTTTTTGGTCGACCTCCTCAGCATTGCCGAAGGCACCGACCACGAAGGCACCATCACGGGCATCCGCCGAGATGTGGAGTTCAAAGGAGTACACGTTTGGATTTTGATTTTCTCCATCTTCATCGCCTCGATTGGGCTCAACGTCAATTCAACGGCCGTGATCATCGGTGCGATGCTCATCAGCCCGCTCATGGGGCCAATTCTTGGAGTGGGCCTGGCAGTGGGCATCAACGATTGGAAATTTCTACTTCGTTCGCTGCAAAACCTGGGCATTGCGGTATCGGTGGCCCTGGTTACCTCTACCCTCTATTTTGCCCTTTCGCCCTTGACCGAAGCCCAATCGGAGTTGTTGGCGCGTACCAGCCCCACCCCATTGGATGTTTTGGTGGCCCTTTTTGGAGGCTTTGCAGGCATTATCGCCGGTTCTCGCCGTGAAAAATCCAACGTAGTGCCGGGAGTGGCCATTGCCACCGCGCTGATGCCGCCCCTTTGTACTGCCGGTTTTGGCATTGCCACCGGCCAGCTTAAGTTTTTTCTGGGCGGCTTTTACCTCTTTTCGCTCAATTCGATTTTTATTGCCATTGCCACATTAGTCACGGTGCGCTACCTGCATTTTCCCTTGAAAGAGTTCATGGACCCCGCCCGGGAACGCAAAGTGAAGCGCTACCTCACACTTTTTGTCTTTGCTGTACTCATCCCAAGTGGTATCATTTTCTTCAATGTCATTCAAGAAAGTTACTTCAAACGTCAGGCAAGTCTCTTTGTGGCCGAAAATGTAAAGTTCGAAGGCTCCGAAGTGATGGAAATGAAATCGGTGTACAACGACACGCTTTGCCACATCGACCTCTTCATGTTAGGAGAGCAAATTACTCCACGAGAAGAGAAACTGCTCAACGACAAATTGATGGACTACGGTTTGGCCAACTCTTTTTGGGTGTCTAAAACGCGAGTCGTCATTCACCAAACCCAGGACCTCACCGATGAAAAACGGGCCGAACTGGCTCAAAACGTACGCACGGGAGTGATCGAAGACATCTACCGTAAAAATCAGGAGTTGCTGGAAAGCAAAGACGAGCGGATTCGTTTCCTGGAGAATCAACTGATTCGGTTTCAAAAAGACACTTTGCCCATGCGCGACCTGGAGCAGGAATTGCAAATTCAGTACGAACAGATGGACCGCTTTGCCTACGCGCCAACCATTGAATGTTCGTTTAGTGACCGGCAAGATACCGTTCCTACTTTCCTTGTGCGCTGGAAATCGGATGCACCATTAGCGGAACAAGAAGCCGTTGAAGAACGCCTCGGCAAGTTTTTGAAAATACGGTTGAAACTGGATTCGGTGAGGGTAATTGGCTATTGACCTCCCTATGCTTTCTGTAGCGTAAACGAAAAGGTAGAACCCACGCCTTCGGTGCTGCGCACGTTAATGCTCTGCTGATGGGCATCGATGATGTGTTTGGCAATGGCCAATCCAAGCCCTGTGCCCCCCGCATGGCGAGACCTACTTTTGTCTACACGATAAAAACGTTCGAAAAGCCGGTTGAGGTGGCCTTCTGAAATGCCAATGCCGTCGGCGGCTACTTCCACCAGGATGTGTTTGACCATGTCGAAGAAACGCACTTCGGTTTCGCCTCCTTCATTGCGTCCGTATTTAATAGAGTTAACCACCAGGTTGGTAATGACTTGCAGAATCTTGCTGCGGTCGGCCATTACCCATATTGGACGTTCGTATTTCTGTTTGAAACGCAGGTTGATTTCCGACTCCTTCGACTTCATTTCCAAGGTCTCAAAAGCTTCTTCAGCAACTGCTACAATGTTGATTCTCTCTTTGTGGATAGGATCGCGGCCCGATTCCAGTTTGGTAACGCTGTCAAGATCTTCTACCAGATCAATGAGTCGATCGAGGCTGCGGTCGGCCCGGGTCAGGTAGTCGCGGTTGATGCGGTCGTCTTCCAATCCACCTTCAAGCAGCGTTCCCAGGTAACCCTGGACATTAAAAATGGGGGTCTTGAGTTCGTGCGCCAGGTTGCCGATAAACTCTCTTCTAAACTTTTCTTGGTCGCGCAACTCTTTTACCTCGTTGCGCTTGTCGCGGGCCCAATCCATCACCTCACGATTTACCGTGTCCAGTTCCAGCTTTTGGTCCTCGTCCAACCGGGTGGTTTTTAGCTCGTGAATGGTTTTATAGATGAGTTTGATCTTCTTGTAAACGAAGCGCTCCACAGCAAAAAGCAGCAGAAAATAAGAGATGGCAAACGCCAATACCACACACAACAGCAACAGCCAGAGGTTTAATGGCCCTCCGGCCACTTTTACATAACCAACGAACAGTGCTGTGATTAACCCCGCCAGCACCAAACCAGTAAACAGCGCTATGTCGCGCGGGGAATTGCTTTTCATCTTAGCTTTCGAATTTGTAGCCTACACCCTTTACAGTACGGATGTACTGGCTACCAATTTTTTCGCGCAGCTTGCGAATGTGGACATCAATGGTACGATCACCTACAACCACATCTTCGCCCCATACCGAACTCAGGATAACATCGCGGGTAAATACCTTGCCCGGGCTTGAAATGAGCAAGGCCAACAATTCAAATTCTTTCTTGGGCAAAGAGAGTTCCCGGTCTTCCTTAACAACAAGGTAACGTTCGCGGTCAATTTTCAGCCCTTTGACCTCGCTGCTTGCAGGTTTTTCCGCAATGGATTGGTTCCTCCTCAGGATGGCTTTGATCCGGCTCACCAACACCCGGGGCTTGATGGGTTTGGTGATGTAATCGTCGGCTCCGGCATCGAATCCGGCGATTTGTGAATAGTCTTCGCTTCGGGCCGTTAGAAAAGCGATGTAAGTGTTTTTCAATTCGTCGATTTCCCGAAGTTCTACGCAGGTTTCCACGCCATCCATCTCGGGCATCATTACGTCTAAAAGAATGAGATCGGGTTTTACGATTCGGGCTTGCTCAATGGCCTCACGGCCGTTGCTCGATAGGGTGACATCGAACCCATCTCGTTCCAGATTGTAACGGATGAATTCCAGGATATCTGGCTCGTCATCAACCACGAGCACTTTGTGTTTTTTGTCGGCCATTTGTAGGGGTTTAATTCGATTCGAAATTAGTCGGTTCGGCTTCGCTCAAATGTTATCCCATTGTTAATTATCATTTAAGAAAGGTACGCAAAAACGGCCTGCTTTAACACAAAGTTAAAACGCAGTTCACCTATGAAAAAGAGGGTTGGACGACTTTTGCTGCGGAAATTATCCGCTACACAAGAAAAGGTAATGAAGAAGCAAATTTTAGCACTTGTCGTTGTTTTGACAAGCCTCGCACTACCCGCCTTCGCCCAAAACGCCACACTAAAAGGAACCGTTACAGAGCAGGGAGAATCTGCCAACCTCGGCCCTTTGCCATTCGCCTCCGTATTCATTGTGGAAACCGTTGGCGGTGGTACCACTGATTTTGACGGAAACTACACCGTTTCCTTGCCTCCGGGCACTTACACCGTTGTGACCAGTTATACCGGACTTTTCTCCGATACCGCCACGGTTAACCTTACTGCCGGAGAAACCAAAGTGCACAACGTCAACCTTTCGCAGAATGCCCAAATGTTGAAAGAGTTTCAAGTGGTTGGCCGCTCAGTACGCGAGTCGGAAAGCATCTTGCTCATGCAGCAAAAAGATGCCAATACCTTGGAGCAAAAAATCGGTTCACGTGAGTTGGTTAAAACTGGTTCATCCAACGTAAGTGCCGGATTGGCCAAAGTCTCTGGAGTTTCTGTTGTTGGCTCTAAACACGTTTTTGTGCGTGGAATGGGCGACCGCTACAACAGTGCCTACCTCAATGGCATGCCATTGGCCTCCACCGATCCCGACAAACGGGTTATTCCGCTCAACATTTTCCCAACCGCTATTGTAAGCAACCTTACTGTTCGCAAAGCTTTTACAGCAGACATGTATGGCGACTTTGCCGGAGGCGGAATCGACATTCAAACCTTGTCGTATCCTGAAGACCGGACCTTGAAGTTCAGCTTGGGAACTGGTATGAACACTACGAGCACCGGTCAGAATTTTCAAACTTACCAAGGAGGTAACACTGATTTTTTCGGTATTGATGATGGCACACGTGATGTTCCTGAAAATGTTTTGGCTACTGATGAATATTTTAGCCGAACCGATGAAACTGGATCGGGCACAAGCTTCGAAAAAAACCTCAACCCGGAATACATCAATGCTCCACTCAACACCAGCATGGGCATGATGGCGGGAGACTTCATTGAAACCGACAGCATTATTGAAGGTTCTGGAATTGGAGTGTTGTTCTTGCTATCGCACAATAACTCTACGAGCCGCCAGGAAGGTTTGTACCGGATTGTCAACAAGCAAAACGAAATCCGGATCAATTATGATGTAGACAATTACGTGCGCAACACCACTAGCTCGGCCCTGGCCAATGTGTTGTTTAAAATCAAGAAAAACCAAACCATCACCTATAACTTTTTGCTTGCCAACCAAAGCTCGGACCAATCCCGGGAAACCGATGGCTTTCACTTTGATGATGATCGACTGATTTTTACTCGTCGGTATACTTACCGCGAAAACCGCTTAACAGCGCACCAATTGAGCGGTTATCATGGTTTTGGCATCAACGACCGATTGAACATTAAGTGGTCGTACATGCTTAACAATGCCACCAGCAAAGAACCAGATCGCAGGCAGTTGGTGTGGTTCTACAACGAAGGCGATACTCGTGAAAACTACCTACTGAACGTAAGAGATCTGAACGACAACCACCGGTTTTACAGCGACCTCGACGAAACAGAAAATACAGTGATGACTGAGGTGAACTACAAACTGAAATGGGATCACGACGAGGTGGAAAAAACCTTGATGGGCATCACTCTCGGTGTTAACCAAAAAGTCAAAGAACGCTTGTTTGACTTCTGGCAATATAATTTTCGTTTCGAAGATTTTGCCAACGATTACCCTGATGGAATAGACACAGAGAATCCCGACAGTTTTCTCAACGACGAATTTCACGATCAGTTAGCCTTTAGAATTGAAGAGTTGGCAAACCCAGCTTCAGATTACCGTGCCAATCTCGACATCGCTGCCCTCTACGGTCAGTTCGATGCCTACGTTTTGCCCAATTGGCAAGTAATTTTGGGTGCCCGTCTCGAACTGGGCGACCAAAAAATTACTTTCCGCGATCAGGTAACGCCTACTATCATCCGGGTTGAGCGCATCAACGAAAATTATATCCTGCCAAGCTTTATATCTAAATATGAGTTTAGCGAAAAAGCACAACTCCGTGCCGCAGCCAGTCAAACCATTTCTCGCCCAGGATTTAAAGAAGTAGCTCCTTTTCAGTACATCGAGTTCTTTGCCGGTGAGCAAATCGTTGGTAACCCTGACTTGATCAACGGTACCAACACCAACTTTGATTTGAAGTACGAGCGCTACCCCAACAACGGCGAACTCATCGCGGTTACTGCCTTTGCCAAAACCTTGACCAACCCGATTGAGAAAACCAGAATTGCTACCGCCTCGGGTCAGTTGTCTTCTTATGTAAACTCTGAAAGTGCTACCGTAGCCGGATTGGAGCTCGAATTGCGTAAGAAGTTGAGTTCTTTCTATGGAGATAGTACCTTCCTGGGAGCCTGGAGTGTTGGTTTCAATGCTTCTTACCTGTATTCGCAAGTGACCATTGGCGACAGTGTTACCGTAGGAGGAGCAACGGCCATTCAAACCAACAACGATCGTCCCCTGCAGGGAGCTTCTCCTTATCTCGTTAATTTGGACCTCACCTACGACAAGCGCTTTTCAGAACGCTACAAAACCACGGTTACCCTTTCTTACAATGTATTTGGTCGTCGATTGAACGCTGTAGGCGCTCAGGGTATCGGCGACATTTATGAGTTGCCAGTAAACACCGTGAACATCGTATGGCAAAACAAATTGGGCGAACATTTAGGGGTCCGCTTCTCTGCTCGCAACATTCTGAATCCAGCCATCAAGCGGGAGCAAGAAGCTGGAGAACCAGGAAGACCTAATGTGGAAGTAAACTCCTTTCGTCGGGGAGCGGTTTACGGAGTTAGTCTTACTTACGATATCTTTTAATCAGCTTACCACACCACATAATAATTTACAGAAAAGTCGGCATTGTGTCCGACTTTTTTTATTTGCTAAAGATCAGGGAATCACCCAACTACTACCCAAAACTGTGACAGATCGATCTTAAAAACAGATTTACTTCCACAGTTTGCTATTCATTATGGAAATATTAGAAATGTTAAGCTCCCCCTTAAGTACTCTTAACTTTTAAATAACTGGTGGTTCAAGCCCAAATAACGCACCCTTTCTTTCTTCGCACAGTCATTTCAACCAATAAAGTATTCTAACTCTAAGAAGATGAAAAAATCGAACATTAAACAATTCTTTAGCATTCTGCTGTGCTTGAGTGTATTGGGATTGTTTACCACATCCTGTGGTAAAGACGGATGTACTGACCCAAATGCTACCAACTACGACGAAGACGCTGACGACGACGATGGTTCTTGCGAATTTGCACCCACCTATACCGTCTCTTCTGAAGTGATTGGTACTACTACCTACAAAAAAGTTTCTGGAATTATTGATGACAACTTCACCATGAGCAACTCAGATCAGTGGCTGATCGACGGTGGGGTATTCGTAGATAATGGTAACACGCTGACCATCCAAGAGGGTACCAACATTTTTGCAACTCCTGGTGGAGCTACCGATTTCCTGGTCATTTCCCAAGGTGCAAAAATTGATGCACAAGGAACTGCAAACAACCCTATCGTAATGTCTTCTTTCACCGAGTCTCCTGGTTCTTGGGGTGGCTTGATAGTAAACGGTTACGGCGAAATCAACAACGGTACTACTGCTGAGGCAGAATGTGGGTCAGGTGTTTACGGTGGTAGCAACGATGCGGACAACTCTGGAACGATCCGTTACCTGCGTATTGAGTTCGCTGGTTTACTTTGTGCTACTGACGACGAATTGAACGGTTTAACTTTAAACGCTGTAGGAAGCGGAACTACCATTGAGTACGTACAAACCTATAAGTGTGCTGACGATGGCATCGAATTCTTCGGTGGTATGGTGTCTGTACGTTGGGCCTGTGTAATGGGTGCTGGTGACGATTCTTTCGACTGGACTCACGGATGGCGTGGAAACGGCCAATACTGGGTAGTACACCAAGATGGCATCATCGGTGACCGCGGTTTCGAAGGTGACAACAACGGTGACGACAACACTGCTACTCCTTACTCGCAGCCTAAAGTTGCCAACGTAACCATCGTAATGGCTGACGACGGTGATGGCTCAAACACCGGTATGCGTTTGCGTGAAGGAACCAAGGGTAACTTCCACAACTGTATCGTTGTAAACGCTCCAAACCACGGTGTGCGTGTGTCTAACGACCAAACCTTCATGAACGTAGCTGATGGCTCTTTGGTATGGGCTAACGGCGTATCTTTCGGTGCCGGTGGAGATGATTTCAAAGATGCTGCTGATTTCGCCAATGATGCATCTAACACCACCAACGATCCAGGTTTGACCGGATACGTGGGAACTTTTGACGATGCCAACGCTGCAGATCCATCTACCGCACTTGATTCTTGGTTTGAGTCTGCTCCGTTCAAAGGTGCTGTTCAAGCTTCTAACGACTGGACTGCTAACGGAACCTGGGTACGTCAACTCTAATCAGAAGGCTTATTTAGCTATTCTAATTGCACCGTGACCAAGATCGT